>CAYPQA010000126.1:0-9084 GCA_964412725.1 uncultured Eubacteriales bacterium
CGCTTCTTTGAAGCGTGTGACCCACTCTGACAGTTACCGCGTTGCGGATAACTGCCCGTGGGCTGCTGTGCAGACCATAGGTGCATCCCGCGGGGCCCTGCTGGGAGCTTTGGGGACGGTTGTACGCTTGGACGGATAAGCCGCCGCATGACCCGCACCGCCTTTCCGTCCGTCCGCACAACAAAGTTACTCAACGTAAAAAAAGGGATGATGAACCACCACTTTTTACGTTTCACTCATTCTTTTTCAACCACGATTACCTGTACGCCTTTTTCTTCAATTTTACTTAATTCATCCTCAACTGCATCCCAATCTGTAATTAAGACGTTAAAATTATCAGCGTCACAGACCTTGATAAACGCCTTAAAACCTATCTTTTGATTTGCAATTAAGAGGATTTTCTTTCGGGAGTTTTCGATAACCGTTCTTTGAAAAGTCGCCGTCTCGTCTGTTCCGTTGGAAAGACCGAAATCGGCCTCATAACCCGCACCTGTGATAAAGCAAACGTCGAAGTGCATGTTTTTCACAAAAGCGACGGCGAAGCCATCAACAAGAGAAGTTGACGAGTGCATACGCATTTTGCCTCCGGTAATGTAGACCGTCACATTATCCCAGAATTTAAATTCGTCCGCCAACGATACGGAATTTACCACAAGCGTGTATTTTATGTCCTTGGGTAAGTATTTTGTCATAATGAACCCAAATGAACCGCTTGTCAGATAAACGACGTCATTTTCTTTGATAAACTCGGCTCCTTTTTTTGCAATAGCCGCACAGTTGTCGAAGATTTCCATGTTTTTAAAGTCCCTGTGCCTTGGGGGGCGCAAATCAACCTGCGACAAAGGGATAGCACCGCCGTGCGTCCGTTTAAGCAGCCCTTTTTCCTCAAGAATCCGTAAGTCTCTGCGCGCTGAATCAACGGACACATCGAATCTTTCTTGAATATCACCGATGGATATTCGTCCGTTTGCTTGAACAATGTCGAGTATTGCTTGATGTCGTTCTTCAATGAACATATTTTAAACCTCCATATTGTTTTTGAAGTATGGCACGTGTCGACCCGCGTTCATCTTTATTAACAGTATATCACGATTATTAACGTTTGTCAAGCGCAATCACAAATATTATTTAATTATCGTTAATTATCGTGAAACCACAGGTGCAAGCGCACTTGCCCCAAGCACAGCCCCATCAGCAAGCACCGCAGCTCTGTTTGCGGCAATCCGTGCATTATGTCTCTCTCGATAACGGCGATCATATGCTTGTTGCTTGCCGCTTGCCTTGCGTTTCAAATAGGCTTGACGAAACTTCTCCCGCCGCTCTAAAACCTTGCACAGTTCTTCCTCATCTTCGGATTTTAGCGGTTCTGCTGTAAGCGTGGGCGGTAGGTATTCACCGATAAAATTCAGATGAATCTCAACCTTTTGGGTTGACTGGATTTGTCTCTTTTGGTCACGCTCATGGATGATGATTTTGTTCACAAACTCGTTGAGCATGGGTATGGTGAGTTCCGTAAAATCGGTGTAGCGGTTTACAAGCTCGATAAAGCGTTTAGCACGGACACTGCCGTCCTCATAACTGCCGACGGCGGCTTCAAGCTCGGCAATCTCTTTGTCGAGAGCGTCCTGTTCCTTGCCGTAGTCGCTTGCAAGAGCTTCATAACGCTTGTCGGGCAGCTTGCCAAGGGCGTTATCCTCATAGATTTTACGGAAAAGCGTTTCAAGTTCGGCAGAACGCTTTTTGCAGACTACAAGCCGTTTTTTCTGTTTCTTAATCTCATTCGTCTGTTGTGCCGCAAGTGTTTCCTGTACCGATTTTATGAAGCCCGCCTTATCGCGGATAAGCTCCATCACCGTGGCGGTGTCAATGCGATGGCCGGATTCGCATTTCACTTGCGCCACAGACAACTTGTCATAGGCTTTGGCATAGTTTCCGCAAACGGCAGTCGGCTTGTCCTTGCCGTTGTAGATGCGGTGGACATACAGCTTGCCGCCGCAGATAGCTTCATGGGTATTTTCCATAATCGTCCATTGGCTTTCGTCTACATAGTGGCTCTTTTTGTCCTTGAAATGCTTGCGGGTCTTGAAATTGACTGTGTGGCCTAAATACTCCTGCTTTTTGAGTATTCCGCAAACGGTGGTGCTATGCCAGTTGTAAGGGTCTGGGAATGAGTATTTTTGATGAAGTCCTGCGCCCTTTTGTGCGAGATAGTAGGCGGGTATCGGCACTTTTTAGGCTTTGAGAGTGCAACAGATTTGATAAGGCCCTTTGCCCTCCATTGTCATTTGGAATATACGGCGCACAATAGCTGCCGTTTCCTCATCCACCACCCATTTGCATTTGTCCTCTGGGCTTTTCAAAAAGCCGTAAGGCAGGTAGCTTGTGACCGGCTTACCCGAAGCACTTTTGGCTTTGTATGCCGATTTTATTTTGCGTGAGGTATCCTTTGCGTAAAATTCCGCCATTACAGTGCGGAACGGTGTAAAATCGTCCTCGCCCTTGGCGGTGTCAATACCGTCACCAAGAGCAATCAGACGAACGCCATTCAACCGCATGGTTTCCATACACATGCCCACACGCAGATAGTCGCGGCCAAGCCTTGTAATGTCTTTGAGCACCACGGCGGCCACGTTGCCGTCCTCAACCATTTCCATCATCTGAACATAGCCGGGGCGGTCTTCAAAGCGCAAGCCGCTGATACCATCATCAGTGATATGGATAAAGTTTGTCATACTGTTTTTAACGGCATAATCCTCCAAGATAATTTTTTGATTTCGTATGGAGTTGGATTCGCTGTCGGTGTCATCGTCCCCTTGATAACCTTTCGTAAAGTATCACGATTTTTCCCTGTTTCATTTGCTCACCTTTCCCGAAAGTCAGGCAATGCAGCGCATTTTCTGACTTTCTGCTGTATTTGACATACCAGTATTATCCCCAAAGACAATAGTAATATGTCATTTATAGCTTATCACTCCTGTAACTAATGAATAAATATTTATTCATATAATCATTATAATAAAATACAAATATCATTTCCAATATCAATTTATATTGGAAAAAGATATGATTATGAGCATAATAGTTGCAATTAAACAGTAAATTTTCAAATAAGAAAAGTAAAGTAATCCTTAAGTATGGCAGCCACCTTGTTAAAACTTGGTGGCTTGTCTTTTGTGGAAAAATGTCTTAGTCCTAACTTGAAATCAGCCCAAGTCAGAACTAAAGACATTTTGCGACAAACGCATATACTGTGATTTACAAAGCGGCTGTGTTATAGTGACTGTGGAGAGAGGTTTAAAAAAGGATGATGCTTAGCTGATTTAAAGTCAGTTTGCATCATCCTTTTTTAATAGAGCCATGTAGAGGCCAATACCCAAACTTGATAAAGAGCCGATATTCTCCGATAGCCTCTTTTTAAATTCAACTTCTTTTTGTTATTACAGAATCAATAAGACCATAGGCTTTCGCTTCCTCTGCGGTCATAAAATTATCGCGGTCCGTGTCACGTTCTATTTCTTCGATAGTCCTTCCTGTATTTAATGCAAGAAGACTGTTCAATCTCCGCTTATTCCTTTGGATATGGTCTGAGATAATCTTTATATCACTGGCTTGACCTCTAATCCCACCGGATACTGCGGGCTGGTGTATCATAATTTCTGCATTTGGCAAAGCAAACCGCTTACCGGGAGTACCCGCTGCCAACAAAAATGCTCCAAAGCTTGCGGCAAGGCCTATGCATATGGTTGAAACATCACACTTAATATAGTTCATTGTGTCGAATATGGCAAACCCTGCGGTCACGGAACCGCCGGGGCTGTTGATATAGAGGTTTATGTCTTTATCAGGGTCTTGGCTCTCTAAGAACAACAACTGTGCGGTTATTAAGCTTGCTGTTGTATCGTTCACATCTTCGCCTAAAAATATTATCCTGTCTGCCAACAGCCTTGAATAGATGTCGTAGCTTCTTTCTCCTTTGTTTGTTTGCTCTATAACGTATGGTATTGTACTCATGCTGCTATAACCTCATATTTCAGGGAAGATGTGTAGTGCATAATAAGTTTGCGTGTTGACTGTATTGATAGTCTGCTTAGTTTTGGTATATGGAGTTTTATTTCTCTATATTCTTGAGGTGGGCAGCCATATACCTGATGAAACGCATAGGTAAATGATTGTTGAGAGTTGTAATTTGCGGCCAAGGCAATTTCTATAATTGGCATTTTGGTATAAACGAGTTTTTCAGCCGCCACAGTCAGCCTTCGCATTTGGATATACTTACATATGGTGTAACCGACTGCCTCTGAAAACACCCTGTTTAAATGAAACTTTGAATACCCCGCTTTTCTTGAAATTTCATCCAAGCTTAGTTGAGATTCCAGATTATTCTCAATGTAGTCTACTATTTTCTCAACTATATTTTTGTTTTCCATATACACACCTCGTTCGTATCTTTTTAGAAATTCTATACTACTCAAGCAGTATATCATATTTTATCATCATAGTCTTAAGAAAAATTGCTGTTTTTCAGCCTCACTTTCAGTTAAGGGCATGCTTAAAGACAAATTCCTGACAAGAATTACTTCTTGGCAAACGAACAAGGGGTTTCACCTCCGCTAGGGTTTATTCTTCTCTTGTAGATTATAAACTGCAACAAGACATCAAAAAAGCATCCCCAAATTTGGAGATGCCTTAAGGCTTGCATGGATTATTCTTTGCGTGGTGTAGTGAATAAAATCAAAGAGGTTGATAGTCCAAACGAAGGTGCGTTTTACTTTTTGCGTGACCGTTCTAAAACCACCGACTATAGCCGGTAGTCGTTTATTCAATCAGATTTTATGTCCTTTTGGTAAAATCATATATCTAGGAATTCTAATATGATCGGGTTTGTTAAGTATTTCCATTACTGCTTCCGCAATATCCGTTGGCTGCAATGCGGTTGATATTCCAAGTAATTCTTTAGGCTTTATATCCCAATTTCTATGCAATCCTGTTTCAACAAGACCAGGCTCAATACATGTGATTTTTATATTGGTATCACAAAGTTCCATCCTGAGCGACTCAGCTAATGCCTCTAGTGCATGGTTACACCCGGCATAAGCACCCGAATTTTCACGAGTTTTAGTACCCATAACGCTGGAAGTTATAACAATATGACCTTTTTCTACTTTTTTAAAATATTTTAAGAAAGTATAGATAAGTCTAAATGACATTTCAACCTTTAACCTAACCATTTCACACATTGCATCTATGTTGATATTATCAATTGTATTAGATTCAATAATTCCGGCATTAATACATACTACGTCACATTTACCCCATTTATTTAAAGCATCATTTAATAAAAATCCAGATGTTTGTTGCTCTAACATATCACTATTATTAAGTATCAAATGGTCTGTTTCCTTAAAAACTGAATTTATGGTCCTGCCATTAGCCACAACATAATAATCTTCATTTAATAAAGCCTTACAAATGGCATTACCAATACCACTGCTTGCACCGGTTACAACAGCTACCTTTTTATCCATAAGCTATTCTCCTTATTATTTAACGAATATAAACACACCCAGCCTCATAATAAGACGCGTCACAACCACAGCCGTAATCCCATTGAGTTTCCCAACCCAATCTCAAACCCCAAATAGCCGACCAACCTCATCATCAGAAATAATTCTCTTACTCTTATTTCCAGCATTTTTAAGCATATCTTTCACCTTTTCATCAGCGGATTTCTTGATTAATTCATCAATATTTATTCCACGCAAGGTAAAAAATAACATTGGGTCACTATCCAACCTCGCACCGACACCGTATAAGGTTGCGGCAACGTGCTTGCACATATCTGCAAAGTCATAGCAAGAGCATTTCATCTTTATTTCTTTGGGCGTAGGGAACAATCCCCCGTTTTCACTAAAAAATATTTCAGCCAATTCATTTGGGAATGAACCCTCAAGCAGCTCTGAAAGACTGCCGGCTTTAGTGTTGCAACGCTCTACAAGGTTTGATATAGCTTCACTTGAAAGGGTTTTAATTTCTATTTGAATTTTATACGGCGCACTGTCAGAGCCCATAACAAGTGAGGTTATATTGCCCTCGGAAATTTGCAAATCAATAACAAAGCCATTCTTGACATAAGCGCTACCGCGTCCAATACGATTGTCATAGTCGGCATAACGTTCCAAATTTTTGTTCCACGCAATACCCCACCATGACACCGCAATCTTCTTGCCCTCAATGACAACAGGGCTGATGTTAGGGTTTTTATTTCGTAGTTTTGCGATCTGCTTTTCTGCTTTGGCACGTTTTTTTGCGACAGGTACATATTCAGAATATCCCCACATATAGTAATTACACCTCCAAGCGGAACAGATTTAACAGTTCTTTATTACCAAGCTCGGTGATCCAAGCTTCGCCACTTGAGGAAATAATATCACCTGCCAGCTTTTGCTTTTCCTCAAGCATCTTATCAATTTTCTCCTCAATAGTTCCTTCCGTGACAAACTTGTGAACTATAACGTTTTTCTGTTGCCCTATACGAAATGCACGGTCTGTGGCTTGATTTTCTATCGCCGGGTTCCACCAACGGTCAAAGTGAATGACGTGATTGGCGGCGGTAAGATTGAGCCCCACACCGCCTGCCTTTAAAGACAAAACCATATAGGGAATATACTCTTCACTGTTAAAGAGCTCCACTAATTCACCACGTTTTTTGACTGCGGTTCCGCCGTGTAAAACAAGCCCCTTTTTGCCGAAAAGTTCTGTTAAATAGTTGCTAATTGGCTCTGCCATTTCCTTGAATTGCGTAAACACAAGCACACGTTCTTGCTTTTCTGCTATGGTTTCACATATCTCAGCAAGCTTTGAAAACTTCCCGCTCTGTGTGTGTTCAAATGATTTTTGCCCCAAATACTGGTCTGGGTGGTTGCATATTTGCTTGAATTTCATAAGACTTGCCAGGACAAGTCCCTTACGGTCAATACTCTTTTCATCTGTAACTTGAAGGGATTTTTCAATTTCCTTAACCAGCGAGGTGTACAGCACCACCTGTTTTTTCGTAAGTGCTGTGTATGCCTTAATCTCAACCTTATCGGGCAAATCCGAAATAACCGTCTTGTCCGTTTTTAAACGTCGCAAGATAAACGGACTGACAATTTCACGCAACCGTGAATATCCACTTGCATTGTCGTTCAGCTTTTTGGCAAAACTGCTAAATTCCTTTGCCGTACCCAACAGGCCCTTGTTAAGGAAATCAAACAGCGACCACAAGTCGGATAAGCGGTTTTCAATAGGTGTACCGGTCATTGCTATGCGTGATTTTGCTTTAATCGCCTTAACTGCCTTTGTTTGCTTTGTCCCGGGGTTCTTGATTGCTTGTGCTTCATCTAAGATTAGCAAATCCCAGTCAACCTCGCTTATTTCTTCTGTTCGCACCAACATACCATATGTAGTGATGAACAAATCGGCTGAGTTTATATCAATTGTTTTTTGGTTTGAATGGATAACAACGTACTTCAACATGGGTGCAAATTTATCTGCTTCAGCTTGCCAGTTATGAATAAGCGATGCGGGGATTACAAGAAGGGTTTTTAAGCGTAGCTTATCCAGTAAAGCCAATATCTGAACAGTTTTACCCAGACCCATATCGTCTGCAAGTAAGGCACCAAAACCTGTCTTGTTCATCATATAAAGCCAATTTAGTCCGTCCTGTTGGTAGTGCCTGAGTGCTGCTTTGAAATGCTCTCCGCTTTCAACAGCTTCGATTTTATGAGGATTTCTGAGGTCGTTCATAAGCTCTGAAAGCCATTGTCCATTGGTAAATTCGACAGTCTCTTCCTCTTCTGTTTCTGTAGCAGATCCCAATCCCATTTGCAGACGCAAGACTTCTGAAAGTGTCATATCGCCCCCATTTTCAACCTTTTCAAGAGCATCAAGCACAGACCTTAGTTTGTCATGGTCAACCTCAACCCATCTTCCTTTTAGATAGGATAAACCATTTGTTTGCTCCAATAAGGCTTCAATTTCACTTCGAGAAAGCTGTAAATCCCCAATGAAAACCTCTGCGTTAAAACTAAGCATTGCATCTAATCCCACAGAAGACGGTCTATTTCCACCCACCGAAACAGACACCCTCGCCATGCCCTTTCGCTTCCACCAATCCGGAATACGACAAACTACACCGTTTTCCTCATACATCGGCACTTCGCGCAAAAAGACATATGCATCCTTCTCCGTAAATTTGAGAGGCGAAAACATCTCGCCACTCTCAACCAATTCCGATATAAAATCACTTTTATCGCTGACTTTGGTAACGGTTTTGAGCAATCCAAGCAAGGTTTCGGTGTTGTCTTTGTACTGCACAAGAGCGTTTTTCAGAGGCATATGGCTGACACTTTGGCTTGTTCCTGTACTGTATGTTGCCATAAATGCGAAAGGGTATTCCTCGTCCTTACTCTCAACCAAATGAAAAAATACTCGTCCCACAATGTTGATATTTGAGTTTTTATTCCTTAAATAGTCCTCGACAGTTCCGCTAAAGTTACTCATTTCGGCATTAAAAACACCGCACAATTCATTCCAAATAGACACCAACCATTGGAAATTGATATGCTCAAATCCCAATGAAAAAGGTACAGTTTTCATTATTTCATAGACAGTCTTATCAGAAATGGGCGAGGCTTGTCTTTTTATTTCGATGTCCGCATCTTTAGACAACTCACCTACAAAGGTTAAGGCAACGTTATGTAAAAATGCAAGAGACGGCGAAAACAACTTGTTTCTATCCAAAAAGCCAAGCTCATATAGGGCTTTAATTTTATTTTGAGTAAAATCTTCCAGTAAACTTTTATTAAAATACCCGTTCGTATCGCATAAAGTTTCTCGCAGAGTAAAACCTTCGGGCGTAAATATTGCAGTTAATTCAGTTTGTTTTTGCTTCATGTGTTTACCTCACATTTAAACTCTGTATTTGAATTTTCAATAAGCATATACTTCTTAACGCATTAAAATCGCACTAGTTTTGAGCGTTTGCAAATTTGTAGAGGCAAGTTTGCGCAATTTCGCGAAGAAAGAAGTGCAGATTTTTAGCGT
>CAYPQA010000127.1:0-9076 GCA_964412725.1 uncultured Eubacteriales bacterium
AGAGAATAAAGAAATAAAAGGATCTGAGATTTCAGAAAAGCAAAAGGAAAATATATACGATGAAATATTACATAAATGTAATGTAGAATTTGGGATAATAGTTGTTGATACACTTGATATTGATGAAAAATTTAAGCAAAATGCAGCGAGGGCATTTAATTATTTGTTGAAGTTATTCTTTATTAATTATAAAAAATCGAATTGTAAATTTTCTGATTGTAAGTGTATGAATTTATTTATTGATGAACGAAATGTTGCACCAAAAGCAAATCGCGCTTTAAAAGAATATCTAAATATTGAGCTAAGCTTAGAAGAGGGGTTATTTGAAAATAATATTGATATCTCTTATAGTAATTCAAAAAATGTACTTTTGATACAATTATCTGATTATATTGCTAATACTGTTTACAGAAGTTTTCATGGAAAAGATGAAAGTAAGCTTGACGCAATGACAAATATAGAAAATTTAAAGGAATCAATAACTTGTAATAATTTTTTTAGATTTTCCAACTCCGGAAGTAGTAAATAATTTATACAAACTTACATATAATATACATACTAGCGATACAATTCCTTATATTCACAAGAAATTGTAAGCATATTGCTGTTATAAGGTTCGCTAGTTTTTTATTGAAAAAAATTGTTGACAAATATTTTTAATCCTGATATAGTTGATTAATCATATAAGTCCTTATTAGTTGCAAGAAATTGTAAGCTACATTTACTGTAGCCACTATAAGGCAGATTAAAGGCCACCTGAATAGGTGGCCTTTTTTGCGGCTACTTCTTTATCGTACTTATCCTAATCTTGTCGGCGGCCATACCTGTCTTTCTTTTAACTATGTCCTCAATCTGGGCGATTTCTGCGTCGGTCAGGGCTTGTTTGTTAACGACAACGTCAACGGTTTCGTCGTCAATTCTTACATAAACTTCACTGAAGCCCTTGGCCTCTATCATAGCCTCTGCTGCGGTTTCTTTCTCTATCCTCTGCTGAATTTCAAGCATAGCGTCGGCATATTCCGCTCTCTTTTCCTGCTCGATATTCATGTTGTTTATCATCTCTCTTAAGATATCCTTTTCCTTAGACCTTGTTTGCTCACGGTCTAACTTAGCCTGTACAAAGAATGAGTTAGTTGTGTTGCTGCTTACAAATACAGCTTCACCAAGATTGTCATTCTTTGAATCGCTATCAGAAACTATGCCTGAAGCGGGGATAGCATCTTGGGTTAAAATTGAGGGGTTGTCATCTTCTTGAAGCAGGTAATAGTCCGGCACAAGCGCATCTATCTGACCTTGGTCATTCAAGGTTATTCCGCTTTCCGTCAAGCTCTTTTTGCTGTCTGCATAATTCAAATAACCGGCAACGGCAACCATAATAGCCAACGCCGTAATGATAACATGGTTTCTCTTAAAAACTAACATATTTTACCTCCTATTTTTTCATTGTTAAAACCTGAATCCTGTGAGCCTCCAAGCCCAAAACAGCTTGCGCCGCACGCGTTAGCGCATCCTTGACAAGAATGTTGTCACCACCCTCCGCCACTATTATTATACCCTCTACAACCGGCAGAATCTCCTTCAAAACAACCGGACTTTGCCTGCCGTTTTCAACGGTTGTGACCGTTTTTTCAGACGTGCTTTTGCTTAAGCTGCTTCTGTCTGAATCCTTTGTTTCGCTCTGTGTAACGGTTTCTTCTTTTGCTAATATAATCTCCCTGCCGTTTGACAGGGTTATCATAACCATAACCTTGCCAGCTCCGTCTACGGTTGACAAAAGCTCCTCCATACGCCGTTCTAATCGCAAGTCATAATCAAGCACTGTCTCCGGCTCTGGTACGTTCTTTGAGGTTTGTAGGGCACCAACCTCAGTCAAGGGTATATTTGTCTGTGCGGGGAGGTTCTTGCCATACACCAAAAGCAAAACTCCCACAATCAGTGCGGCCCCAAGAACTACAAGTGTTCTTTTATCCTTTGATAGTTTCCTAAGCATCATTGCCCCCCTCTTTCGTATAAACTATGTATATTATCAAAGGACAAATTATAGAAGTCCCATTGTTGTAAAATATTTGGATTTCCGGATAAACTTATATAGAGGTCTATAAGCGGCTTTATAATAATCAAAATCAAGATTAAACCAAGTACAAGGTTGTAATATTGTTTATACTTGGGATTGGGCAAAATTATTCCTATATATTCAGAAAAAATAAGAAACAAAGCAATGCCTTTTACATATTCAACCATAAGTCACCTCACATAAGTGTAAAAATCATTACCGAAAATACGAACAGAATCAAAACAGCAATGCAACACCCCATAAGGGTTACAGTAAAGCTGCCAACCGCGTCTATGCATTTGACAAGCCTTGGGTCACAGACCGGCTGAATGACGGCCGCAACAAGCTTGTATGTGAGGGAAATTGCGACAAGCTTTATTATCGGCACAATACATACTATGATGAGCATCACGATAGCGGCAACAAAAACACCGCTTCGCGCGGCTTTTCCCCAAACAAGCGCGGTTTCAACTGCTCCGCTAACCATACTGCCCACAACAGGAATGAGCTTTGTTGAGGATTTGACAGTTCCCACAAGTGCGGAGTTCACTAGCGGTGCGCTTATGCTTTGTAATCCCAAAATACCCAAAAACAAACCTGTCACGCCCTTAATTGCAAAGGATATAATCTTTTTTGAAAGCTCAACCGCATTGCCAAGCATGGGCTTGTCTGAAAGGTTGTTTAAAACGCAGATAATACAGGTCATAATAACCGCGGGTATGATAACAACCTTTATGAACGTGATAAAAAAGCTAAACATAAAAAGCATAACCGAATTAAGTAAAGCCGCGGCCGAAACATTGCCGGACATAATCCATAAGCCCGTGAGCATGGGCAATAGGGCTTCGATGAACGAATAACAAAAGTTGTTCACATCCCCGACAATCCCGACAGCGATGTAAAACGAGGAAAACAATACGCCCGCTATGATAACATAGCAGACATAAAAACCGAGTTCGCCCACAGATTTGTTCTTAAAAGAATCGGTAAGGCTCTTAAGCAATGCACTCAAAAGCGCTATGATAATCAGCGACTTAATAAGAGAGCCGTTTTCAAAAAGCTCAGTAAAAATCATTCGCGTACCCGAATTTAAAATACCGGCAGGGCTTAAATCCAACTCGCCGCCGATGACCTTCGTCAAAAGTTCGCTGAACGAAAATCCGCCTTTTGTACCTATAACCGTATCAACATTTGACACGGGCAATTCATCCAAAATCTCAGTTATATTCATCTCAACAACACCTATTCATCACAACATTCTCATAATCAAATCAACCAACGAAAACATAATGGGCATTGATATAAGCATAATCATAACCTTTGCGGCAAGTTCAACTTTTGAAGCAAGTGCGACCTCACCCGCATCCGCACAAACCTGACTGCCAAACTCGGCTATGTATGAGATACCAATAATCTTTAAAACTAAGCCAATGTTATTATTTGAAGCAATGCCTGCGAGAGCAGACATCCTTGAAAGCCCGTCCATCAATGCTTTAAGCTGCGGCACAACCGAGAACACTACCAAAACGCTTGCGGCAAGGGTTAAAACAACAGCAATTTCTGGACGGGATTGTTTTATCGTTATAATCAAGACAGTGCAAATAAGGGCAAAGGCAACGGTCTTTGCAATATCCATATAAAAAACCTCACAATCCAAACAAAGTCGAAACAGTATCAAACAGCTTGCTTATATATGAAACAACCCAGAACAAAACAACCAAAAGCCCTGCAAGGGAGGTTAGCATGGCCTGTTCCTCGCGTCCTGCACGAACCAAAACTTGGTTAAGAACGGCAACGAGAATGCCGACTGCCGCAATTTTATAAACCATTGCTATCTCCATACAAACCCCCTAAAATAAAATTATAACAATCAAAAACCCACCAAGAACGCCTAGGTTAAGGAATAATTTTTGATTTTTACTGCGGCTTTGAGAAAGCTTTTTAATCTTTTCCTCAAGATATCCGATAAGGTTGTCTATATTTTCGGTTTGAAGCATAGCCTCTGTTTCGCCAAGGCTTGTACCAAAACTTAGGATTAAATCCATGTCTTCGTTATCAAAGAACACGTCCTTTGAAGATATAAAGCTTTCTTTCCAAGCCGATTTAAGGCTTTCTCTATCAGACAGGCGTTGCCCAATTTGTTCGAAGACAGCGGCTAGAGGTTGATTTATACGTTTTGAAATTTGTTTAAATGCGACATCAAGCGGTGTTTTTGAGAAAATAAACGCCTTAAGCACAGAGAGTGCCTTTGACATCTCCGCTAAATCCTTTGCCTGAAAGCCGTCCCTGCCTGAATAAAACAAGCCCGCCAATGAAGCCGAAATAAGCACCATAACGGCTCCGATTATCTTAAGAATCATAGCCATGTTATCCCTCCAATACGTTATACTTGCCCACACCTGAAAGAACAATAATATGCTTAAAAATGCCGAGTAATTCGTCATTCATGCTCTTAGAAACCTCATCCAAATTTTGTCCATGAACGGTGCAAATAAGCTTTACACCCGCATTTATAATGTGTGAAACAGCTTCATAATCTTCCGCGCCGCCCAATTCATCCACAGCGATGACCTGGGGTGACATAGAGCGTAAAAGCATAAGCATGCCTTGGCTCTTGGGCACGCCATCCAATACGTCTGTACGTTGCCCTAGATAATTCTGGGGCACACCGCAGTAACAGCCTGCAATTTCCGAACGCTCGTCCACAACGCCAACGGTAAGTCCGTCTATGTAGCCCTTGCGCCCATCGCTTATAACCCTTATCAAATCCCGCAAAAGCGTTGTCTTGCCAAAGCCCGGCGGCGAGATAATCAAGGTGTGGTCAACCGGAGGTAAAATTTCCTCGGCAAGCCCCTCCGCAACGCCTATCATCTCTGTTGAAAGCCTGATATTAAGCGACGAAACATCCCTGATCATCTTCACAACCCCATTTTCCACAACACAATGCCCCGCAATTCCTACACGGTGACCTCCCGGTAAAGTTATGAAGCCCTTGCACATATAATCTGAAAACGCATAAAGTGAATAATTGCTCATAAGCTGTAAGCATTCCGAAATAATCTCACCGCTTGGGGTAAAGTCAAGAAACCTCTCCCCTTGCTTGTCCCTGCACAAAATAGGCAGATTCACACGCAATCGTATCTCGCGAAACTCCTCAAATTCCTGTTCCGAAAACCTTTCAAAAACAGGCAGCAATGGCTTGGACAAATATCGTAAAATAATCTCCTTTTTACTCCTCATACTACTCCCTCCGCTTTGGTTAATCTAAAATAATTTAAAAGCTTGCATAAGGATTATATGAGTTAAGGACAAGTTTAAGAACATTTACTTTTAAGGTTTTGGAGTAACCGTTGACAGCTATCAGTTGATAGCATACAATATTTCCTTATAGAATTAAAAGAAACATTAATTGATAATGTTTTAGGTGTTTTGCGTTTAATTTCTTTTCAAAAGATACCCTTTATCTGCAATTCAGTTCATACAACATTACATAAATGATTCGGATTATGATAAAGAGCATGATTTTCATGGACAAGATGTAAATATTTTTAATGAATTTAGGAGGTTGCTTTTAATGAAATATTATGTGATCGATGTATTCACCGACAAGCTTTTCAGCGGAAATCCGGCAGGAGTGTGTTTGTTAGATAAATGGTTGCCGGATAGCGTATTGCAAAGCATAGCTTCTGAAAATAATTTATCAGAAACGGCTTTTATAGTAAAACAAGACGGCTATTATGATTTACGTTGGTTTACGCCAACTGTTGAGATTGAACTTTGCGGTCACGCTACATTGGCAAGCGCGTTTGTGCTGTTTAATATTACCAAGAGAGAAACTGATATTATTAAATTTAAGACAATGAGCGGAGTGATGTCGGTGAGTCGTGAAGAGGATTTATTACACCTTGATTTTCCGGCTCGTCCTGTTTCAAAGACAAATACTTACACAACCATTGAAAAAGCTTTGGGTATTAAACCACTTGCCGTTTATAAAGCTGTTGATTTTCTTGTTCTTGTTGATCATGAAAAGACGCTACGAAACATATCGCCTGACTTTTCATTACTCAAGCAAATAAAGACGGAAGCCGACGTTGGCAATGATAGTTTCGGAATAATTGTTACTGCAAAAGGCGAAGATTGCGATTTTGTTTCAAGATTTTTTGCTCCTAATTTGGGAATAGACGAAGACCCGGTTACAGGTAGGGCACATTGTTCGTTAATTCCATTTTGGAGCGAAAAGTTGAGTAAGAATAAAATGATTGCTAAGCAGTTATCAAAGCGTGGCGGAGTGTTGGTTTGTGAGAACTGTGGCGAACGCGTAAAAATTGGTGGCAAAGCTGTTTGTTATCTTGTCGGAGAAATTGATTATGAAAGGATTGCACAAAAATGAGAAGAGGCATTTATCTTTTTACTTCGATGTTGATGGTTCTGATGAGGATATGATAGCCTATAAGAAAATTATAGTGCATACAAAAAAGGGTTATGTAAACTGATTAAAGTCAGTTTACATAACCCTTTTTTGTATTAGCATTATTTTTATAAAGCCAATACCCAACAATTTATGAGGCTATACTGCTTAACGCTAAAAATTTGAATTTCTTTCTTGGCAAAATAGCGCAAACTTGCCTCTATAAGTTTTCAGACACTCGAAACAAGTGTAATTTTTATGTGTTAAGCAGTATATTATCCCATATTTTATTACTTTCAAAATAGTCTGCTAAATCATTAGCCAAGCTTATAACTTTGTTATCATAACCGATAAATTTCAACAAGTTTATAGCATTTCTTGTTTTTACAATGCCATCGTAAAGCTTGTAGTCAAAAAATAGTCCGCCGTTCAAAACCTGTTCCTTAAAATGGAAGTTGTTATAGATATTTGACAATATTTCTGTAAGTTCAATATCATGTGACGCAACCATAACCTTGCAATTTTTGCCTGTAAGCCAGCTTAAGACTGCGGACGATGAAGCGATGCGCTCAATTGTGTTCGTGCCCTTAAGGATTTCGTCAATGAAACAAACTATGCGTGTATCATTATTTACGCTATCCAATATCCTTTTTAGACTTTTGACCTCCGCAACAAAATAGCTTTCTCCGTCACAAATTTTATCCCGCACAGCCATTGATGTTAAAACACAGCTCATCTTGCTTTTATAGGAGCGAGCAAAGCAGAGATAAATACTCTGTGAGCATATCGTTGTTATTGCTAACGCTTTTATGAACGTAGACTTGCCAGACGCATTGGAGCCTGTGATTAAGACATTGTTATCCCAGCACATTGAATTGGATACAGGCTTTTTTATTAAAGGATGGTACACCTCATCATATGTAACATTTTCAGATTCACCAAACTCCGGAATTGAATAAAATCCAAGCGTTTTCCTATATTCTGAAACGGCAATGGCCGAATCCAATTCCCCGATTAATCTATATATTTGATGAAATTCCTGCCTGTGTTTAGACAAAACGCCTATCATTTTGTTGTAATTTATAAAGTCCCACATGAAAACAATCTTTACATATTCAATGAAGACCTCCATATCAGTGCTGAATTTCCAAGCCATTATATTACCCAAACGGCTAAGGCTTTGCAAAGGCTTTAATGATGCCTTCAATTGCCTACTGTATTTCGTTTCTCCCAAATTAAGTTTTGATAATTTATTTGCACAATTCACCATTTTTGAGATATAATTTAACGAATTCAGGTTTATTTCAAGCATAAATTTATTTTTGTAGTAGACCAAGATGTTTATCAGGAATGTTGAAAACACAAGAAAGAGTCCATTCAGCGTAAAAAAGCAGGTTGCAATGCTAAGCAATGGCAAAACCATCAAAATATAAAACCTTGCAATATTTTTAATGGGTTTTTCATCTATTTTATAGATATACGAATGGACGTTGTTGTAAAGGTCTTTGCCTAAAATATGTAAAGCGCACAAGGCTTCGATTTTCGTATCACGATTATTGTCCATAAAGTCCATCATTGCGCCGAATTCTTTGAGCACGTTCTCATCAAAACCTGTAGCCCTTAATTTAGCATAGAGATATTCCTCACCAACACTGCTTTGCGTGGCATTCATTTTGAAAAACAAATGATCCATGTCCAGATCGTTCCAAGTTATATCATCAACCTTGTATTGAATTTTTTCAAAAAGGTTCTTTGTATCCCAATATCGCCTCACATAATTTAAGCTTTCAAAATCATGATTTTCACCGGCCCAGTCAAAATACTGGCCGGTGAATTTTTTATGCAGTTTTATTTTTCGTACATATTCTAAGGCTACATAAATTACCACAAGCAACACAACGCCACCGATAATATAATAATACATGTTATCCCCACCTTCACCTCAAGTATACCTATAGTATACTATTTGATGCAAGTCCATAACCATAGGCAGTTTTTGCTCCTAATCCATAATCTAAAAGGGCGTATTTTAGGTTTTCTTCTATATACGAACTGTGTTCTTCCCACTCTTTGCTGTCTGTACAAGCAATATGAATATTGAAACTGGTCTTTTCTGTCAAACAAGGGAAAGATAATGGTATCTTTTTCTCCATATCCGAAGGAGGACTTTCTCCTCCACTTGTGTAATATTCGGTATTGTGTGGAGTCATGACATCAAAATCTAATGTAAAATTGGTTGGAAACGTATCAAAAAATACTAAACACCCCCTTGATTTTCCAATTTCACTGCTATCAGCTCCAAACAGTTTTTTGATATCAAGGCTAGTTTGCTCTTCTTGTTCCAAATAATCACGTAGGCATCCTTTTATGGCTGTTGCAGGAATGTATGGAAAACCATATGTTTGATGAAGGGTCATTAGTAGAATTGAGCTGTATGGAGATTCTCCGCCAATGCCGATCATAAGTCTTGTTTGCGGTGTAAACTTGATACAGGTTGACTTACTATAAAATTTTGCAACATCCTCTGCTCTTTGAGTTAGTGCTTTTAAAAGTGTATTGTTCTAGAGTGAGTCTGACTTTTTCTTCGTCTGATAAATCCAGCTCGCATTTTTTTC
>CAYPQA010000128.1:0-8905 GCA_964412725.1 uncultured Eubacteriales bacterium
TTTTTTTGTCTTTTTGCCTGATTTTTCGCATTCATCACTGTCGAACTCACGTTAAATAAAAAAGGAACATATGAGCCCCATTGAGTTGGGATTCGTATGTTCCTTTTTTTGTTAAAGAATGATACAAATTAATCCGCCGCTGCCTTCGTTTATAATGCGCTGGAGGGTTTCCTGAAGCTTCATTTGCGCATCTTCGGGCATACGGTAAAGCTTTGATTGTAGCCCGTCCTTGACCAAGTCGGCCATGGACTTGCCAAACATGTTAAGCTCCCAGATTGTTCCGGGCTCTTTGTGCATTTCTCCCGTGAGGTAGCCTATAAGCTCTTCACTTTGTTTCTGGGTTCCCACAATGGGGGAGATTTCCGTTTCGATATCTGCACGTATGAGGTGGATGCTCGGTGCGGTTGCTCTGACCTTTACGCCATATTTTGAACCATGCTTTACAAGAACAGGCTCGTCTAATTTCATTTCCTCGAGCGAAGGGGTTACTATGCCGTAGCCCTTTCTTTTAACCTCTTCAAGAGCATATCTGACCTTGTCGTACTCACGCTTGGCCTCGGCAAGGATTTTGATTGTTGAAATAAGCTGATATTCCCCTGCAATTTCCATACCGGTTGTTTCACTCAAAACCTTATAGAATAGCTCGTCATCTATGGCAACCTCTATGTTGGCACAACCCTGTCCAAGTAAAATCTTGTCTATGTAGGATTTTTTGATAAATTGGTTGTTTTCCATAAGGCTAAGGCTGTCTTTTATCTCTCGAAGCCTGTTCACCTCTGTAAACGATGTCTTAACTGTATTTATCATCTCCGACTTTAGCCAGTGCGTGTTTGAAAGGGTTTCAACCCATTTCGGGAAGTTCAGCTTAATTTCCATAACCGGAAATTCGTACAATAAACGTTCAAGGATGAGGTTTATGTCGTCCGCCTTAAGCTGTGAACAGTTCACCGCCATAACGGGCACCTTATATTTTGCAGACATCTCACTTTTGAGTTCGTCTGTTTCGGGCGAGTATGGTTTTAGTGTATTGAGCAACACAACAAACGGCTTATTTAACGAGCGCAGCTCATTTATAACCCGCTCCTCTGCGTCAATATAATTTTCCCTTGGAATATCGGTTATACTGCCGTCCGTTGCCACAACAATGCCGATTGTTGAATGGTCTGTTATAACCTTTCTTGTGCCTGTTTCAGCCGCTTCCGCAAACGGCATACGATTCTCTGACCACGGGGTTGAAAGCATCCTAGGTTCGTCGCCGTCCATATGCCCCGCAACGCCCTTTATCAGATAACCCACACAGTCTATCATCCGCACCTTGAAACTTATCTCGTCAAGACTAAGCGTTGCAGCCTCGGATGGGATAAATTTCGGCTCTGTTGTCATGATGGTTTTTCCGGCCGCACTCTGCGGAAGCTCGTCTTTTGCACGTTCCCTCACATAGCCGTCTATGTTTGGTATAACCAATAAATCCATAAAGCGCTTTATAAAAGTTGACTTTCCTGTTCGGACAGGCCCAACAACGCCTATGTAAATATCGCCTTTGGTTCTTTCGGCTATGTCTTTGTAGATGTCAAAGCTTTCCATATTTTACCTCCCAAAATCTATCATATATTTATTTATATGTAGTATTGGGGGGTTTAGAACTTTATACTGCTTAACGCATAAAAATTACACCTGTTTTGAGAGTTTGCAAACTTGTAGAGGCAAGTTTGCGCCCTTTCGCGAAGAAAGAAGTGCAATTTTTAGCGTTAAACAGTATAGAACCTTCAGAACCACAAGAAAACCTCTTTATAAGAGATTTTCTTGTGATTCATTCACAATGAGATCATCGAACACAACAGGTATGAGTTCCTTGAATTTGTTAAGTAAAGGTATGGCTATTTCTCTTATTTGCGGGTGAGCATCCTTTGGCGTTCTGAGCTTAAAAAAGTGCCTCCAGGCTCTTAAATTCATCGTGACTACTATTTCGGTTTTCAAGCTGTTCGGAAGAATACTCCTTGCCTCCTGCGGTGTTGCACCGAGGTTAATTAGGTTAATGTACGCGTTCTCAATCTGCTGCATTGTGTCAAGCCATATCTGGTATTTTTCAGGTTCGTCCTTCCAGAAAAACGGCTTTATCAGTGTTATTTCGTTTCCGAATTTGTCCTTGCTATAGTTACAATAGCGTGTGCTTTCTTGGCTATAGCTTGCGATACGATGGCGCACAATCTCATGCGATACGCCACGGTCACAAATAATGGTCACGGTTATCTTCTCGTGTTCCAGAACAGATTCGTGCCCAGATTTTACAAGTCTCCTTATAAATCCTGTCGCAGACTCATCGGTTATACTCCCCTCGCTCTTATAGCAAACTCGGCCACATAACTCAATGGCCTTAAGAATTTTTGATCCGTCTATCTCAGAATTTATTTTAAAACCCGGTTCTATTATCTTCATAAAATCCTCCTTAAATTATTGGTGCGGATGAAGTATAGCAGTAATTAATTTTTGTTTCAAGGGGTTCATCTGGTAATAATAGTTGTTGTTTTCAGTGCTGCTTGTGTGGTATTATGGGACAAAACGATAGGGAGGATTTCGATGTATCTTGAGATGCTGAAAAACAGCTTTAAGCAGTGCCTCGTTTACCGTACAAACACTGTGTTGCGGTTCTTATCTTCGTTTGTTTATCTCTTTGTGACGGTCAGTATATGGATGGCTCTGTATAGCCAGGACTCGACTGTGGACGGTATTGCTTTTGAACAGATGCTTACATATGTGCTTATAACTCAGGTTTTAAGGCGTTTTGAAAACCTTAGAGTAAGTGCATACTTTGAGGAACGTATTGTTGGCGGGAACATATCCTTGGATTTTGTAAGACCTTTCCATCCAAAGTATACGGCTATATTCATGGTTGTTGGCGAGGTTTTGTTCTCAATCTTGGTTTTTGATATTCCTATGGTTGTTATCGGTGCGTTGCTTTGGGGAATCGTTTTGCCCTCATCACTTTGGCAATGGCTTATGTTTTTTGTAACAGCTTTCTTTGCGGCCTATATCTATATCCTTATCGAATATGTTATGGGGCTTTCTGTCTTCTGGTTTAAGACGGGGTTTCATATCCAATGGACTGTGGGTGCTTTGTCTATGCTTTTTTCGGGAACGCTTGTTCCGCTTTGGTTCTATCCGACATGGCTTAGGGATATTGCAAATGTTTTACCTTTTAGGTTCGTTCTATTTGAACCCGCCAACATATTTGTAGGTAATGCAAGTTTCGCACAATCGCTAAATACCGCCGGCTTTCAGTTGCTTTGGATTTTGGCGTTGTCCGCTTTTGGGGGATTACTCTGGTCTGTTGCCCAAAAGTCTGTTTTTGTTCAGGGGGGTTGATTATGGAGTTTTCTTTGTATCTGGATTTCGTAAAAATAAAATTCAGAAGCCTTGCTGAGTATCCGTCCGCGTTTATTTTAACCTCTATATCCAAAATCCTTGGGTTTGGATCCTCGGCTTGTGCGGTTTATCTAACAATTTACCGTTTTGGTAATGTCTTGGGTTGGACGGCTATGGAAGTTCTTTTATTGTTTGCGTTTAACACAATTGCTTACGGTCTTGCAGGCTTTTTTATGTACCATCCGTTCACAAAACTTCAGGCACGCATCCGTGACGGCACATTTGATGAAATGCTTACAAAGCCGCTTAACCCTATGTTTTATCTATGTTCACGCGAGTTTTCCACAGGATATTTCGGGAACGTTGCTATAGGTTTGGCGGTTTTGATAATTAGTATTGTTAATTTGGAGATATCCATAAATCCACTAAGCTTTTTATATCTCATACTTGCGCTTTTGGGCGGCAGTATGATTCACTCAAGTTTTTTTATATTTTCAAATGTGCCTTGTTTTTGGCTTGTTAAGGCAGATGCCTTGGGTGGATTTCGACACATGCTTGACAATTTTATACGTTTCCCTATTTCCATCTATGATAGTTGGGCGGCCGTAATGCTTACTTTCGTCTTTCCGTTTGCGTTTATAAATTTCTACCCAGCTCAATACTTTCTAAACAAAAGCGAGATGTTTTCGCCATATTTTGCGTTTTTTACGCCTGTTATTGGGTTTGTTTTGATGCTATTGGGTTATGCGTTCTTTAATTTAGGGATTAAGCACTACAACAGCTCGGGTTCCTGATGTAAACTGCCAAGGAGGGGTTTTATGCCTATTATTGAAGCAATTAATCTTTGCAAGGAATTTAAAGTTTTTAAAAGAAAGCCGGGTGTCTTGGGCTCGATAAGTTCTTTTTTTAAAAGTGAGTACACAATAAAAAAAGCTGTGTCGGATATTTCCTTTTCTATAGACAAAGGTGAACTTGTGGGCTATGTTGGCCCCAACGGTGCGGGAAAGTCAACAACGATTAAGATGCTAACAGGCATACTGCACCCAAGCTCGGGTAAGGTTTTGGTTAGGGGTTTGGAACCGCATAAAAATCGTCGTGATAACGCATTTCATATAGGCGTTGTATTTGGACAGCGCAGTCAGTTGTATTGGGATCTTCCGCTTTCGGAGGCTCTTGGACTTTATAAAAAGATGTACAAGGTTGAAAGTAAACGCTTCGAACAGAACGTGGAAAGGTTTACTAAGCTGCTTGAAATGCAGGAGTTTATAAATCGCCCCATACGTCAGTTATCTCTGGGGCAGAAGATGCGTGCGGAGCTTACGGTTGCGCTTTTGCACGACCCTGAGATAATCTACCTTGACGAGCCAACAATAGGCTTGGACATTGCCGCAAAAAAGAGCATACGCGGGTTTATAAAGGAGATAAATGCAGAGCAGAAAACAACCGTCATTCTAACAACCCACGATATGGATGACATTGTTCAGGTCTGTAACCGTCTAATTTTGATTGATAACGGTAAGGTAAGGTTTAATGGTAGCTTAAAAGATTTTCATGACAGGTACGCTGACGAAAGCGAGCTTGAAGCCTATGTATCGGGCGAGTTTACAGAATTTCATCTTGAAGGGATAACAGGCATAAAAAAAGACGGCCAGAAAATAAGTCTCCGTTTTAACACAAGAAAACTTAATTCTGCCGCTATACTTAAAAAACTTATAGAAACGAACGACCTCAAGGACTTCAAGGTTATCGAACCCAAGCTTGAAGACATCCTTTTGAAGGATTTTACATAATCCGCAACCATAAAGCTTTTTGTAAAGATTTTAGAGAGGTTTACTATATATTCGGCAATAATTTCTGCGTGTTTAAAAACACGTTCAAATCTCTTGTTCGTTCATAAACCCACCCCGCCGACTAGTCTGCGGGGACCCCGGGCAGGAAACTTGCCTCTGCAAGTTTCCATTCACTCCAAGATATTTGGAAATTATATTGCCTCATATATACTAGAAAAGAGGTTTTAGATGATTAGGAAATTTGTTAAAATTGGCGTTGTTATAATTTGCTGTGTACTTCTGTTAGCTTTATTGTCGTTTGTTCCTACGTTATGGCTTAAAACATCGGGAATGAAGGAAATCAAAGGGCGATATGTCACGGTTTTTTACGAAAAGGAAGAGGAGGCGGCTAGAGATGTTTTTGAACTAACAGATGCAGAAAGTGAGCGAATTGCAAAAAGCCTAGGTTTTGATTCCCCACAAGGCATAAACATCTACATCTACGATAATCAAGGCACGTTTCAAACGAAAAAATATGGGCTTGTTGCGTTGTTACTAAATCTCGACTGGTATATTGGCGATAACCGCGGAACGGATGTCTTATTAACCTCTCCAGCAAATCCCGGCAAGGCTCACAATTATGATGAGAATAAATACGCCTCAATACATGAAATGGTGCATGCTTACAATTCTGTTTTAAATGCTAAGATTCCATTGTGGTTTAATGAGGGTCTTGCAGGATATTTGTCAAAGCAGCTACGCTGGGAAAGCTTATATGACGACACCAGAAATCGTATTCCCACTGTTAAGCAAATGCACACATCCAACCCTGTAGAGTTTGCAAACATGGAAGGATACTCCCTGTCTTACACATACATTGAGTATTTGGATAAGGTTCACGGTTGGGACAAGGTGATTTCATTTGCTAAAGGTTTGAACTATAATGCGGCTTTTGGATTATCGGAGGAAGAAATTTACGATGGTTGGATTGAATTTTTGAAAGACAATTATAGCTTAAAATAAATGTTAATAAAGGGAACTGACAGACAATGAATTTACGTATAATAAAAACATTTAAAAAAAGGTTTGAACATATTTTTTTGATACTGAGATGCAGTTGGTTAAATATTATTATTTTTGAATTAATTTATAAATTACTTGTATCAATAGCTTTTAAACCGCTTATAAACACGGCGATTGACAAATTTGCGAAGGCGGTCGGATACTCGGTACTTTTGAATGAACAAATTGGTAAATTTCTTTTGAGCCCCGCAGGGATTTGTCTTATAGTGTTGCTCATACCTCTTGGGATTGTGCTGAACTTTTATGAATTTTCGGTTATCTTGGTATTTTTGCTTGCCGGGTATAAAAAACAGAAAGTCAAATTTACATATGGTCTCAAAGAAGGTCTTCGTTCTTTGACTTCGTTGTGTCATGGAAGTTGTTTTGGCTTTGCTTTTTATATACTATTCCTTATACCGTCATTAAAAATCCCGCTTTATACCTCGCTTATTCCCGGGTTTAAGGTTCCGAATTTTATAACCGGAGAGTTGCTCAGATATCCAGGCGGGACTTTCGCAATTTATTTATTGGGATATCTGCCTATCGCTATATTTGTAATGTCGTGCTTTGTTATACCTGTTATGGCATTGGAACGTGTTAACTTCAAAATTGCACTTAAACGTAACTTTCAGCTTATGAAAGACAACGTTGTGCGGACGATTAATGGGTTGGCGCTTGCGTTAGTCTGCTGGGCGCTGTCGGTTTTGGTGATTCATTTCTTGGATAAATCTGTGCCTGTATCTCTGAATTCTTTGGTGCGTATTTTAATTTATATCCTGCAATTATTTACAACGCCCGCTATTTGGGCAATCGTGTTAATATACTTTATGCCAAACGCGAGCACTTTCGAGATTAAAAGTGTTAAAAAGGACATCAGGAGTTATTTGCCCATCCCCATCAAAAAAAGTCCCGCAATTTTGATATTCTTGCTCACAATACCCGCATATATAAATGCGCAAGTACCTAGCTTTACGTTTAGCGATTCTTGCTTGATTATCGGTCATCGAGGCAGTTATGACGGTGTTGAGAATACCATTCCGGCCGCAATGAGTGCGTTAGAGCAACAGGCGGATTTAGTGGAAATTGATATTTTCCTTTCTGCAGACGATATCCCGATGGTTGTCCACGACAGCAATCTGTTTCGTCTTTCAGGGAAATTGGTCAGCATATATGAGCTTTCTGCAAAGGAACTTGAGTTTACTTGGATTAGGCAAAATGATTATATTTCAAACATTCCCACACTGGATGCTTTATGCAAAGCGGTTAGGGGAAAGGCGAGATTGCTTGTTGAATTTAAGCGGCATGGGTATGAAACGGTTAGTGTGGTTGAAGAAACCGTTAAGGTTTTACAGCAAAACGAAATGATACAAGACTGTATTTTTCAAACATCGGAATATGGTCTTGTTGAGGAAATGAAGCAAAAGTATCCTGAATACACTGTTGGGTATATCATGGTTGGCAGAATTGGCGACATATCCGCGGACTTGAATGAATATGAACTGGCTGACTTTTTCAGTGCAGAGTATTCGGTTATTACAAAGAGCCTTGTTGAGGCCTGTCACAGTATAGATAAGCCGGTTTTTGTCTGGACTGTAAATGACGAAATAAGTATTATGCATTTGCTTGATATGAATGTTGACGGTATTGTAACCGATTATCCTGAAAGAGTGCGTCAGATTGTCTTTGAACTGCTAAATAGGAGCTATATATATGGATGAAGTTAAGATTGGAAAATTCCTAAGCCTTATTTTAAGGCACAGCCCTGAAACTGTGGGTATTAAGCTGGACGAACACGGATGGGCTAACATAGACGAGCTTTTGCGCGGGATGAATAGCAAGGGCTACAGAATCAATATGTTGATTTTAGAGGAAATTGTAAAGAACAACAATAAAAAGCGTTACAGCTTTAATGATGACAAAACCAAAATTCGTGCTAATCAAGGACATTCCATCAGTGTTGATGTTGAATTGAAAAAGGCTGTCCCGCCGGATACCCTCTTTCACGGAACGGCTGTTGGCTTTTACGACAGCATCTTACAGAATGGCTTACAGAAACAAGGCCGTAACCATGTGCATTTATCCATAGATATGCAGACGGCCGTTGCTGTTGGGAAACGGCATGGGCGGCCTGTGGTTTTCAGAGTTGACGCAAGAGCCATGCACATTGACGGTTTCATTTTCTATCTTTCGGAAAACGGTGTCTGGTTAACAGATTCGGTTCCGGCTAAATATTTGAGTGAGATTAAATAAAGTTCAAAAATAAATAAGTGGGGTTATAAAAATAATTTTTTATTCATGAGTTAATTTTAAGAGCTCTTGTTAATTTAATTGTGTTTGTCTAATTTTTAGACAAGCTCTCAATTTCTTTTAAATCTAAATACTGAATAGTCAAATGAAAAATGCTCTCTTTGACATCTAACTTTTTCTATTATTTTCTAACCTAACGGATTTTCTCTTATAAGAAGAAACATTATCTAAAACAATAATTTTTTCTTATTTAAATCAAAAAAAATAAATCAGAAAAGATACAAGTTTAACATTAATTTTCATTGCAATTCTCTCAAAAGTTAAAGAAGTCAAGATTAGTTCTTTCCTTGTTCTTTCCCATATTTTTTATAATAGTGCCTTTCCCCTCCTAGACTATATTCACATGAATAATTGATTCTTTTATTAAAGCTGACTTCGTTTAGAGATACTCTTCTATGAAGAAT
>CAYPQA010000129.1:0-8782 GCA_964412725.1 uncultured Eubacteriales bacterium
ATTTCACATGATGTATAATTCATTTTTCAATATCTCCAAAGCTTTTGAAATATCCTGGTCTTTAGTTTTGCAAACAGAAAGTCGAACACCTTCCCTAATGGGCTGGTTGTTGATATAGCAACCGGTTGTTGTAGACACAGCCAGCCCCTTATCCAGTAATTTTCTCTTTAAAGCTTCTGAAGAAAGATTTTCCAATTCCAAATAAGCAAAAATGCCCGTTTTTGGTACATAAACTTTTGCAAACGGACTTAGTTCTTTTTTACATAAGCTTGAAAGAAGGTTAGCTTTTTGCCTATAAAACTCCTTTACTCGGCTAGCATGCATCCTATATATACTGCTTTGCAGATAGATTTCTAATGCACCTTGTGATAGTACCGGCGAGTTTAAATCCATACAGGATTTAAGCCTCAAAAACTGCTCTTGTAAATTTTGGGGAAGGATTATTGCGCCCAACCTAAGCCCCGGCAATAAGGTTTTTGAAAAACTTCTCACATAGATTACAGTTCCGGTTTGGTCAAAAGCGAAAATGGGATCGGCCTTTGTATTAATTTCCAAATCTGCCAGATAATCGTCTTCGACTATATATACATTATATTTTTGTGCCAGATGTAAGATTTCTTTTTTCTGTTTATTAGTATAACTAAAGCCCGTTGGGTTTTGAAATCTTGACATAATATAAAAGAATTTAATATTATTGGTTTTAAAAATACGTTCAAGTTCGCAAAGCTCAATACCTTTTTCTGTGCGTTCAATCCCAACCAATTGACATTTATTAGCGTTGGCTGCCTCCAAAAACATAGAGTATGTGGGTTGTTCTACCAAGATTTTTTGAGAATTGTTAGGAAAATCCATTGCACAAAGCAAGAATAATGCTTGCTGTGCTCCGCTTGTTATAAAAATATTTTGTTCTGAGGTGAATATCTGGTCATCCATCAAATGTCTTTTTAAAACAGCAATAAGCTCGGGCATCCCTTTCGTTGGAGAATAGGCAAATAACCTTTGTTGATAAACTGATATAGCTTTTTCCATGCAGTGATAGAAGTCTTTATATGGGTTTATCTCATCTGATGGCCCTGTGGATAACATATCGATTATTTGCGAACCATCATCTGCTGTTATCGCAGACTTTACAACGTAGTAGCCGCTTTTGGGAACAGAGTAAATTAAGTGTTCTTTTTCCAAAAAACTATACGCTCGCAAAACAGTAGCGCTATTTAAGCCTAGCTGTTTTGTGAGCATTTTAATTGACGGTAACTTTTCACCGGGTTTAAATTCTCCAGTTATTATCTTTTCTTTAAATTGGTTTGCGACTGCAATATATTTATAGTCCATTTTGTTTCTCCCTTAATCTGTACCGGTATAGTTGCCTAATCCAATCATTGAATTTACACGGTTGTTTAATTTATAATCCATTATACATTGAGCGGTACAACCGCACAATAAAATTATCTAAATGGAGGAACTTGAAATGATTGCACTAGCAAAACATGAATTTGAAAAGATATTGATTAAGGTAAGGGAGGTTGAATTTAACACGTATTTTGCTCAGTCCGTTATTGTGGGGCATGCGAAGGGAACTATTTATGTGAATAATAAGAATAATCCAACTGCCGTTTATATTGTGAGCGATTATGGGATGTCACTGTTGTTCGGTGATTGCTCCGATACTGTATTTAATCAAGCGCTTTTAGATTATTTTGCGGGTAAGGACGGGAGAAAAGAAAAAGCAGGATGGGTTCAGGCATATCCAAGAGCTTGGGATGGTGTTCTGAAACCACTGGTTGAGCAAGGTGTTATCGTGCAATACTCAAGAGTTAACTTTTCTTTTGATAAAAACATATTTAAAGATTGTATTCTAAAACCTAGCATAGATAGTTTTACGATAGTAAAAACTCCAGTTGAACTATTTTCAGACATGAATGGTTTAGTAGTGCCTAAATACTTTTGGCAAAATAGATACCTGTTTGAAAAATATTGTGTGAGCTTCACCCTAATGTATCAGGGCAAGCCTGTTTCGACCGCGTTTACAGCATATAGACATAACGACATACTGGAAATTGGTATTGAAACCGAAGAGAATTTCCGTGGCAAAGGCTTTGCGTCTATGGTATGTGCGGCTTTAATTAACTACTGCCTAGAGAACGGACTTGAACCAATGTGGTCTTGCAGATTGGAAAATACAGGTTCGTTAAATTTAGCGCAAAAGTTAGGCTTTGTTCCAACATTAATTATGCCCTACTATCATATCAAATGACAACGAAAGGAAGTGCTTGATATAAAATACGATTGCTTAATAATAGACGATGAAGTTGCTTTATGCGAGGCTACAAGTGAATATTTTAACGTTTTTGGTCTTAAATCTGCCTATGCAACAACTTATAAGGATGGCTACGACTTTCTTGTAAAGAATGAGGTTTCTGTGCTGCTTTTGGATATAAACCTTAACGAAAAAAGCGGCTTTGAGCTTTGTAAAGAAGTTAGAAAAACGATGGAATTGCCTATACTTTTTATAAGTGCAAGGCAAAGTGATGATGATGTGCTTATGGCTCTTGGCATAGGCGGTGATGATTACATCAAAAAGCCATACACGTTGAGCATCTTGCTTGCAAAGGTTAAGGCGATATTAAAAAGATGTAAGGAAACCAATTATTCCGATTTGTTACTAATAGACGAGCTTAAAATAGATGTTTCGTCCTCAAAAGTTTACTTGCGTGACCAGCTTGTAAATCTAAAGCTTATGGAATTCAAACTGCTCTTGTATCTTGTGAAGAACAAAAACAGAACTGTCACAAAGAACGAGCTATTTGAAAATGTTTGGAACGGAGGTATCGTTAGTGATAGTACGTTAAATGTCCATATTAGAAGGCTTCGTGAAAAAATTGAAGAAAATTCCAATGAGCCTCGATATATTAAAACCATATGGGGTGTTGGTTATGTTTTTGAGGTGGTATAGTGAAAATAAAAGCCTTTGTAATAACAATTTTAGCCATTCTCTTAGTGGGGCTTTTTTGCAGTTATATCGCCATCTCGCAAATAAGACCTGTTAAAGTTGATTTGGCTAGAATTAACGAGATTGTTCAAGATACTGAAAAAGATATACAAATAAAAAATGTTATTGAATCTGAGGGGTATCTGCTCGTTAAGAATAATACCCCAATCACGCTTTATTTCATCATTGGCTTTTCATTTATTTTCTTGATTATTACCGTTTCTGCATATTACCTCTATCTCAACAAAACCATATTTAAGCCATTTAATAAACTTCAAGAGTTTGCGAGGTTTATAGCCTCAGGAAACTTAGAGGCTCCTCTTACTATGGATAAGCATAACATTTTCGGTGCGTTTACCGAAAGCTTTGACATTATGAGGGAAGAACTTAAAAAAGCAAAAGAAAGCGAAAATCGTGCAAACAAGGCTAAAAAAGAGCTCATAGCCGGTCTTAGCCATGACATAAAAACCCCTGTAGCCTCCATAAGAGCAATTAGTGAGTTGGTGCTTGCAACAACCAATGATAGCGGTATAAAATCAAGGATAAGCACAATATATGATAAGTCTGAACAGATAGACAGACTTATCACGGATATGTTTAACGCAACCTTGGAGGAGCTTGGAGAACTTAGCGTTTGTATAACGGAAGAATACAGCTCGGTGCTTGAAGGAATTTTTAAACGCTCGGATTATCTTGGCAAGGCTAAATTAGGAAATATACCTGACTGTATCATAAATATTGATAAGCTGCGTTTCTCACAAGTTATTGATAATGTTTTGACAAACTCATATAAGTATGCAGGGACTGATATTGAGATAAATTTCAACCTTTCCGATTCGCATTTAGAGATAGATATTGCAGATTTTGGCGGTGGTGTTGATGAAGATGACCTGACGCTTTTATTTAATAAATTCTTCAGAGGAAAAAATGTGGGTAGTAATTCAGGCTCGGGACTTGGACTTTATATTTCAAAATTTTTGATGGAAAAACAAAACGGTGATATCGTTTGTTACAATAAACAAAATGGCTTTGCAGTAAGGCTTTTTATTGAAATTCCATAGATTATACATCCCTTCTAAAAGCCGGTTAAGGATTGATTAAGAATTGGTTAAGGGTTAGGCAAGGACTTTTAAAATTTATGTGGTAAGATAAGATTGCGAAGAAAATTTGCAATCTTTTTTTATGGAGGAACATAATAATGAAAAAATCAATTCTAAAAACAAAAATGCTTTGTAAAAGCTTTTCAAACGCAGGAACTCAACAACATATCCTAAAGAATTTGAATATCGATATTTACGATGGCGATTTTACAATCATCATGGGAAGCTCGGGTTCGGGAAAGTCTACATTGCTTTATGCGCTCTCAAGCATGGATAGGCCAACGCTCGGCGAGGTCTATTTCGGGGACACGGACATTGCAAAGCTTTCTGACGATAAGCTTGCGGTTTTTCGCAGAGATAAATGTGGATTTGTTTTTCAACAAATATATCTAAACCAAACAATGAGTGTTATGGATAACATTCTTGTGAACGGCTATCTTGTGAACAAAGATCATAAAAAGGTATTGTCTCGTGCTAAGGAACTTTTGAAGCTGGTTGACATTGATGAAGCCTCTTGGGATAAGTTTGCTTCACAGCTTTCTGGCGGGCAGGCACAAAGGGTTGGGATTGTGCGTGCAATTATAAACAACCCTAAAATTGTCTTTGCGGACGAACCAACAGGTGCACTTAACTCTCACAATTCAAAAAACGTACTTGATGTTATGACAAGTATAAACCAAAACGGACAGAGTATCGTTATGGTTACTCATGATATTAAGACGGCATGCCGTGGGAACAGGATACTATATCTTCGTGACGGGGTAATCGAAAGCGAACTTGAACTTGATAGGTACAGTGCAGACGACACAGAAAGGTTGAAAAAACTGCAAGGTTTCTTAGACAGGATGGGGTGGTAAGATGTTGAAAATTATCAAGAGCAATGTAAGAAAACATAAGGCAAGTATAATTTCTATTTTTATATTGGTGACACTTGGAGCAATGCTTTTGAGTATAGGATTTACTGTTTCGCAGGGATTGAACAGTTTTTTTTATGATAAGATTAAAGAGCTGGACGCTCCACACGTTTCATACTATATAAGAGCATCAAATTTTGATGAGTTTATTAAAGAGGCTATAGATTTTAAAGGAATAGAGAAATGGCAAGCCACACCTGTTATTCGGCGAGCAGGCGTAAAATTTACGAAGGAAAAGGTTGATGTTTCAAATAATTTTATCTTTCAAACCGAGGGATATTTTAAGGAATTCGATAGTCCTTATATAATAGATGATAGTCTGGATAGGTCATCAGATTTTATAATCTTGCCATTATTCTTTAAGACAGGTTATAGCTATAAGAGTGGTGATTCTATTGAACTTCAGGTCGGAGAACAAACGCATCAATTCAAGATTTCCGGTTTTTTTGAAGATATCTATTACGGTAACCCAATGACGGGCGGTTACAGAGCTTTTGTAAGCGAAGAACGAGTGCTTATGTTAAAACAGACATCATCTGATAATGTAAGCAGTCATATAGTTGAAATTAAAATGGAAAACGCTAATATGGCGAATGATATGCTTAAGCATATATCAAAAACACAGGGTAAAGTTAGTCCTAGCAGCGACGCCATCAGCTTTAGTGTCGATTTAGCACAACAAGCGTCTACAATGTCTATAAGTATAATGTCAATGATTATTATAGGATTTTCATTTATAATAGTTATTGTTGCAACCATTGTTTTGAGCTATTCTATCAACACAGCCGTTGAGGATGGTATACAAGAAATAGGTATACTTAAAGCAAGTGGTTATAAAAACATACAGATTTTGTGGTCTATTGTATTGCAATATGGCATAATGTCGGCATTTGGTGCTTTGTTAGGCATTGCTTTGTCAATAATCCTGTTGCCATATTTAGGAGAGATAGAGGCCTCTACCGTTGGCTTGATTTGCGAACTGACACCTAATGCAGTTTCAATGCTTAGCGCCTTTGCTATAAGTTTGGGTTTAGTTATTTTGGTATCTGTGATGTCCGCAAAAAAAGTAGGAAAAATCACTCCTATTATAGCATTGAGAAGCGGAATACAAACACACAACTTTAAGCGCAACCTTTTCCCTCTCGCAAAGTCAAATTCAGATATAAATGCAGGCATCATATTAAAATCATTTGCTCAAAATCTAAAGCAAAACATACTCATTTCAATCATTGTGATTGCTGTAAGCTTTGCGGCTGTATTTTCACTGCAAGTATATGCAAACATGGTCGAGGACACAACCGCATTCAAATATATGATGGGAATGCCACTCACAGATGTGTGGGTTACGGTTAACACGCAGAACCCCGAGGATACATTTGATGAGATAAGGCAGATGAGTGAAGTTTCAAGAGCCGCAAAGCTTTTGCAAACTATAATAAGCTTTGCAGACAGAGATGCCGTCGGATTATATGTAAGCGATGACTTCAGCACAATAAATAAAAAAACAATTATAAAAGGCAGATATCCAATTCATAGTAATGAAATTGCAATTTCAAGCATTATTGCAAAAAGCATAAACAAAGATATAGGTGACGTTATTGAGTTTTCTATGTTCGGCAAAACGGAAGAATATCTAATTACAGGAATTACAGAGCAAATGGATGTGCTTGGCTATATAATGGACATAACCGAGAGCGGCATGCAAAGGCTTGACCCCGAATATAAGATATGTGGTTTTACTTTTGATTTGAATAAAGACGTAAACACAGCTGAATTTATCAATAAACTTGAAATCAAGTATGCGGGTATGGACATATATATCACAGATATAATGCTAATGTTAAACAACCAGCTAGATTCCCTTTCAATGGGTGTAAAGGCTACTGTGACAGCTATTATCATCGTGATGGTTATGGTTATAATCTTGATTTTATATATGCTAATTAAAATGAAGACCCTTAGAGAAAAAATAAATATAGGTATACTTAAAGCTCTAGGGTTTACGTCAAAACAAATAATTTTCCAAATTGCAATAAGTTTTTCATTTGTAATTTGTATAGGCTCGATTATAGGCGGCATTCTTGGAGGCTTTTATACAAACAACATTATGAGCCTACTCCTAGGAAGTGTTGGCATAAACAACACAAACTTCACAACAAATCCCGTTTATATCATCTACCTTGTTTTGGGCGTCACGGCTTTGTCCTATGTTGTTTCAAGCATAGTTGCTTCAAGAGTTAAGAGAATTACACCGCATAGTTTACTTACGGAATAAAATGAAATAAAAAAGTGCTGTAGCAAAATTACCTGCTACAGCACTTTTTTATTTCATTTCATTATCATTTTAAAACCCTCACAGCGGTGACATATGTACGTATGTAATAAGGGTCACTCAAATTTGTTATAACAACACCCCAGGTTCTTTTGGAACTTGATGAATGGATGAAGTTACCGTCACCAATATATATGCCAACGTGGGATATTGCGCCGTTATTGGAGCCGTCTGTGTCAAAGAATACCAAATCGCCGGGTATAAGCTCATTTTTCTGAACCTTGTAACCGTTACTGACCATCGTACGTGAGCTTCGGTTAAGCGTCATACCGAAATTTTTAAAGACGGAATATACAAATCCCGAACAGTCTACGCCCTTCGTAAGATTCGAACCTCCCCAAACATATGGCGTACCCAAGAAACGTTTAGCATAGGCTATGATTTCCTGCGCCTTATTGTTTTCGATAATACGTGAAGGCTTTTCACCGCGTCCGATTGTAATATACTCGGAAAATACATACCCTTCTTGACCGCCGTAACTGACCTTGCACCATTCATCACCGATTTCTAAGACATCAGCAACCGAATCATACGGAAGAGCGTAAAACGCGGGAGAGTCCGTTGAAGGCTCATAGCGGAAGTTTAGACCGTCATATGCAGTCACAACAGCATAGAGAGCATCATGGTTAATTTCCTCAACGATGTCACCGTCAGGGATTTCCTCATGTAGAGTGTAGTCATCAACTGTGGGGAGCTCGTCCCTAGGAAATTCGTCTATAACAGGCCCCTGAACAGAAGGTTCTAATTCTGTGGAAACTTGTGAAGACTCAGGTGATGGAATTGGTTCAGGAGTAGGTTGCACCGTCACCGGTGCGGGAGTTGGGGCAGGCTGATATGAAGCAGCCGCATGTGCGGCCGTCGGTGATATTGTCTTTATTGCATCAGGGAACGCAACATTTAAAAAATCACTATGTACGTAAGAAATATAGCCGTTGTATTCGACCTGATACCAATCTGCGGAACGTGCCTTAACCTTGATGGCTTGTCCATGCGAAAGTTTTCCCAAAGATTGTGCATCAGTTGAAGGTGCCATACGCACATTAACACCGTTAGAATTTGAAACGCCATCCACAGAGGTTATAGTAAGATAGTTTTTGTGAATATAGGCAGGCTTTCCGTCATAGGATATCTTATAAAAATCGTTCTCCAAAGATAAGACTTCCGTGTTATATCCTTTGTTGAGCAAATCTAAGACTTCGGATGAGGTTGAAGGGAGAGCGCGGAGATTAACCCTGTCGTCTGTAACCGTTCCCATATTCTTTGCGAAAACAGGAATTGCAGAAAAAATTGTACACAATGCACAAAGAAAAACCGTTAAAAAACGCTTCATTTTTACAAACCTCCAAACAAAATGTTACAAAATTGTTACGAATATTATAGAGGTTTGAAACAATCTTGTCAAGAGTTGTCGAAACAATTATTTTTCTATCCAAGGGGGCAGTGGACA
>CAYPQA010000130.1:0-8757 GCA_964412725.1 uncultured Eubacteriales bacterium
AAGCAAGGTTATACCCGCACAAATCATAAATATGCGGAAAAATGTTTTATTAAGCTTAGCCTCAAAGATTTTGTAAATAAACGAAACCACAGATGTGAAAGCGCATATGACCGAAAACATAAAAAAGACAACAACAAATTGACGGGCTTGTACGCCTTCGGTCATAAACACAGAAAGCACAGAACCCGTCCAGCAAGCAAAGCTTAATGCAAAAACAGAAAAGCTTTTGTTTCCGGCGCAACGGTTGCTTTTGTCAAAGGAAACGATTATGCACATAAACAAGGCTATAGCTATGATACCGGATAAAATCAACGGCTGCATATTACCCCTCCAATGTAAACTTATGAGCGACCTTTAGAAACACATCTACCAAAACAGGGTCGAATTGTGTGCCGCTGCCGTTTAGAATAATACTCACGGCTTCTTCGTGGGTGTAGGGTTGTTTGTAAGGGCGCTTGGAAACCAAAGCATCATAAACATCCGCTATAGCCATAAGACGCCCCTCAAGGGGGATATCCTCGCCCGCAAGCGAGCAAGGATATCCCTTGCCGTCCCAACGTTCGTGATGCGTTTTTGCAAGCACGGACGCAGAGCGTAAAAAGGCTTTTTCACTGGTTGAATCCGAAATTTTGTCTATAACATCCGCGCCTATCTTAGCGTGTTTTTTCATTTCCTCGTATTCTTCACGGTTAAGCTTTGCGGGCTTGAGTAAAATCCTGTCCGAAACGGAGATTTTACCCACATCATGAAGCTGTGCAGATTGTATAAGGAGCGGGATATCCCAATTTGATACAATGTCCTTATAAATCCCGTTTTCGATAAGTCCGTCTATAAGAATGCGCAGATACCTCTGCGTCCTTGCAGTATGACCGCCCGTATTATCATCGCGACATTCCACGAGGTCGGCTATCGTATGAAGGATTGCACTTTGAAGCTCCATAATGGTTTTGGTTTTCTCATCAACCATTTTGTGAAGATTGTGCGTGTAATCGCTTAGCTTAAGATGCACCTGTATTCGTTTTAATAATAAAGGCGGCGAAAAAGGCTTTGTCACATAATCCACAGCGCCCATGCTTAGACCATGGATTTCACTTTCATCATCCGTGCGCGCCGTAACGAATATAACAGGCACTTCCTTTAATTTCTCCATCTTCTGTATTTCAGCCATAACAGTATAGCCGTCCATTTCCGGCATCTCAACGTCTAGAAGAATTAAGTCGGGCGTGATTTTATCCAAAAGCTCAAGAAACTTCTGACCGGATGAAACTGTAAAAACACTGAAATATTCTTTAAGAATGTTCTTTCCGGCCGTGAGGTTTGTTAAGTTGTCATCAACAAGTACGATTTTCTTTCGCTGTGCTGCTGTATCCATACACAATGCCCCCTTTTGTTATTCAGACATGGACTTTCTGTGAAACTCCTTCAATTTTTTGTAAACAAGCCCGTGTACGCTGTCTCCGGGATATTTGCCCTTTGCGCCCTTTATGCCGGCCGGAACACCCGTTAAAATCTCTATGCCTTCGTCAATGTGCCTTATCGCGTAAATATGAAAGTTACCTTTCTTAACCGCGTCTATAACTTCATCTTTGCAAACCAAGTCTTTCACATTCTGCTCCGGAATTATAACGCCCTGGTTACCTGTAAGCCCACGACGCTTGCATAAGTCGAAAAAGCCCTCAATTTTGTAGGTAACGCCTCCGATAGGCTGGATCTCTCCGCGTTGATTCATACTGCCCGTTACCGCAATCTCCTGCTTTATAGGCAACTCCGAAAGCTGCGAAAGAACCGCATAAAGCTCTGTACTCGAAGCGGAGTCTCCGTCTATGCCGCTGTAATTTTGCTCAAAGCAAATGCGGCATGAAAGCGAAAGCGGGAAATCCTGTGCATAGGTTTGCCCAAGATAGCCAACCATAACCGAAACACCTTTATCGTGTATACTGCCGCTCATTTCGGCCTCTTTCTCTATATTAACTATGCCAGCCTTGCCCAGATAGGTTGTTGCAGTAATCTTAGATGGCTTTGCAAAACAATAATCCCCCATATCAAGTACAGCAAGCCCGTTTATCTCGCCAACCTTACTGCCCTCTGTGTCGATTATGATTGTGCCGTCCTCTATAAACTCGGTTAGCTTTTCCTCGTACATATTAAGCCTGTATTCTTTTTGTTCTATGGCCGTTTCGATAAACTTCCTTGTTATTACGCTTTGGTTCTCGGATTTTGCGGCAAAGTCACTCTCAACCATTAATTCAACAAGAAGACTCAACTTCGTTGTAAGCTTATCCTGACGTTCGGATATCCTTGTGGAATATTCGATTATCTTTGAAACAGCTTCTTTATCAAAGTCCAGTAACTCATGCTTTTTCACAGAGGATTTTATAAAACCTGTCAAAAAGTTCACGTTGTCCTTTGAATAATTCATTTCATAGTCAAAGTCTGCACGGATTTTGAAAAGCTTTTGAAATTCGTCGTCATATGAATAAAGAAGGTTATAATAAAAGTCATTTCCAATCATAATAACCTTAACGCTAACCTTAACCGGTTCGGGCTTTATTCCAGAAACCGCAATGCCCGTTGAAAACTCACGCAAGGGTTCGGTTGTAATCTCGCCGGTAAGCAAAACCTGCCTTATGGCCTCCCAAGAATGGTTGTTTGAAATTACATCTCTTGCTTGAAGGATAAGGTATCCTCCGTTAGCACGATGAAAAAGACCTGACTTTATCTTACAGAAATCTGTTGTAAAATTGCCGAATTCGTTATCATACTCGACTTCACCGACAAGATTTGAGTAGGTTGGGTTATAGTCAACTATGACAGGCGCTCCCTTTTGCTCGGAGTTGTCTATAATAAGGTTAATTTTATATTTGCTGAAGGTTTCTTCAGTATTCTTCTTCATATACCAAGGGATAAGCTGGGAAATAGGCTCCTCTTCCTGGGGCTCCTCCTCATAGAAGTCCACCATATTCTCCAAAATATCTTCCTTCACGGCTAATAGATATTCCAAAACCTCGGGAACATCCCCGTAGGTTTCCATAATACGGCTCATATGATGCCCAACTGTGAAAAGCCCAACGCTATACTCCAAGTCGTCAACCTCTTTGCGCGTTGCCTTTTCATAGTTTCTTATAGTCCGCATAATCTCTGAGGCTTGCTTTTGGATAACCTCAGAATTTTTTGAAATTGTATCCTTTAAATCTTGGCTAAGCTCCTCAAATTGCTCCTCGTTTATAAGCTCACCGTTTACTATAGGCAAGAAATATATGCCGTTATTATTAGACTTAACGCCGAAATTCTGCGTCTTTGCCTCTTCGGTCACAAGCTTCACAAGCTCGTCACGCTTTTGTTGATATTCACGAACAATCTGATTTTTTGTGTTTTCAAATTCCTTCGTTGCAAAAACCTTTGGAAGCTCGTTAAGAAGCCTGTTCACAAGCTCTTCCATATCGGCCTTAAAAGCTTTACCCATACCCGCCGGAAACTTTAAAACTTTTGGGCATTTAGGATTTTTGAAATTATAAACATAACATAAATCGGGCGGAGTGGGTTCATCCTTGGCATTTTTGATTGCAAAGGTCTTTGCAAAAGATGTGCGTCCCGTACCCGATTCACCATAAACATATATATTATAGCACTTAGACTTGACGCGCATTCCGAATTCAAGCGCGTTGGTTGCCCGACCCTGGCCGATAAGCCCGTCAAACGGCATTAAGTCCTTAGTCGAATCAAAGCTTTCAAAATCAAGCTCATTGCAAAACCTTTTGAGTTCGGAAAAAGTTAATTCTCTCATTATGCCCTCACTTTATATCGAAATATTTCCACATTATAATAGCGTCCTCTTTGGTGTCATTATAGTATCCTTTCCTTATTCCCTCAGGCTTAAACCCAAGGCTTGTGTAAAGCCTTTGAGCTGTTATATTTGAAATACGAACCTCAAGGCTAAGGCCTATCATTTCACGTTCCTCAGCAATTATAAAAAGAGATTTTAAAAGTTCGCGCCCGATTCCGCGGTTACGATATTCTCTTTTCACAGCAATGTTCGTAATGTGCCCTTCGTTTACAATATGCCACATGCCTGCATAACCGCAGACAACACCGTCAACGCTTGCACAAAGGTAGATAGACATAGGGTTTTTTAAATCGTCAATGAGCATATCCTTCGTCCATGGAATCGAAAAGGAATCCTCCTCAATAACCATAACATCGTCAATATGCTCATTCTTCAAACTTTCTATATGAAGCTTCATAAAATCTCCTTTGAGGCATTTAAGCGTTCGGCCTGTGATTTTCTCAAATAAAACGGCACAAGCTCCTTAGACTGTATAGGCTCAAAGCCGTCCGCAAGCATCCGCTCTGCAAGCATAGCAACGGCACCCGCACGTTTTTTATCCTCGTTTATAAAAAGAACTTTTTTGTCAAGACGTTCGCAAAGTCCGTTCACAATCGATAGAAATTCCGTTTCGTCACAAGCGCAGTATTCTGTAAGTCTTTCAAAAGCATTTTCCGAATGCCTGTAACAGGCGGCATAAACTTGCCCGCGCCTTGCATCAATAAGTGGGGCAATAAGCCTATCGTCGTTAAAAACATTATATGCCAGAGCATCTAAAGTAGGCACTGGTACGACAGGCTTTCGGCAAAAATCTGCAAGACCCTTGACCGCACAAACGCCGATACGAACCCCAGTAAACGAGCCGGGACCCGACGAAACCGCAAAAACATCAATCTCAGATATATCCGTATGAACAAGCCCCAACAATCCGTCAAGCATAGGCATAAGCGTTGTACTATGTTCCATTTTATATGAAAGGTTTGTCTCCGCAACCACAGCACCATCGCAAGACAGTGCAACGCCGCACAAACGCCCCGATGTTTCCAAAGCAAGAATTTTCATAAAACCTCCGGGAATAATTCTTGGAATTTTTCGTAACTTTTTACAATTATATAGGTACAATAGAATTCAGTCAAGAAAAAAGCACTCTATCCCGCATAAATCGGGATAGAGTGCTGTATACACGGCAGAATATTTCATTTAGAAAAGACTAAAAATATACGGCTTATTAATAAGGAAAAAAACCCAACAAAAATATCAAAGACAAGGCATAATGCAAAATACTGCCCAAATCCATAATAATTTAACGTAACTATTGTAATAATAACTTTACTTATTAAAGTCAATGAAACGTTGATAACATAAAAACTCCTTTTAGACTTACCAATAATACGCAAAAAGTAATTAGGAATAGTAATAAGTATAGAACAAGAAGAACCCATTAACAAAAATGCATAAACTCCATCAAGCCAAGGATTATATATCATTTCCATTTTTAAGCCGTATAAAAATACAAATATACAGATTGTAACAATAAGTAATAAAAACATATATTTTTTCAACATGTCTTATAATAATTTTGATAATGATGTTACTGGCTTAAATCCCTAATAGTAATACAGCAGTCACCTTTATTAGGGTAAGAGTTAAAGTATGACATTAGCGATTCATTGTAATCATCATTATACCATCCTTCCATAATTATGATGATATATTTAAATTATTAAAGTTTCTTATTATGATCCTGATAAACCCCCTGAATTTCTGTAGCCTTTTCTTTAATCATTTCGACAACTTCTTGCGGAGACAACACCTTTATCGAATTTCCAAAACCTAAAAGCAACGAAAACCACATGCGTTCATTTTCAGGGACATGCATCTCCAAGACAAAATCCCCGTTTTCAAATTCTTCTATAATAGTACCTTTCAAATATTCCAAAACGGATACGCGAACATCGGCTTTGCACAAAAGCCTTATGTGGAAACAACGCTGGCTGTTGTTGTTCCATTGTTTTTCAAGTAGTTCGGAAATATTTTCATGGCAATGGCTTTACTATGTGCTTCTATGTGACACATCTTCAGTGGCTTACTTCTGTGGTAAAATACTGTATCATCTGGCTTGTGAAATGCGAACCCTAGACGAAAATGCAACTGTTGCCGAGCGCATACGTTTCTACAGAACCAAAAGGCACATAAACGGCGACACGCTTGCAGAGTTAGTCGGTATCAGCCTTCATGCACTTATCTACTATGAGAACAGTCAGTCCGAGCCAACATTAGAGGATTTGAAAAAGATTGCAAAGGTGCTTGACATCGAAGCGGACAAGCTGTTCGACGATTACTACCGTTTCCTTGATTAACCTTATACCGAACGCATAAAGCAGCTCCGTGACCAACATCGTCTGTTGCAACGTGAGCTGGGCGATATGCTCGGGGTTACTCGCTGTGCAGTTGAGCGTTGGTAATATGGAAAAAATAAGGTTACACGGGAGATGCGGGAAAAGCTCAAGGTGTTGTCTCTCATATAAAAATCAAAACGCTCTGAAATTTACTTAGCAGGTGTAATGCAAACTAAATTTGATTTCCTCTTCTCATATTTTAATACACCCTTATTTGCCGGTTTGCAAAGATATATGCAAACGCGGCTTTTTTGCATTACTGGAAGAAAACACTTTATTATCTTTTGAAATAATAGTATAATTTTGCATGGAATAATTCCTTTAGGAAGGAGCTTAATATGCAAATTTCGGACAAGCTGATGAAGCCAATTAACGAAACAAAATATCTATCTGCCGATAACGTTCACAGATATCGTACAATAATCCGTTACTTTTATATTCAATATGAGAAGGTTAGGTATTGGATATATAAGGAAGATGTATTTGATGAATTGAGTAGGGATGATAACTTCAAAGATTATACAATTGATCAGTGCAAAAGCGATTTATCGCAGCTTGTCGAATGGGGTAACCTTATAGCAGCACAGGATACAGCCAAGGTCTATACGATAGAGGACTTCAAGAATAAACAATTCAGATATCAGATGTCAGAGTATTCAGTTGAGATAGAACGCATGACCATTAAACTCGAAAATCTTTTTATTGATGGAGCTTCTCTTGAACCCACATTGTTAGAGCGGTTAAGAAAGGAACTTGCTAAAATTGACAGTATAAAGGATAGCGATGACTTAACTATTTATGTATGGTGGGACATTGTTAACAACGATTTTGTGAGGCTCAACCAAAACTGTCAGGATTATATACGAGATTTAAACAGCGTTAACGCAGAGGAGATGATGAAAACCAAGGAATTTTTGATATTTAAAGATAAGCTTATCGAGTACCTAAGGACCTTTATAAAGAGTCTACAGTTAAATACTGCAGCTATTGAAAACATACTTTCTAAACAGTCCGAACTTGATATAAAACAGATCCTTGACAAGGTTGTTCGATACGAAATGTCTGTGCCGCGTCTCGACATGGTGCTGACCGAATCGGATATCTGGGAACTTATTTACGGCAGATGGGAAAGCATTGAAAATTGGTTTCTGGACAGAGGTCACAAAAACGAGACTATAAAGCTGTTTGATGCAACAAACGATATCATAAGGCGTATTACGCGTTATGCAACCCAGATTACAGAAACATATAACCTAGGTGCAAACCGTAAAGAGGAATATCGAAAGTTAAGCGAGATGTTTTACAACTGTGAGAGTCTTAATGAAGCGCATAAGCTTTCTTCATTAGTGTTTGGTGTAGAACGTCCGTTAACACTTAAAGGTGAATTTGATCGCACAACCGACAGTATCAATAGTGGTGTATATGACGAACTGCCGTTTAAAGTAAACCTTGTGCCAAGAATACGCACCTATCGTGAAAGTTTCTCACGCAGCGGAATAAGAGAATACACTCTTGAAAAGAAAAGCCTTATGCACGATCTGCTTAAACAAATTAAACGGGATTCAGAACTTTTAGACAGCTACATTCATGATAACAAGATTGAATTTTCGTCACTCCCAATAATCGAACCGGAAACACGAATAGTTCTTTTATCGTGGCTGTCAAAGGGACTTGAAGCACACGGAGAAAAAGTCAAAACAGACAATGGCAGAATTTTCTATATTGACAAGTCCAACTCAGATCGAATTATTGAAATCAACTGTACGGACGGTACATTCTCAATGCCGGACTATAAAATCTGCTTTACGGAGGGTTAATGTATGAACGCATTGGAAGAACTCTTAAACAACAGATGGATAATCAAATCTGAGGACAAAGAAGACTATTATCGTATAAAGGACGAAACTCCCAAATACAAACGGCTATTCCAAGAGAAACTTGGATATAGACTGATAATTAACCCTTACTTGATTAAGCTTGAAAAGCTACCCGGAAAGGCCGAACCATTCATGGGCATATCGGAGTTTAACTCTAAACTTGAATACGGAATGCTTTGCGTAATACTGATGTATCTTGAGGATAAAAGTCCTGAAGAACAGTTTGTGCTCTCCGAATTAACTGAGTACATACAAGTCAATCATCAATGCGAGAAACCAGACTGGACAGTATACGGAACACGAAAAAGCTTAATTAGAGTTATAAAATTCTGTTTAAAGAACAATTTATTGAAGGCTACCGACGGTGAGGAAGACAACTTTGCCAAGGATGCCGACACAGAGGTTTTGTTTGAGGCCACGGGAGTGTCCAGGTATTTCGTACGCAGCTTCACACGAAGCATCATGGAATTCACAAATCTATCGGACTTTGAGAAAAGCGAGTACATCAATGCAGACGAGGACAGAGGTGCTGCACGTCGCCACAGAGTGTACAGAAAGCTGCTTTTGTCTGCCGGTATGTATAAAAGCGCTGAAGATGACGAAGATTTTATATATCTTAAAAATTTCCGCAACGTAATCGAAAAAGACATGAGCGAGG
>CAYPQA010000131.1:0-8670 GCA_964412725.1 uncultured Eubacteriales bacterium
TGCCTAAGGGGATAAACTTCACTGCATATAAGGACGTTATCAAAAACCAGTATATTTGGCGTTCATATTGGAACACTATTAAGGTTGCGGGTCTCGGTTGTGTAAGCACGGTTTTTATGACCTGTATAGCTGCATACCCGTTGGCTTACGGTGATTTCTATGGTAAAAAGATTTACAATTACATGATTATTATAACCATGTGGTTTGGCGGCGGTTTGATACCAACCTACATTGTTATGAATAATATTGGACTTGTTAATAGTCACTGGGCTTTGGTTGTAAATATGCTTGTTGGAGCTTACAACGTTGTAGTTCTTAGAAGTTTCTTTCAATCCATCCCATTTTCGCTTATAGAGTCCGCTAGGCTTGACGGTGCAAATGATCTCGTGGTTCTTTACAAGATTGTTATTCCGCTTTCCAAGGCTTCAATTGCGACAATATCACTTTGGACTATTGTAGCCCACTGGAATGACTTCATAGCCCCGCTTATGTATTTGAGAGATAAGAACCTTTATACATTACAGGTTATTTTAAGGGACATTGTCTTACAGGCCGCAGGAGCTATGTATGATATGAGCGACAGCGTCGTCTCAAAAGATGGCGGCGTTATCATTCCTGAACAGGTTCAAAACACGGTTATCTTCGTGTCTATGGTTCCTATGCTTGTTGTCTATCCCTTTGTTCAGCGCTATTTTGTTAAAGGCGTTACGCTGGGCTCTGTAAAAGGGTAAGAATATTATATTAAAGGAGAGATTTTATGAAAAAGTTTATTGCATTAGGCATGTCTTTGGCCCTTATGGTCAGTGCTTTTGTTGGTTGCGAAACAACAAAGACACCTTCTGAAACTACAGGCCAAACTCAAACAGCTTCAGGAGAAAAGCTAAAATTTAGGTTTATGGGCGTTATCTGGGAACCACATCCAGAATCAAGCATAATCTTTGATGAGCTTATGAAGCGCACAAACACAGAGATTACTTTTGAATGGCATCCTCAAGCTAACTATGCCGACAAGATTGGTGTTACTCTTGCTTCAAAGGATATCCCAGAGGTTCTTTCTGGCGGTACAGTTCCTAATCTTTATAACCAAGGTGCTATAATCGCACTTGATGATTATCTTGAAACATACGGTAAGGACATGTTAGCGGCTCTTAAGGATTCTGACATGCCTTTCATGCGTCAGGCTTTTGATGGTAAAATTTATCACTTCCCGAACATTCTCGACTTCCCTCCCGCTTATGCAATGCAAATAAGAAAAGACTGGCTTGATAATGTCGGAATAGATAAGCTTCCTGAAACTTGGGACGAATGGCTGACTGCTTGGAGAGCATTCAGAGATCAAGATGCTAACAAAGACGGCAAGGTTGATAATGAAATTCCACTTGTAAGCGACCCATATTCACTTATGCCTGCTTTTGGTATTAATGTTTCAAATAATATCGGTTTCTGTATTGATAAGAATGGCAACTACACACACGCTTACGAGTTACCTGAGTTTAAGGATTATCTCATAGAGATGCAAAAGCTTTACAAAGAAGGCATTCTCGATAAGGAATTCTCGACACGCGGTAACTTCAATGCTCAGACTAGCGGTGGGCCAGAGGCAGAGAAGGTATTCCATGCTAACCTTGCAGGTTCAACTATGATTTGGGCAGCTAACACAAGAACAACCACAGACCTTCTCAGAGAAAACATCCCTGAAGCTCTGCTAACCTATACCAAACCTTTAACAGGACCTAAGGGTCATAGCGGTATTCCTGCAAGAGCGCGTGTTTCTGGTAACACAGTTTTAACTATTGCTGGTGAGAGTAAGGCTGCTGAGATTGTTTCTTTCTTCAACAACCTTTACAAACCAGAGTTTGCTGATTTGTTCTCATATGGTATTGAAGGCACAACCTACGAGAAGGTTGATGGAAAGCCCGTTTATATCTCACCTTATGGAGATTCATTCAAGGAGTTGAGAACAGCTGGGCTTAACTTTACTCCATTCCCACACATGTTTGAAGAGGAAGCATATCTTCAAGTCACACTTGGAGGAAAGACACCTGAGGAAGCAGAGGGCACATTCAAGCTCCTTTACGAAGCACTTTACTCTCCGGAAGGCAAATGGTTCCCAAGCGTTCCAACACTTGGCACAAAGGCTTATTCTGAGAAACAAGCTCAGGTTTTACCGGATACAAGAAGAATCCTTGCAGAATGCATAACAGGTGTTATGTCTGTTGACAAGTTCTACGAAGAATATGGCAAGCTTAAGGCTAACGGTTTCCAAGATATTCTTGATGATGCTGCTGAGGCTTGGAAACTTGTTAACAAGAAATAATTAAATATTGAATAAGGCACAGAGTGCTTTAAACGTAAAGGGAGGATTATTCCTCCCTTTTTCTACAATCTTTTTTAGGAGGCTATTTATGACATTAGAACAGAAAGTCGGTTCGCTGTTCGTTATCGGATTCAACGGTACAACGCTTACCGACCAAGAAAAGGCACATATCAAGGACTGTAATTTCAGCAGCTTTATATATTTTAAACAGAACGTTGCGAATAAGGCACAATTAATAGACTTATCCCGTTCACTTCGTGAAATCGCGGGTGAAGAAGCTTTTATAACCATTGACCAAGAGGGCGGTATGGTTACACGCATATTGAACGGCGCAACCTTTTTTCCGGGAGCAAGGGTTATTGCTCAATCATCGGCAAAGAAGAACCGTCTCGTTGGCGAATACATGGGGCAAGAGCTTTTAAGCTTAGGCATTAACTTCAACCTTGCTCCCGATGCTGACGTAAACTCCAACCCAGATAATCCCGTTATCGGAGTTCGCTCATACAGCAACAGCCCTGAGATTGTTTCATCTTATGTATGCGAATATGTTGCAGGCATTCAGTCAAAGGGTGTTATTGCAACGGTTAAGCATTTTCCGGGGCATGGCGACACAAGAACAGATTCACACTACGGTCTTCCTGTCATTGAGCATTCAATGGAGAGGATTCAAAGCTTTGAACTTTACCCGTTTAAACAAGCCATTGACAAGGGTGTTAAGGCTGTTATGACTTCACATATTTTGTTCAAGGTGCTTGATGACGTTCCCGCTACAATTTCTAAGGCTATTTTGACCGGACTTTTACGTGAAAAGCTTGATTTCAAAGGAATTATTATTACGGATTGCATGGAAATGAAGGCTATTGCAGATACAGTTGGAACACCGCAAGGTGCTGTTATGGCTATTAAGGCCGGTGCAGATTTGGTTTGTGTAAGCCATACGCTTAAGACACAACGCGAGGCTTATGAGGCTGTGCTTGCTGCTGTTAAAAGCGGTGAAATAAGTGAGGAGCGTATAGACGAGTCCATAAAGCGTATTAATGAAGCGAAGCGCGAGTTTATAGTTAAGGGTTATGACACGGTTAGCCAAGCCGAATATAAAGCCGCCGCAGAGCTTGCAGACGAGCTTAGTTACACCGGTATTGTACAACTTAAGGGTGACCTCCGTTTCAACGACGGCAAAACCTTACTTGTAAAGACTTCTCCGATATCTTTGAATGATGCGGACGGCGAGCTTGACGAGGGTGCTGTAAATTTCCCAAGCCTAAAATGTGACATTCTTTCGCCAAAGACCACGGCTCCGGACGAGATTATAAAAGCGGCCGCTGATTATGACAATGTTATTGTCTTTACTTACAATGCATCTATGTTCCCTGAGCAGGTGAAGCTTGTAAAGGGTCTTTTGGAAGTTAAACCTGACCTGAAGGTTGTTGCGACAAGAAACCCATCGGATATTAATTATTTTGACGAGATTTTGCATTATGTAACGACTTTTGAATATTCTGCATTGTCTATGCGCAATCTTGTGCGTTTCGTCGAAAGCCGATTGGAGATTGTATGAAAAGACTTATAGAGGTTTATAACAAACAGGAGCGCGTTGTTGCAGGGCTTATGTCCGGTACGTCCGTTGACGGGATTGATGTTGCAATTGTGCGTATTTCCGGGAACGGAACATCCTCTAAGGTTAAGCTTTTGGCATTTGAAAACCGTCCGTTTCCGGACGGTTTAAGGGATGAGATATTTGGGCTTTTTGACGAGCAAAAATCCAACAACAAAACCATATGCTATATGAATTTTGTGCTTGGAGATGTGTTTGCGAAGGCTTTGATTGATACCTGCGAGATGCACAATATATCGCTTCAGGATATAGACGTGGTAGGCTCACATGGGCAGACGATTTATCATTTCCCAACCACAGAATCCCGTTTCGGATTCAGTCTTAATTCAACCCTACAAATTGGGGACGGTGACGTCATAGCCGAGCGAACCGGATGCATTACGGTTTCGGACTTTCGTACACGAGACTGTGCTGTGGGTGGTCAAGGTGCGCCGCTTGTGCCTTACACGGAATTTTTACTTTTCCGCGAAGAAAATCCTATAGGTCTTCTCAATATAGGCGGCATTTCTAACATAACCATACTACCAACCATAAGCGAAAACTATGAGGACGGGCTTAAAAAGCTCGTTGCGTTCGACATCGGCCCCGGTAATATGGTTATTGACTGTGCTGTGAACCTGCTTACAAACGGAAAGCTCACTTACGACAAGGGCGGTGAAATGGCGTTAGCGGGTAAGGTTGATCAGGGGATTTTGTCTAAGCTTTTGGACTATGAATACTTCAAACGCCCTGCACCTAAAACCTGCGGACGTGAGCAGTTCGGAACGGAGTATACGAAGTCTGCTCTTGCTCTGACCGAGCATTTGCCCATTAACGACCGTATTGCGATTATGACTGCACTTACAGCCGAAAGCATTAAGCAGGCCTGTAAGTCTTACACAATTAAAAAGCTTGTTGTGGGCGGCGGCGGCAGCTATAACAAAGCTTTAATGAGCATGCTTCAAGGCTGTTGTGAAACTGTTTGCAATTGGGAGGACTTGGGGCAAAACAGCGACGCGAAAGAGGCTGTTGCATTTGCTGTGCTTGCGAATGAAACCATAAGCGGGAATTGCGGCAATGTTTATACCGCTACCGGTGCTAAGAGACCGGTTATTCTTGGAAAGATATCATTATAAGGGGTGTTTTTTTATGAAGATTGCAACTATTGGCGGTGGCTCATCATACACGCCTGAACTTATAGAGGGTTTTATTAAGCGTCATGCTGAATTGCCTGTTGAAGAAATTTGGCTTGTGGATTGCGAGGAAGGCAAGGAAAAGCTTTCTATTGTGTCCGAATTGGCAAAGCGTATGGTTGAAAAGGCGGGCGTAGGCATTAAAATCCACGCAACACTTAACCGTGAAGAGGCTTTAGAGGGTGCGGACTTTGTTACAACGCAAATGCGCGTTGGTTTATTAAAGTCCAGAATACTTGACGAACGCATACCCATAAGCCACGGGTTTCTTGGACAGGAAACTAATGGTGCGGGCGGCTTGTTTAAGGCCTTGCGTACTGTGCCTGTGATACTTGATATATGTAAGGACATAGAGCGTCTATGTCCGAATGCATGGCTTATTAACTTTACAAACCCGTCCGGAATAATAACCGAGGCTATAAACCGTTATTCAAACATCAAACGTTCTATCGGACTTTGTAATATAGGCGTTGGAATGGAAAAAGCCATTGCAAAGGAGATTAACGACGTTTATCCGGACGTTAAGAATATCCGAACCGGTTTTGCAGGACTTAATCATATGGTCTTTGCGACAGAGGTTTATGCAGACGGACAGGATATGCTTTCGTTTGTGCTCTCAAAATGGGGCACTCAAACGGTCAGGAATATTGAAGCTAACAAGTGGAGCAGCGAATTCCTTTCTGTTTTGGGTGCGTTACCTTGCTCATATCTTCGTTATTTCTATATGACAAGGGAATCCATTGAGGATGAGATAAAGAAATATAATGAAAACGGTACGAGAGCTGAGGTTGTTAAACGTATTGAGGATGAATTGTTTGAGATTTACAAGGACAAGAACCTTGATGTAAAACCCGAACAGCTTGAAAAACGCGGCGGTGCATACTATAGTGACGCGGCCTGCAATCTTATCAACTCTATTTACAACGACAAGGGCGACATCCAGGTTGTGAACACAGTCAATCACGGAACAGTTGACCTTTTCGGTGAAAACGACATCGTTGAAACAAGCTGTGTTATAACAAAAAAAGGCCCCATGCCGGTAAAGGTTGCACCCATACCTGTTTTAGCACGCGGCCTTGTTACACAAATTAAATCCTTTGAAATAGCCGCTGTTGAAGCGGCCGTTAGCGGTGAGTACAAAAAAGCCCTAACCGCTATGATGATTAATCCTCTTGTTTCTTCTCAAAAATATGCACAAATTATGCTTGATGAAATGCTTGAAGCTCATAAGGCTTATTTGCCCCAGTTCAGGCTGTAGGCGTATGGCCTAATGATTTCAATAAGGTGTATAGAGGATAAATACTGCAATATTTGCCGTAAGCGTCTAAGGCGGTGTAATACTCCAGTCTATCCTCGAAAGGAATATTGGTAAAAGGATAGGTTATTAAACGACCTATCCTTCCATTGCCGTCCCCGAACGGATGTATATTTGTGAACTGTGCATGTATCAAGCTTGCTTTCATAATATTGTCATCCGAATCAATACCGGACAAATTCTTTATCCTCGTTGGAACCGTCTCAAAAGGAGGAAATGCATGGGATGCCGAGCCTATATAAACGTCATAAGTGCGAAAACGCCCGGCATCCTCCCGAAGGCCTTTCATTAATTCATAATGCAAGCGGCAAATATAGTAAGGTTCGACAACAAAATCCTGCATTTCTTTGCGCAATTCAAACGCATCTTTGGCATTTGCTACCGATAATTCATCGTCATACTTGAGATTAACAGCTTTTCCTCCGGCTAAAATCGTTTTTGTATCATTTAAAGAAACATCTATGCCCTCTATTTTATTGGAGTTGTATATTTGTTCGGCTATTCCTTCAATAGGTCTCTTTGGCGAACTTATAATTATTTCTCCATTAAGTACTCTAAGAAATTCGGATTTTGTATAGTCTGTAAAAATAGTAAGCACAACGTTATTGGGTAGCACAGTATTAAGATGCTTTCGCTGAGCATTTATATAATCATCATAAGTTTCACATGTAGCATACTCATTAACCTGAGTTTTTCGGCACATACGCTGAAACTCAGCTTCACTTAATAGTCTTCCTGCATCTATATAAACGCTAAAATTCAATGTGAAAGCGTCAAAGACTTCCCCCATAGCCTGAGCCATTTTGTACTGAGAATATAATTCAGATACAGGATAAATCTGATGTGAACGTATGCGCAAAATTACTTCCTCCTCCAACCTAACAAGATTGCGGAAACAGGGATGATAATCCAGCCAAGTGTCCAGCCGTCGAACAACATGCCTATGATGTAGTAGATAAACGGAGACGAAGCTATCCACTTGTAGTTTCTATGAGTAGGGGCACTCCAAATTGCTGTAAGAGGGATGATTACCCAGCACAAGGCCCAACCGTCAAACAAATATCCCAGCATTATATATATAAAAGGCGCAAGTGCCGTAAGCTTATAGCCGTCGAAATTTCTAAACCAAGATGACTTATGTTCGGCCCCTGTAACAACCGTGACGGGTGCATCAATAATTTTTGTTGCTCTTTCCAAGCCCAGAGTCAGCTCATGCGTATCGCCCATTTCGGCAACAACTGAATTAAACGCTTCATCCAAGGATTGACCATTCTTCATGTATTCCGAAAGCTTTTCGGACAGGTTGATGGTCAATTCTTCTTTTTGTTCTTTTACAGCTCCTGTCTGTAAAACGTCCTTGAATATCTCGTCTACATACTTTCTTATCCGCTCATTGTTCATAAATTAAACCTCCCCATGATATCACCTTATCCATTATGATTTTTGTTTTTTGCCAGACAATTAAATTTTCGTTAAGTCTTTCAATACCCTTTTCGGTTATTGAATAATACTTTCGTCGCCCTCCGAAGGTTTCATCCCCCCAGTAAGACCTTATCATTTCCTGCGTTTCCATACGCCGCAATCCTGAATACAGGCTTGCTTCCTTTAATTCATAGGCGTTATCTGTTATGTCCGATATTGTCTTAAAAAGACTATAGCCGTAAAAATCGCCTATGGAAAGGATTTTCAAAAGGATTGTTTCCACATGACCACGAATAATTTCCGAAGGTATGGCCGTTTCATTCATCTTATCCCTCCAATACACAATACTATCTCACGCACAGTATTCTAACATAAAAAATTTGCTATGTAAAGTGTGATTTATAAATGACACTTTTTTTGCACGGAAATTTCACCGATTATTACAGTTATGTAACAACTCAATTAAAAGGCTATCATTCAAAAGGCAATTGAACATTGTAGACTTAATGCTTCTTTTGCTATTTGTGATAGCTTTGAAATTTTTGTGCAATGTCAGTGAAAATTTACGCCAAAGGTTTAGGTTGAGCTGTGCGTTGGTGTTTTGCAAAAGGCAATTGTCTTCATCAAAAATCACATCGAGACACCAGTGCATTGTCTCAATTCCCCAATGACTTCTGACTGTTTTTAGGAATCTTTCAGGTGAGACTTCTAAGCTGCTAATGTAATATTGCGTTTCAGACGATTTAACGCCATTTTTATCTACGTCTCGTCGGATTGCAAATATGCTTTTGAGACTCTCCCATTCATCTTTTTGTGGAAGCCATGAAAT
>CAYPQA010000132.1:0-8654 GCA_964412725.1 uncultured Eubacteriales bacterium
AGGGGGTTTTTTTGTATTTGTTCATATTTATTCAAGGAGGTTTTTGTATGTACAGACCAACAATTGACGAAGTAAAACGATTGGGTAAGGAGTATAACGTTATACCGATATGCCGAGAGCTTCATTCGGATATGCTAACGCCAATAGGCGTTTTAAAAACGTTACAGACCGTAAGCCCTAAGTGTTTCTTGTTTGAGAGTGCGGAGGATTCAAAAAAATGGGGCAGATATACCTACTTAGGCTATGATCCTAGGAGGGAATTGTCATTTAGAGATAAGAGTGCAGACAGTTATATTGAGCAAATTTTGAATACTTGTAAATCACCTAGCTTTGACTATATGCCGCCATTTACGGGAGGACTTGTCGGATACTTTTCCTATGACTACGCCAAATACAGCGAACCTACACTCCAAATTTATCAAGAAGATAGCGAAAAACTTAATGATGTGGAATTAATTCTCTTTGATAAGATTATTGCGTTTGATAACCTGAAGCAAAAGGTGTTCTTGATTGTGAATATGAAAATGGACGATTTGGAAACCGAGTATAAAAAAGCCCTCGCAGAAATTGACGAGATGGAACGTCTTATAAAATCCGGTAATTATGCGCAGGGTGGGAAAACGGAGCTTAAATCCGAGCTTAGACCGCTTTTTAGCAAAGAGGAATATTGCGGGATGGTTGAAAAGGCAAAGGATTATATACGTGAAGGTGACATCTTTCAGGTTGTGCTGTCAAATTGCTTTGAAGCCGAACTTGAGGGCAGCCTTCTTGACACATACCGTGTCTTGAGAACAACTAACCCTTCGCCTTATATGTTTTATTTTTGCAGTGAGGATACAGAAATTGTGGGGGCTTCGCCCGAAACCTTGGTCAAGCTGGAAAACGGTATTCTTCATACCTTCCCGCTTGCGGGAACGCGTGCGCGTGGCGAAACCGACGATGAGGATATAAGGCTTGAGAAAGAGCTTTTATCAGATGAGAAAGAACTTGCCGAGCATAACATGCTTGTTGATTTGGGGCGTAACGACTTGGGGAGGATAAGCAAATTCGGCACGGTTGAGGTTGAAAAATATTTGTCTGTGCTGAGGTTTTCGCATGTAATGCACCTAGGCTCGACTATAAGGTCGGAGATTAGAGATGATAAAACTGCGCTTGACGCAATAAGAGCCGTCTTGCCCGCGGGAACGCTTTCGGGCGCACCGAAGATAAGAGCCTGTCAGATTATTGAAGAACTTGAAAACAACAAACGCGGGGTTTATGGCGGCGCAATCGGCTATCTGGACTTCAAGGGCAATATGGACACCTGCATTGCCATAAGGCTTGCGTTCAAGAAAAACGGCAAGGTCTTTATCCGTTCAGGCGCTGGTATTGTTGCAGACAGCGTTCCTGAGAATGAATATCAGGAATGTATAAACAAGGCTAAGTCAGTTATGCAGGCTTTAAAGCTCGCAGAGGGGGGAATCTCATGATACTACTCATTGATAATTACGACAGCTTTTCCTATAACCTTTATCAGCTTATCGGGAGCATAAACCCTGATATCAAGGTTATAAGAAACGATGAATTGACTGTGGATGAAATTAGAACTTTAAACCCAACCCATATTGTTTTGTCCCCGGGGCCTGGAAAGCCTGCAAATGCAGGCATATGCATGGACGTTGCAAAGGAGCTTGGTATGGATATTCCGATTTTGGGCGTCTGCCTGGGACACCAAGCCATCTATGAAGCGTTTGGAGGAACCGTGTCCTATGCAAAGGAATTGATACATGGCAAAAAATCATCAGTCCTACTGGATATAAATTTCACCCTCTTCAAAGGCTTGCCAGGTATTATCGAAGTTGCAAGATACCATTCTCTCATAGGCATTAGAGAGACATTGCCTACCGAGCTTAAGATTTGCGCCAATACAATTGACGGCGAGATTATGGCAATTTCTCACAAGGAGTACAGGGTTTACGGGCTTCAATTTCATCCCGAATCCATTTTAACGCCACAAGGCAAAACTATTATAGAAAACTTTTTGGAGGTCGGTCGGAATGATTAAAGAGGCTATTTTAAAGCTGTCGAAAAGGGAAAACCTGTCGTATACAGAAGCCGAAACCGTTATGGATGAGATTATGGGCGGTATGGCAAGTGATGTACAACTGTCCGCTTATTTGACTGCGCTTTCGATGAAGGGCGAAACCATAGACGAGATAACAGCATCGGCGGCAGGTATGAGAAAGCATTGTATAAAGCTATTGCATGAGAAATCTGTGCTTGAAATCGTAGGGACGGGCGGTGACCATTCCCATAGCTTTAATATTTCAACGACCGCGGCTATTATTGTTTCGGCGGCCGGCGTGCCCATTGCTAAGCATGGTAACCGCTCCGCTTCAAGTAAGTGCGGCGCGGCCGATGTGCTTGAAGCGTTGGGCGTTAACATAAACATATCGCCTGAAGCCAGTGCAAATTTACTTGAAAAAATAGGTCTTTGCTTTTTGTTCGCACAGAACTACCACATTGCGATGAAATACGTTGCACCTGTACGCCGAGAACTTGGCATACGCACGGTTTTCAACATAATAGGCCCATTATCCAATCCTGCAGGCGCAAAGATGCAGCTTTTGGGGGTTTATGAGCAGTCGCTTGTGGAACCTATCGCAAAGGCGCTTGCAAACTTGGGCGTTAAAAACGCAATGGTTGTTTATGGTCAGGATGGGCTTGATGAGGTTTCTCTGTCCGCATCTACAAGCGTTTGCGAGGTCAAAAACGGCTGGGTGCGCTCGTACGAGATAACACCGGAACAGTTCGGCTTTGAACGCTGTGATAAATCGGAGCTTGTGGGCGGAGATGCGGTTTGCAATGCAGGCATAATTCGTGAAATACTAAATGGTCAGAAGGGTGCGAAACGAAACGCAGCTATACTCAATTCCGCGGCCGCGTTATATGTTGCAAAGGAGATTTCCTTTGATGATGCGATAGGGGAAGTAACCAACGTTATAGACAGCGGCAAGGCCTTGAAACAGTTGGAGTTATTTATAAAGCTTTCAAATGAGGTGGAGTAATGTTTCTTGATAAGATCGTACAATCAACAGAGCGACGTATTGCAGATATTAAGGACGGCTTTGATTTTCCGTTTGAAAAAGCACTCAAATCCGAGGATATCGCGTTCATTTGTGAGGTTAAAAAGGCCTCTCCCTCAAAGGGTATTATAGCTAAAGACTTTCCGTACCTTGAGATAGCTAGGGATTATGAAGCCTCAGGTGCGGCTGCGGTGTCGGTGCTCACAGAGCCCGAGTTTTTCTTAGGCTCGGACAGATACCTTTCGGAGATAAGCGGGACAATAAAGATTCCAACCCTGCGCAAGGATTTTATCATAGACCCTTACCAAATCTATGAAGCAAAGTGCCTTGGTGCGTCCGCAATTCTTTTGATAGCTGAAATACTGTCTGAAAAGACGCTTAGGGAATTTATAAGCCTTGCACACAGTTTAGGTCTGTCCGCACTGGTGGAGAGTCACAGCCTTCCCGAAATGCAAAAATCCCTTGCGACGGGTGCTAGGATTATAGGCGTGAACAACCGAAACCTTGACAGCTTTGAGGTGGATATTATGACAAGCATAAGGCTACGCGAATACGTGCCTGACGATAAGATATTCGTGTCCGAAAGCGGCATTACATCGCCCGAGCATATCCAGCTACTACGTGAACATCGTGTAGATGCTGTTTTGATTGGCGAAACACTTATGCGGAGCGAGGATAAGAAGGTTGCTTTGAATAGTCTGAGGGGGCTTAAGTGAAGATAAAGATATGCGGGCTTTTCAGAGAGGTTGATATTGATTACGTTAATGAGGCACAGCCGGATTATGTGGGGTTTGTGTTTGCAAAGAGTAGACGTGAAGTAACACCAGAATATGCGCGGATTTTAAGGTCAAGACTTAGCCGCACGATTAAATCCGTTGGTGTATTTGTTGATGCGGACGTTGACTTTGTAAACCGCCTTATAGATGAAGGCACAATAGACATAGCACAGCTACATGGTAACGAAAGCGATAGTTATATAAAAAAAATAAATGCGCCCACGATTATCGCGCTGAGGGTAGGTCAGGAAATTAACCGAGTTTCGGATTTTCTGCTTTTTGACAGCCCGCAAGCGGGGAGCGGACAAAGCTTTGATTGGTCTAAAATTCCAAAAACGGATAAACCCTTCTTTCTTGCGGGCGGGATATGTCTTGAAAACATAGATGAGGCTATGAAACAAAATCCGTATTCAATAGATATTTCAAGCGGAGTTGAAACGGGCGGCTTTAAGGATAGGGAAAAGATAATAAAAATCATAAGGAGAGTGCGAAATGGGTAAGGGCAGATATGGCGTACATGGCGGACAGTATATCCCCGAAACGCTTATGAATGAGATTATTAACCTTGAAAGGCAGTATGGGTTTTATAGAAACGATAAGATATTCAACGATGAGCTAACAAGTTTATTAAACAACTATGCGGGACGGCAGTCTCTGTTGTACTATGCGGAAAAGATGACGAAGGACATGGGCGGTGTTCGGATTTACCTTAAACGTGAGGACTTGAACCATACCGGTTCACACAAGATAAATAACGTCCTTGGTCAGGTACTTCTTGCCAAAAAGATGGGCAAAACGAGAGTTATAGCAGAAACGGGTGCAGGCCAGCATGGAGTTGCAACTGCAACTGCGGCCGCACTTTTGGGATTGGAATGCGAAATTTTCATGGGCAAGGAGGACACGGAACGTCAAGCCCTTAATGTATACCGTATGAAGCTTTTGGGCGCAAAGGTCAATACAGTTACGAGCGGGACAATGACGCTTAAGGATGCGGTCAACGAAACAATGCGAGAATGGACAAAGCGCGTTCAGGATACACACTATGTTTTAGGTTCTGTCATGGGGCCTCACCCGTTCCCTATGATTGTGCGCGATTTCCAAAGCGTCATAAGCCGTGAAGCAAGGGCGCAAATTTTGGAAAAGGAGGGCAGACTTCCGGACTGTGTGGTGGCTTGCGTTGGTGGCGGCAGTAACGCTATGGGGATGTTCTATAACTTTATCCCCGACGAGTCCGTTCGCCTTATCGGATGTGAAGCTGCAGGACATGGTGTCCACACGGATAAGCATGCCGCGACTATAGCAAAGGGCAAGCTTGGGGTGTTTCATGGTATGAAGTCCTACTTTTGTCAGGACGAATACGGACAAATTGCACCTGTTTACTCTATCTCAGCCGGATTGGACTATCCGGGCATAGGCCCTGAACACGCTCACTTGCACGACATAAAGCGTGCAGAATATGTACCGATTACAGATGACGAGGCCGTTGAAGCGTTTGAGTATCTTTCAAGAACCGAGGGCATAATTCCGGCTATCGAAAGCGCACATGCTATTGCACAGGTTATGAAAATGGCTCCATCAATGGTCAAGGACAGCATTATAATTGTTTGTCTTTCGGGCAGAGGAGACAAGGACGTTTCGGCAATTGCGAGATATAAGGGGGTTATTATAAATGAGTAGGATAAGCAAAGCTTTTGAAAATAAAGCATCCGGAAACAAAGCTTTCATTGGATTTTTAACGGCAGGCGATCCGGACATAAAAAGAAGCGAGGAATTTATCCTCGCCATGGCTGAAAGCGGTGCAGATTTAATTGAAATTGGTATACCCTTCTCCGACCCCATAGCCGAAGGCAAGGTTATCGAAACCGCAAATGTGCGTGCGCTATCGTCCAGAACAACCACGGATAAGGTATTTGACCTTGTGGAAAGTGTACGTAAAAAGACAGATGTTCCGCTTGTTTTCTTAACGTACTTAAACCCCGTATTTAATTACGGCTATGAGCGTTTCTTTTCGCGCTGTAATGCGGTCGGCGTGGACGGCATAATAATTCCGGATTTACCATATGAGGAAAAAGGCGAGCTTTTGCCTTTTGCAACCGCAAACGGCGTTGATGTTATATCACTCATAGCCCCCACATCCAAAGATAGGATTACTCAAATTGCAAAGGACGCAACAGGGTTTATATACGTTGTTTCATCAATGGGCGTTACAGGGGTAAGGAGTGAGATAACAACCAACCTCTCGGACATCATAAACACAATACGCTCTGTGACCGACACACCAATCGCGGTAGGCTTTGGAATTTCCACGCCCGAACAGGCTCAAGAGATTGCAAAATACGCAGACGGCGTTATAGTTGGAAGTGCGATTGTAAAAATAATCGAAAAGCATGGCCTTAATGCAGAACCGTTTTTAACCAAATATGTGGGTGAAATGAAGAACGGCTGCAAATAAACTGCTTTTTCGTTTCAAGGTTAACTTACCTTATTAGGCAGGCCTGTTTAAAACCTCCAATGGTCTGCCTAACTCGTTTGTTTCTTTACAACCGGAACCCATATTTCAGTCACGTAGCTATCCTCGGCTTTCTTATAATGCAATTCCAATTCGGGCGCATTTGCCAATTCGTAACCCGATGTGGCGAACCATTCTGTGAAGATACGTTTCCACATAATTGCGGATTGCTCCGCGGTTTCCGTAATGCTCAATTCCTCTGTCGAAAAAACTGCCCAAGTCGAAGCCGGGATCGGCAGCACCGTAAAATTTTTAGGTGCGCCTGACGCTGGCAGAAAATGACCTATCATATAAGCGTGAGAAGTAGCGGTGCAATTATACATAGCCGCATGTAACGGTTCGTTTTCACCAAGATTGCAGGCTCTACGAATTCTATTTATCGTTTCGTCAGCTCTGCACTTTTCCCAAAACTTTGGTATTGACAAAAAGTTTTGATTATCAACGGTACTAATATCCGTGGTAGCTCCGAACATCTCAAACGCTTCTTTCTTCTCAATTCTGTAATTCATTTCAACATCTCCTTTAATCGAAATGTGGAAGCTCATACATGGATAGGCTTTCAGTCTAATTCCGATATCCTTTGCTGCCGAGGGAGTAACGCCGTGCAACGCTTTAAAAGTACGGGCAAACGCTTCCGGAGAATCATACCCATATTTAAGCGCCACGTCTATAACCTTAACCTCACTGCTTTGCAGTTCAAAGGCCGCCAACGTCAAACGTCTGCGCCGTATATATTCTGATAACGGTATTTCAGCTATGAATGAGAAAAACCTTTGAAAATGATAAACAGAGCAACAGGCTATTTTTGAGGCCTCTATATAATCTATATCTCCGTCAAGGTTGTTTTCAATATAGGCTATCGCTTGGTTCATTTTCAATATCCAGTCAAAATTAGTTTGAAAGTGGCTGTTGTTTTCGTCTGTGTTGATTTTTTTGCGCCAGTCCATGTATTTCACCTCCCATTAATCTAAGGATATCATCTTCATAATTTTAGCGCCGTGCAATTTCTGCACGGATTCTATCAGTGTTGCATAGGGCTGTCCTAAGTTGGTTTATCCTAAAGGAGGTCTCTTTATTTCACTTAATTATAACTAATCTAAAAGGGTTATACAAAATGTTACATAGCCGTTGTCAGGACAAGTCAATTTAGTTTTACTCTTTGGATTTTCCTCAAATCCAAATGTAGCCCCGCTATGTAATGCCGTTTGCATTGGAAAAAGTATTGCGTAAGCCCCACCACAAAATGGTTGATCAGGCGTATTTAATCCGCTACAAGTTATTATATCTCCTTCTTTATATCCACATGCACAATGACCTGTTACTTTCTCTACCATAATTTCAAACTTCTTTACCATTTCTTGATACCTACTTTCTTTCACATCGGCCTTCCACAAGCAATGCAATATGCTTTTTATCATCAGATTGCATTGCTTGGATTGTATAAACATAGAACGAAACTGCTACACAGTGGTCGGTAGTTCAAGTGTAGAGGCTTGACTTGAAACATAGTCAAGCTTTTTTATTTTTAATCTCATTCCGTCCTTTTAAGAGTACAATTAGGTTTGTGATTTTATATCACAAATAAATTAAAGGGATGGTAAGTGAAATGAAAAACGAAAATGAAATTCAGCAAATACTGGAAAGGATGAAAGATGATATTCGCTTACGAGGGTTCAGTAGCCATAGTGAGAGCGAATATCTTACTCAGGCAAGATTGTTTCTTGAATATTCTGACTGCTCTGTAGCGGAACTTCACGAAGGACATTTCAGAGAGTACCTTAAGTACCTCTTGGATATCAGAAAACTATCCTCGGAAACTGTTAATGTTTACAATAGCTGCATTAAATTTCTTTTTGAAGTAACACTAAACCGCATTATTAACACTAAACTTGTCCCAAGAATTCGTAAAAGTCATAAGTTTCCTGAAATTTTAACAAGACAAGAGATCAATGAACTACTGAATGCTTGTGATAACTTAAAGCATAAATCTATATTGATGTTGGCTTATGGTTCCGGTCTCCGTGTTTCTGAAATCATTAGCCTTAAAATTAGTGATATATGCATTCCTGTCATGCAAGTAAGAGTAAATATGGGCAAAGGCAAACGGGATAGGTATACTCTTCTTTCTCAGCAATGTCTTTTGACACTGAGAGAATATTACAAAAAATATAGACCGAAAAAATGGCTATTCGAAGGTCGGGATCCAAGCAACCATATTTCAAGAAAGGCTGCTCAGTTAGCATTTGTTAATGCATATCAAAAAACAAACATAACCAAAAAGGCCAGTCTTCATACATTAAGGCA
>CAYPQA010000133.1:0-8636 GCA_964412725.1 uncultured Eubacteriales bacterium
TTTCTTTACACGGAAATTCGTGACAGCTATGTTAATTTGGACTATAAGGAACGGTTGTTCGGGTTTTATTGGGATGAACTGTACAGAGCTTACTCTAAAGAACTGGATTCAATAAAAAGCGAGAAGGATTTTTATAAACTGTGCAGGGAGTTTATTTCGGAATTGAAAGACGGGCATTTGTCTTTTGGATTTTACAATCGCGATACTGCCGATCAGGTTTTGCCATATTATGATAATGCCATCTATGCACTCAACATACGCCTGATTGAAAATAAACCTATTATCTTTTATTCAAGATTGGGCGAGGATTTGGTGGGTTCTGAAATTTTGTCCATTAATGATGTACCGTTTATGGATATTTTGGACACTATGATTGCTTATCATTATGAGGGAGCTTGTGACGATGAGGGCGCAAGGAGCAGGCTATTAGTCGGATGTAAGTTTTATAACTACTTCTCCTATTTTTACGATACGCCGCCGCAATTGCTCACGTACGAATTAAAGGATGCAATGGGGAATATACGCACCATTGCAGTGGATATGAAGAATCCGAACCTGAGCGAAGCCAAGAAGTCACCGATTAATTTCGGTTTTCACCCCACACAAGCCATTTCATATGAAGTTATTGATGATGTGGGTTATATTCTGATCCCTTCATTTGACAGCGGTTTTTCAAATGTAGAGCGTGACTTTGAGAACGCGGTCAAGTCATTAAAAGCGGCACAAGTAAAGGGCGTTGTGTTGGATGTGCGCTATAATGGCGGCGGTGACCAGAGTTTCCGAAAGATATTGGAATACTTAACCAGAAAAGACATAACTATCGGAAATTTCCGATACAGGGATTCAAAGCGTTTTAACGAACTATACGCATTGCGCCCATTAACGGACTATTTTAGGAGTTCTCTGAATAAAGATTTACCTCAAGAGGACGGTTACACAAAATGGTGGTCTTGGGTTGTAAAGCCTGCCAAGGAGCAATTTTTAACTTCGATACCTGTTGTGGTTTTAACAAACGAGACTGTTTTCAGTTCAACAGGTGATTTTGTGGATACATGCTTGGAATACGATCTGGCGACTGTAGTCGGAAACTCATTGCCTTTGAGCGGTTTTGGGTTGCCAACGCCATTTGTTACGCCAAGCGGGAAATATGTTGTTTATATAGGCTTTCAGGAAAACGTTGATTATAAAGCGCAGCATATGGAAAACGTTACAAAAGTCCCCGATGTATATGCAAAACAGAGCATAGAGGATTTTTATAATGATATTGACACAGTTCTTCAAACGGGGATTTCTACGTTACGCATGCATTAACCTTAAGGGGGTTACTATGAAGAAATTAAGATTATCGTCAACCATTGTGCTTTTAGCGTTATTCATGACTTTTTTATTTCCGGACTACGCAGTTGCTAAACCCGACGAAGTTTTAATAGAAACGATAGCAACCATACCGTCCGTTCCCGCTCTCAACCTAGAAAAGACCTACAACGGCAAAGCAGAGGTTCTGGACTTTATTTACAAAGCACTTGAGTTGCCAGCAAGGGAATACACCATCAACGTTAAAAACCTGTCACAAAGTGATGTAACCCAGATACTTGACGGCTGCCTTGAAAATACACAAAGAAGCGCGTGGATAGAAGCCAGTTGGACGAGGAATAACAAAATAACCGCTCTTGAAATATCTGTTACCGACAATGTAGGCATAGAGCTCAGAAAGGTAGTTTACGGCGGAGGTAGCTTAAGTAAACTGAGCGACAGAGCCAAAGAGCTTTATCCAACCGTCAAAACGATACTTGATAGCCTTATAACCAAAGACATGACGGACTACGACAAGGAGCTGAAAATCCACGATTATATCGTCCTTAACACAGCCTACGACCACGACAACTTTATAAAAAACACCATACCCGACTCGTCCTATACGATTGAGGGTCTTTTAAATACAGGGCTGGCGGTCTGCCAGGGTTATGCTGAGACATTCAAGATGTTTATGGACATACTTGGCATAGACTGTTACGTCATATCGGGCTATGGTGACGGTTTGGGTCACGCTTGGAACGCCATAAAGCTTGACGACGAGTGGTATTATGTCGACGTGACCTGGGACGACCCAACCCCCGATGTGCCCGGTAATATCGACTACGGATACCTGAATGTTACGGCTGAACAACTCGCTCAGGATCATAGTTGGGACGACATCTACGGAATAACCGCAACAGCCGACAAGTACAACTACTATATAAAGAGTGGTCTCGCGGCCTACTCGGACGCGGACTTTCTGGCTCTAGCCAAGAAGTCTATGAAGAATGGTCAAAACAGCTTTTCGTGCTATACCTACTATGACACAGACGTCGACAAACTGATGGAGCTGTTAGTTAATGAATTTAACAAAAGCGTCAGAGTGAGCTACTCAGGCAACAGTTACAACTTTACAATCGTCAATTAATAGAAACAGCTAAAAGGCTACCGGATGATATCCGGTAGCCTTTTATTGCATCTGTACCACATGTATAGAATCATTTATCTCCAATTGACATGAATTATTCAGTGCATTATACTTAGGATTATTCCTATGGGCACTTCTAAAAACCCGAACGAAACTCGCAAAAGCGTGGTGATCGAACGCAATTTTGGCGGAAATGGAGCGAGGGGTTTTAAGAAACGACCCTATTAAATAAAGAGGGGGAAATTTAATGGAGACAAAAAAGGACATGAGTAAAGGGGTCAAAATTGGTTTTTCAGAAAATTTGTTCAAACGATGGTTGGCGGTTTTCTTGGTTGCCATTTTGACTTTGAACATGGTTTCGATTAAAAGAACAAATGTACGGGCAGATGATTTGGAACCTTATTTGGAAGAAACGTTAATCGGGGGAATAACTTTGACTTCAGACAGCGCGTTGACAGTTCCCGAAACAACACTGCAGGCAATTTCAATGCCAATAGTGACGATGGCGGCGTTAGCACCCGCTACCGTAACAACCTATGACACAATTGCAAACGTGGACTTTCTAGCCGCATACCCGGATGCCAACGCCGCAAATGGATTAATAAATTTGGCATTAAAGTTTCCAACTGACCCTGTTTCAGGCGATACAAGAGATACAAGTACAGCTCGAGCAAGCACAGTAAGCAGCGGTACAGCACCTGGAGGATGGCCAAACTTAGCGCTAAACGGCAAGAGAACTTCAGGAGCCCCAAGCAACACCAACAGTTGGCAAACACAAGGTAACGACACAAATCCTAACATTGCTTCTTCAACCGGAAATCTGGGTATAGCCGTAAAATTGTCAGACTCAGGTGTTGACTTTGATACGGTTGTGCTTCACACCGCTTATACCGGCGGCAACGGCCCGCTTACAAGCACAGATATTGACGTTATTACAATTGAGTATACGACAGATGATGCCACATTTTCGGCATTGCCCACCAGCAATAATACCAACACCGGCGGCACTGCAGCGTCCGACATTACTACAGGCTGGGTACCTGCAGGTTCAAACAACTGGGAAAAATTGGGTGAATATTCCGTCAAGAGTACTGGCGGAGAGAAGGTATTTGTATTCAACTCACCTGATTTAGTGAACGCTAAGTATATACGTGTAAATATGCACCGCACAGATAAAAGCCAAACGGCTAAAGCCGCTATAACCATTAACTCATTTGAGGTTTACAACACAAAGAGTGTTCGCGTGCCCACACTTAGTGCACAAACAGCAACCTTTAATGCTACGCAAACGATTTCTTTAACTGCGACCGTACACGATTATGACGACCTAACCGCGTCTTCTATTTCGTTAGATGGCACAACCTTAACATCCTCACAAGTAACTCTGGGAGCAAAAGACAGCCAAAACAACCAGACCATCACCTTCTCTACAGATTATCTGAACACATTAGCCTCCGGAGACCATGTGTTCAAGGTGGGGTTTAAAAAAGCTTCAATTGGTGCAGACGCGGATGTTGACGCAGAGTTTAAAATTACAGTTGAAATTCCTACAATGACGCGTAAATCAGCGATTTTTGCGAATACAGACGTTGATGTAACAGCGACACTCAACGGATATTCACTGGATAAAATTTTGGTTAAAGACGGCAACAGTGATGATTTAAAGGCTGACACGACGAAACTTATCATTTCTGACGGGACAGAATCGGGGTCGAATGATATTAAGTTCCTGTCTTCTTATTTAAGTTCATTTGCTCTAGGTACAAAGGTTATTTATGTATTTGAGTTTGTTAAACCAAGTGCCAACAATGACCTTGTAACTTTAGAGTTTGATATTACGATTCCTGAAAATTATTTCGGAACCTCCACGGGCTATCCCAGTATGTCGGCTTTTGAGGCAGCGGAACCTATATTTGTAAGCCATACGCTAACACAAGAGGAATATGATGCGGGGATTAAGAATGTTGGGCTTAATAGGCCTGCGGTTGTGGGCAGTACAGTGGGTGTAACGCCTGCGGCTAATCTTGTTCCGCTTTATTCGCATGCATCAGGGGGAAGTGGTGCGGTTGCAGCTGCGCCGAATACATCCCTTTACAGAGCAAGCTCATGGAACAGCGCTGCGGGAAACGGCGCCGCAAGCTATGCTTTCACAAAAATACGTGGAAACGGCACTTCTTTGAATAAATTCCTCACAAGTGGCACAAGCGTTCCGGGAACCTTGACAACCTGGCATATAAACAGCGGTGATGTGAATGCAAGCCAGGAAAAAAATATAGGCCTTGCAGTTAATTTAGGACAAAACAAGCAGTTTGATACCGTCGTAATTTACGGAGGATATTACAACAACAGCTCGGGAGGCAATGATTACATTGTTCCGTTCACGCCTGATTATGTGAAATCCGTTTCGGTGGACACAGCTACATCTTCCACAGAAGCTTCAACATGGTCCACGCTTCCAACAACTCAAACAGCAAGGACTTGGTCGGGTACCGGTTCGATTAAAGGTGTTAACGATGGACGTTGGGTGCTATTAGGGGCGCCAAAGGTAATTGACAATGATGGCTCATGCGTCTTTGTTTTTAAAAGCGAAACGCCTATTAACGCTCAGTTCGTGCGCTGTTCAATTTTGCTTACGGATATCTTACAGGGGGCAGCAGGTCAACCACCAAATTCCACAGGCTCTGTGGTTGTGAACTCGTTTGAGGTTTACAACAGCTTGGATATGCAACCACAGGCCGTAGCTTATCCCTCCATATCCGAACACAACGGAGTTTATAGCAAAGCAGATGCCGTACATGATGAAGTTTCAACGGTTATTACGGGTAACGGCAGTACGTTTACAACTATTGAAGCCCCAGCCGAGCTTTCAAATTTCACAGAAGGAACCGCTTACACTGTTGAAGGCGCGAAAGTTACGTTTATACCTGAATATTTAGATAGTTGCACGGCTGGAAGTCACAAACTTAGCATCAAATTCGGTGACGGCAAATATTTGGAATACAGGCTCACGGTTATTAGCCCTGATGCCGTATCGTTGAAAACTAACACCGTCACATATGACAGAACGCAGATGAACCGTGTATCCTTTGTTGCGAATATACCGCAGAACAACGGTATTAGAAGTCTACAAGGTGCATCGGTGATTAACACGGACTATGCGATTAGCTCTGTTGACCCCTCAAGCAGAGAATGTACGGTTGAGTTTCAACCGCATTTTCTGGATTCTCTCGCAGTCGGCACGTACAGTTTTACAGTTTCGTGCTTTGCCGCAGAAAATCCTACGATTACTTTGAACGTAGTTGATAATATTTCGGGAGCCAGACCCAACCCCGATTTTGCTTGGTATACTAAAAGCTCAAACAAAGATATAAACGTTGAGTTGAGGTCATCCGGCGGCGTTACCGTTACCGGCATTTCTAATAACGGAAGTCTCGTTCCATCCGCTTATTGGAACGTTGAGGGGGGACGTCTTGTTATAAAGAGTGAATATTGCGACACACTTAATGTGGATAAGCATAATCTTACACTTTCATTAAGCAATGGCAGTACAGGTTCATTTTTATTGGGAATTGCTGAAAAATCCTTGATTGACTACTCTGTCTGGCAATTGCAACCGGGAACCTATTCCATAGCCCCATGGGATAAGCCTTATTTGAGTTCAATTCTTGTAGGCCGTGAGTTCAATGGCTGGTGGTACGGAGGAACGGGAAGTGCAGGCTCGACAAACCTTGTGGGATGGGATATTTTCCAAACATCTCTTAAAGGTTACGGCACTACGGGCTCGGGTTCTATACGCACAGAGCTTCGAGAAGTAATGCCGAATACAGACGTGCAAACTCATTGGAACCCAAAGGGATACCATGTTATGGAGACAGAAGAGCTGGTAATCCAAGTTAACAACGGATTAAACAGCAACAAGACCTGTCTCGGACAGTTATGGTCTGCTTCAAGCGGTATGTACGAATTATTCGTGACAAACAACTACGTGTTCACTCACCATCCGACGGCCGGACCTGAACCCGCTTCAAATGTCAAATCTCTAAGCGGCACGGGCGAGAGTGCAATATTTACAACCGGCAGCAACTCTTGGAATTCCGGTTTGGCAACCGGTACACCTTTCAGATTGAAGTACGAGATGAAAAACCTTCAACTCAGGGTATATTTCAAAACCAAAAGCATGAACAACGGAGACTGGTTTACTATTTACGAGGAGACTGTAAGCCCTGTCAGAGCTTTCTATTTTAAAGCCGGCAACTATGACCAAAGCGCAACTAACCCCATAGCCGGTATCGAAACTATTCCTCCATGGATTCCGGATTGGAGCATACCGCACAGCTTAGTTGCAATAAGGGACATCCAAGTTCAACACAACCCAGTTGCAGGCGCATTAACATATGATGACGGCACCCCTGTAGTTGGTGCAGATGTTTCATACTCAATCCCGGTCACAGGTGTTTCAGGTGTAACTCTTACCGGAACTGTCAAGACAGATGAAGAAGGCAAATATTTCATACCCAATGTGCCTTACCATGCCACAGGCGGCGATCCTTTCCCGCAGTCACAGCCAGGTTCCTCTGACAATGACCGCATCTCGCCTGTGACGATTACAGTCCCCGCGTCATTAGGCGGCTTATCTCCAAATATTACGATAATAAACGTGCCTGAAAGAACTGTGGCAACGGACATCTACTCTGTTGAAACGGTTGTATATTCCACCGTTACCGAGCCAAACCCGCCAACCGATGAGCCGGAGGAGCCAACACCGGAAGAGCCTTCGCCAGAAGATCCTTCACCGGAAGATCCTTCACCGGAAGATCCTTCACCCGAAGATCCTTCACCAGAGGAACCTTCACCTGATTCTTCACCGAATACCACACCAGATTCTAACAATACTCCAGACTATAACTATAAATCTGAACACACTCAGACAACCGATCAAGCGAAAGCATTTGTTACTCCTACACCCACGCCAATACCGGCTTCAACAAACGCCTCGACATCACCAAAGCCTGTAGAAGTAACCACAAAGGACTCAACGATAACGATAAGTGTAGATGTTCCTGCAGATGCAACTGAGTTTGAAGTTGTCGTACCAAAGATGACACTTGACAAGACGTCCGATAAGGACGGGATGAGTCTTACGATAGTATCTCATTTGGCTGTTATAAGCTTTAACAACAAGGCTTTGAAGACCATATCCGAGCAAGCTGTTGCAGATATAACCATTAAGGCATCAGCCGTTGACCTCCAAAACCTGTCTGTAGAAGATAAATCAAAGATAGAAAACAGGCCGGTATTTGAATTTATCATAAGCGATGGAAGGAAAGAAATATCCGACTTCGGCTACGGAGGAAAGGCAACAGTCTCTGTACCTTACACCCTTGCTCCCGGTGAAAAACCCAATCAAGTTGTTGTTTACTATATCTCGGCTGACGGTAAAATGAATTCCATAAAGTACTGCAAGTATGATGCAAAAACACACCTTGTTACATTTACAACCAACCACTTCTCAAAGTATGCGGTAGGGTATAATCCTGTAAATTTCAAGGATACCAGTAACTCCCCCTATTCTTACGGTATAGACTTTGTAACGGCAAGAGGTATATTTAAAGGCACATCTCAGACGAACTTCTATCCGGATCAACTTATATCCCGCGCAATGCTTGTTACGGTTATTTCAAATCTTGACGGCGCAGATATAACAGGTAAGAAAAGCACATTCAGCGATGTTGAAAGCGGCGCATGGTATGAGGGTGCTGTTGGCTGGGCACAGCAGATAGGCTTGGTTTCGGGCATAGGCGAAAACAAGTTTGACCCTGACGGCTTAGTTACCCGTGAGCAGATGGCTGTGATGATTAACAACTATGTACACTTTAAAAATGATGAGTTTGTGCTTGAAGAGGTACCTATAAATAAAGAAACCATATCTGCATGGGCAAGGGAGGCCGCAGAAAACCTTGCAGGAGCAGGCATTATGAAGCCTCTGAATGGAGATTTTGCACCAAAGTACACTCCAGACAGAGCAGAGGTTGCACAGATTTTTGAAGAATTAGTTCATGCATTGATGAAGTAAGTTATATTGCCTCATATATACTCCTTAACGCATTAAAATCGCACTAGTTTCGAGCGTTTGCAAACTTGTAGAGGCAAGTTTGCGCAATTTCGCGAAGAAAGAAGTGCAGATTTTTAGCGT
>CAYPQA010000134.1:0-8447 GCA_964412725.1 uncultured Eubacteriales bacterium
ATCAAAAAGAAATCGGAAAATCGAATGCAGGCTTTTATACATACTTGTCATTATTTTCATACTCCCTTAATTTTAATTTTCATACTGAAATGTATGTTTGCCTGTCAATGCGTTGTAAACCGCTTCCTGTATAACTTTACTTGAGGAGGTTGCACCGGATATAATTTCAACATCAATACGCTGTTGTGCAATTATCTTGGATGGCAAGATTTCGGCCGCGGCTCCGCGGCCATTTTTATGTTCCAAAATTTCCAGTTCTGTGATTATATGGTCTTTGACCACAACCCGAACCCGAGCCTGCACAAAATCCACATCACAGTCTCCGAGGTACTCACCGTCTGATATGGTGCCTAAATCCACGTTATGCACCTGTATGGACTCAACGTTGCGTTTATAATTTTCTACTGCACTGAAGTAGACAAACGCAAGTGCGGAGATAATCACCACTGCTACTATAACGATAGCCCATATAACTTTATGCTTCTTCATAAAATCCCCCCATTTTTTGATTTGTAATTCGTTTGTAAATACCTTGCACAAATGACTCAATTTGCTTTCCGTTCTCATGATATAACTCACTACTATCAAGCATTGGTAACAGATGATCAATGAGCTTTACGATGCTCTGATAATTTTTAGCCATCTCCAAAAGCTCTGTCCTTTTGCTGTTGAAAATCTCCAGATTTCTTTTGTTGCACTCATCGTTTGTCTCCGATCCAAGACTTTGAATTATCGTTTTAATCTCGGACAAGGAGAAATTTGCATACTTCATCACCGTCACGTACTGCAAATGCATATAATCTGTTTCATCATAATGGCGATACCCGTTTTCCAAGCGTTTGGGTGATACAATGCCTAGCTTGTCATAGTATCTTAGGGAATCAATGGGTATGCCGGATATTTCTGCCATCTTTTTAATTGTCCATTTCATCTTTTTACCTCCATTTCTTATGACTGATTTTAACATTCGAGTATACTCTAATGTCAACAGTCACAATCTGGAATAATCGAAAATCGACACAAAAAAACTCCTGAAATATCTGATTAAGAAATCAGCTATTTCAGGAGTTTTTTTGAGCATTTGCAAACTTGCCTCTACAAGTTTGCGCAATTTCGCGAAGAAAGAAGTGCAGATCTTTAGCGTTAAAGAGCATAGCTTGTTACTTCATTTTGAATAGTTTCCAAAACCCATTTTGCCATCTCACGGATTAATTCATTGTCATTATTAAGAGCGTTTTGGATATAAGGTAGGTATTTAGGCTTATATTCGTAAGCCATGGCACGTAAGGCTTGAATCCTCCACTTCCAAATCTTGTCATGACCTATGTAAAAAAACAAAGACGATAATTTAGCCTCAAGTGTTTTGTCATCTAATAAGCAGAGCTGCTCAAGTGATAAATATTCGCTTAATGAATCAATTTTGAGAAATTCATCATCGTTTGTCCAACAACCTTTGTTCATGGGACAGCAATCCTGACAATCGTCGCATCCATACAGCTAGCCTTTCATTTTCAAGCGTAATTCTTCCGGCGGTAAAGTGTTTGATTGTCCGCCCCAGGTCAACATACTTGTGCAAGTAAGAGCATTCATCTGATATGGCTCAGCAAGAGCACCGGTTGCACAAGCATCAATGCATTTTGTGCAATTATTTGGGCAGGGCGCAATATTTGGCTCACATATATATTCCATTTCCGTATAAATTAGCCATGTTTCAAGCCAAACCCATGAGCCAAATTCAGTATATAGGAAGTTGTTTTTGCGAATAACACCCAGTCCGGCTTTGACGGCCGCATACCGACACGCCGAGCTACCGCCAAACATAGTTTGCTTTTTAAATTTAATTCCATTTTGCGACAAATACAGGTCAAATTGCACAGCAGCTTGATTTTCTTTGGATTCAGGAACGACGCGATAATCCATAAGGTAATACTTCCCGATTCTACCCTGCAACTCTTCAGTAACCTTATATTTACCATATCTCCCCACGCAGACAACCACAGCTTTTACCCACGGCTCCGTTTCCTCTGGGTTAGCAAACTTTGCAAAGATTGAATTATACGAATTTGTTAATGGAAAACATTCTATGCGTTGGTTTATCTTTTCACTATAACCGTGCATATCACTTGATCTAACAATCCCACATGACACATATCCAAGCTCTAATGCTTTGTTGTGTATTTCCTTCGATGTTATATTCATGATATCCCCCACTTATAATTATAAAACAAAAAGTATTCCACCTTTCACGCTGATATAATTTCGTAGTTGCTCCATTGCCCTACCAAAAATATCTGTATAGCTTGCCAGCGCAAAAATGTATTGATCAGGATTAAATTTCAGCCCCTCAACAAAGCGACTAAAAACCGATGGAATGTGATGTGAGTGCAAAATGAATACAAACCCAATGTGCGTGTATTCGCTCAGGTTGATTGGTATGGTATTTAGCAAAAGCGTATTTATCGAAATAATTTTAGTATTCTCTAACCCTTTTGCTATATCGTTTGATGATGATAGACTGTTGCCTGTACCTAAAGAGCCAAAAAAGCTTGACTTCATAGGGACTTTAGCCCTTGTTAGCCTTTTTGGCTCTAAATGTTATGCTTGTGATTATAAAAATTAACCGATTGATTGAATGACTTTATTAATACTTTTTTCCAAGTCATCATTTATAATCCTTAAAACAGGACAAGTTATTTTTTCTAACCAAGCTTCATGCTTTGACAAATTTCTACCATTCCTTGTTCCTACATCATATGCAGCTGCCCATTCAATAAAATCTAAACTTTCTTTATATCTATCTCCACCAAACAATACTCGATCGCCATATCTTTCAATTTCTCGTCTCTTTAATCGCTCAATTCGGATATCTTGTGGTACATATACAAATACGACTAAATCAAATAGCGGCAATAAAATTTCACCCCAACCGGTGATTGAACCGCTAAGAATCCATTGAGTATGGCCTTGTAAATCCTTTTTCATTAAGTCCATACATTCTTGCCTGTCTCTTTCTACAGTAAATGGTGCGGTAGTAGGTAACCAGAAATAATTATCGGAATCAAAATGCAGGTAATTTATCTTTCTGCAAATACCTTGTGCAATAGTCGTTGTGCCAGAACCGGAAGCACCAAATATATGTATATGTTGCTTCATATTGAACCTCCTAACATGTTTCATAAAAATTGCAAAAGCTGTCGAACCCACGTTCGACAGCTTTTGCTAAATCTTGCGCTTGTGAGTCAAAAAAGCTAACGTAGGATTATGCTCATTAGTTGGAGTTATTCCCGCAATATGGATCAACCTTTTTACAATGAAAAGCTAATCCATTCTCTTTTGGTTGTAAACTCAAATTTTCCATATAGACGAATTGCAGCTTTATTATAACCACTAATATATGCGTACTTTACATCTTCATCACGAAGCCTACGCATACACGCGGTAATAACAGCTTGTGCGAGTCCTCTTTTGCGATAATCGCTATGCGTGCAGACTACTTCAATTTCCGCATAGTTGTTTTTGTAATCTACAAGACCAACACAACCCGCTACAACTGTATTATCCTGATTTTGGGCATAAATATCAAGATACGGAAAATAATAGGGGCTTTCATTCCCAATCCTCTGTCTTGCTATATCAAAGTCAGAAACTTCATTTGTACCACAAAAAGCATTGTTTCGCAAAAGTCTAATGCCATACTCGTTGGGGCAATCAAACATATTCTTTATTACAATGCCTTCGGGTAAAATTGAGGCTGATAAATCCAAATGAAGCAAATCATACTGTCTTGAAACTTCCGCGATATCGCCTTTATTGAATTCAGCTTTTTCAAGGGAGTGCATTAAAGTATATTGGTTTTCATCTGCTAAGGTGCTCAATACGCCCTTCTTGCTATTCCAATTTGTTTTAACCCATTCAATCATTTCACCATACAAAAATTCATGTCCTCTTTTTGCAAACACATAAAAATCAGCATTTCCATTTTCAGAAACAGCAAATCCCACTAATTCATCAATGCTGTTGAACCATAGTTGGGCGTTGTCTTTCATATAGCTTGGAAAAAAATGTCCATATCCGGATGCTAAGCTGCTCACCCAAGCGCCCAACCTTGTTGCTGACCATATATAATGGTCTTGTTTATCAGCATAATCATCAACAAGAAATGCCAACATTTTATGAAAATCCTTTTGCAACTCATCAAATGGACGATTGAAAACTCTCATTTTTTTCTCTCCTTTTTATGTGCAAAATATAAATAACCCTTATAATGCAATGAAAGCTGTCAAGTTTCCACTCGACAGCTTTCCACAAATTCTGACGGAAGCGGTGGGATTCGAACCCACGTGTCCTTGCGGACAAACTGATTTCGAGTCAGCCCCGTTATGACCACTTCGATACGCTTCCAAATATTAAGTTTTAAAACGAGATATATAATAGCACAGGATATGCTTAAAATCAAGAGTAAAATTTGAGCCACATTCAAACGGTTTATATTATTCTTTACAAAGGAATTGAGTTGAAATATAATAGTTGGGAAAAATCTAGTGAAAAAGGGGAAAATTTATGGATTATAAAGCTTGGCAAAACGAACTTGTTGCAGAGGAAATTATTGAGATTTTGAATAAGAAAAGTTACGATGCGAGGTATGCTAAGGATATTGATGAGGCCAAGAAGATGGTTTTGGATATGATTCCAAATGGAGCAAGCGTGGCTTTGGGTGGTTCCGAAACGCTTTCTCATATGAACCTTGTCGAAGTTTTTAGAAACGGTGACTATAATTTCTTTGACCGTTATCAAAGTATTCCGTTCTCGGAGACAACCGAGATTTACAGACAGTCTATGGTTGCAGATTTTCTTGTTACAGGTGTTAATGCGATAACGAGGAAGGGCGAGCTTGTTAATACAGACAGCTCGGGTAATCGCGTTGCGGGGGTTATATTCGGCCCTAAAAGGGTTATCATTGTTACGGGAGTTAATAAGGTTGTGGATAATCTTGAGGAGGCCTTCAAGCGTATGCGTAAGATTGCGCCAATGAATGCGAAGCGTAACGGGCACCAGACCCCCTGTGTTATATCCGGGCGCTGTGAGGATTGTGACACGCCGCAAAGACTTTGCAATTCTATCGGTATCGTTAACCATGGCATGAAGCATGAGGGGCGTTTTACTATCATAGTTATTCCACAGGAGTTGGGCTTTTGATGAACATAGTGGTTGTTGGCGGCGGTGCGGCGGGTATGCTTGCGGCAGGTTTTGCCGCTGCAAATGGTGCAAACGTCACACTGCTTGAAAAAAATGAACGCTGTGGACGGAAGCTTTTGATAACGGGCAAGGGACGTTGCAATGTGACAAATGATGCAACGGTTAATGAGCTTATGGAAAATGTAGTAAGCAACCCGAGATTTTTGTTTTCCGCTTTCAATGCGTTTAACCCACAGGATGTGAAGCTGTTCTTCGAGGGCTTGGGAGTTCCGCTTAAAACCGAAAGAGGGCGCAGGGTTTTTCCCGTTTCCGATAAATCTTATGATATTGTGTCCGCACTTTTGAGATTTATGGAAGATAATAACGTTAAAGTTTTAACGGGCGTTTCAGTTAAAAGTTTGGAGCATCAAGACGGGTGCATAAGCGGCGTTTTAACAAACAAAGGACGGTTTGATGCGGATGCTGTGATTCTTGCAACGGGCGGGCTTTCTTATCCCAAAACAGGCTCCACGGGTGACGGTTACCGCATTGCGAAGGATTTAGGGCATACAGTTACTCGCTTGCAACCCTCACTTGTTGCGCTTGATGTTACGGAGGATGTTTCAACGTTGGCAGGGCTTGCGTTGAAGAATGTGAACGTAACTCTATATGAAAACAACCGTAAAATTGCCGAAGAATTCGGCGAATTGCTTTTTACTCACACAGGGCTTTCGGGTCCTGTTATCTTGAGCTTAAGCGCTATGATAGATCAAGATAAGAATAAAAACCCGCATTTATCCATAGACCTTAAACCCGCACTTTCAGAGGAAACGCTTGACGCTAGGCTGCTGCGTGACTTTAAGCAGTATGCGAATAAGGACTTTAAAAACGCTTTGGCTGACCTTTTGCCAAAGAGCCTTATAGATACGGTTATACAGCGCGCGGGTATCGACGCACAGAAAAAGGTTAATTCGGTTACAAAAGACGAACGCACAGCTTTGATGAAAACCTTAAAAGGCCTAAGCTTCACAATTAAAAAGACAGCGGGCTTTGATGAAGCTGTTATAACAAGGGGCGGTGTTTCTGTTAAGGAAATAAACCCTAAAACAATGGCTTCAAAGCTTATTAACGGGCTTTATTTTGCAGGAGAAATTATAGATACAGACGCTCTCACAGGCGGGTATAATTTACAGATTGCCTTTTCAACAGGCTATTTAAGCGCATTAGGTGCTTTGGGAGGAAAGATATGAACATAACAATTGCTATAGACGGCCCTTCAGGTGCAGGCAAAAGTACGGTTGCAAGGCTTTTGGCTAAAAGATTGGACGTTATCTATGTTGATACAGGTGCTATGTACCGCGCGGTTGGATATTATTTTACTCAAAAGGGCTATTCAAAGGAGCAACTCACAACACTTACAGAGGACGAACTTGAAGGCATCTCCATTGAACTCTGCTTTTCAAACGGTATGCAGTGTGTGCTTTTAAACGATAAGGATGTTACAGACTGCATAAGGGTTCAGTCTGCGGCAGAGGCAGCTTCGCTTGTGGCAACTGTGACTTGTGTACGCGAAAAGCTTGTGAGCATGCAAAAGGCAATGGCTGAAAAATGTGGGCTTGTTATGGACGGGCGTGATATCGGAACGGTTGTTTTGCCCAATGCAAGTGTAAAGATTTATCTCGACGCTACGCCTTTAGAGCGCGCTAGAAGACGCATGAGCGAGCTTAGATCAAAGGGCATAGACGCGAACTTGGATACACTTGAACAGGAAATCAGAGAACGTGATTACAGAGATATGAACAGGGAGCAGTCACCGCTTAAAAAAGCAGATGATGCATTTTACCTTAATTCCGATGGTCTTTCCGTTGACGAGGTTTTGGACAGGATAATGGAGAGGGTTGAGCTATGGTCTACGACGCATTAAGGTTTATTTTTCGCTTTATATATTGTGTTGTATTCAAATTTAAGATAATAGGCCTTGAAAACATACCGGCGGGCGGCTCGCTTCTTTGCGCAAATCACCAAAGCAACTGGGATCCGATAACTCTTGGCATAGCTTTACCAAAAAGACATGTTCGCTTTATGGCAAAAAAGGAACTATTTAAAAACCCAGTTTTAAGAAAAGTATTGAATGCCGTATACGCGTTTCCGGTTGACAGAAGCGGAACGGACATGCAGTCTTTTAAAACAGGGGTATCATTACTAAAAGATGGTCATATTATGGGCATCTTCCCACAGGGTACAAGGATGAAAGTTTTCGAGGAAACCTCCGCAAAATCGGGTTTTATCCTGCTTGCCCAGAAGTCATCAACGCCGGTAATACCTGTAAGCATAAAATCTACTTACAAGCTATTTTCGCCTGTTGTTGTAACCATAGGCAAGCCCATTGCGATTGACACAACGGTTAAGCTCAGATCTGAGAATATGGCTGAACTTGCGATAGATGTTATGAAGTGTATTAAGCAAAATCTATAATTGACAAGTATAACTAAAATGAAAAACCCGCATAATTGACAGCAAAAGCCGTCAATTATGCGGGTTTTTCATTTTAGCTGTATCCCATACGTCCCTGTAGGCCCGTCCATGAATATGGGAAAATGTGGAGGGTAAAATGTAAAATAGCCGTACAGCAAAACAATAAAGCATAAGAGCAACGCAGGAATGTACCATTTAACGCCTTTTCCATATCGGTAAATATGTAGTCCCATAAGCTGACCTAGAATGTTTGCAAAAGGTAAGAGTAAAATGTCCACCCACAAAAGCTCAACACCAAAGGCTTCAGTATAGAAATAAAAAGCTGTAGGAATGGTTATTAACATTGTCACAACAGAACCCAAAGTGGCAGTAAACCATTTATCTTTATCAATGAAATATTTCTCACCTTCCAGAAAATAGAATACAGCCCAAACTAATATAGGAGGCAAGACTACCATTTTGTTATGCTCCCAAACACTTTCGTTTACAGGACAAAAAAATCCTACAATAGGATTTTGGCCTGAAAGATCATACAAGAAATGAAATAGCGTTCCTAAAATGAAAAGGATTGGGACAGACAGCAAAATCCATTCTTTTTGTTTTAGTTTATTAGCCATAATTGCACCTACCTTAATAAAATTATCTTAATAATAATTATATGCAGATGCAACAAAAAGTAGTACAACCATGTAGTTATTATATATGAGGAAATATAATTTCCAAATATCTTGGAGTGATTAGGAATTTGCAGAGGCAAATTTCCTGTTATGAACGAACAAGAGATTTGCTGAAATTAT
>CAYPQA010000135.1:0-8367 GCA_964412725.1 uncultured Eubacteriales bacterium
AAAAGCGGTTTTATAACCTATAGCCGCACAAAAGGTAGCTCCGACCGTCAAATTAAAAATGACATGTCAGAGTGGATTGTTGCGATGGGAAAGCACGAGGGTATTATCGACAGCAAAACTTGGATTAAAGTTCAAGATATTTTGGATTTGAAAAAGTCAAAGAGCAAAGCGGCTATGCGTTCACCACACACTCACAACGCGCTGTTATCCGGTCTTTTAATATGCGGGCGTTGCGGACAGTATATGCGACCACACTTTCATTCAAATAAAAAACTTGCCGATGGAAGAATGCCATTTTACTATATCTGCGAACAAAAGGAACGCTCATCAAAATTAAGTTGTGATATGAAAAATTTAGACGGTTATATGATTGAAAAGACTGTATGCGATGAGCTGCTCAATCGAGACACAGAAAAACTACCAATAAAACAGCACATTGAAGAAATAAGGGAATATATTTTGAAGTCCAAGGATGCAGACACAAAAGACCCATCCTATCTTGAAAGCCTCCTAAAAAGCAAAAGGCATATGATAAAAAACCTAGTTACAACGCTTGCCAAGGGTGCAGATGATTTTACAAGCGAGATAATAAAACACGAGATTGCTGAGCTTAGCAAACAATGCAATGAATTAGAAACAGAAATTACAAAGGATTCCAAAATAGAAAATAACGTAGATTATGAAACTCAAGTCGAAACGCTTAAATTAGAGCTAAAAAGCCTAAGTAGAGTGTTTGATTCCGCCTCTGATTTCAGGAAACGTGAGCTTTTGCGCTTGTTAATTGACAAAATCAAGTGGGATGGATACGTGGCCGATATAAAATTGTTAGAATAAACTCTATACCTTATGTAAATAAAAGGGGTTTGCCTTATGACGGCAAGCCCCTTTTACAATAAAACATATAGGCAGCAAATTTATGTATATTTATGGTTAATTTTATTAAAAATAGAATAATTAATGTTTAATGTCAAAAATTTGGAGGCGAACGAGTGCAGGGAAAATATAAAGTTTTGATTTCTATATTACTTGTATTATATATAACTCTAAATCACCATATCTTACTTAGTTTTGTTAAAGCAGAGGAGATTAAAGAGGTTTCCAGAGATGTTTATTTAAACCCCGCAAATGGTGACGATAGCTCGACAATAAATTCTTTGGCTAATCCCGCAAGAACTATTGAAAGGGCGATGGACTTCGTTTCAGATAACGGCACAATTCATATTATGGAACAGCCCATAGACATAAATTCAAGCAAGCTTATAGACCTTGGGGAATTAAGGAATATTAGCCTAAAAAGATATGAAACCTATAACGGCTCTATGTTTAGAATATCAGGTGGGGCAACCCTAACGCTTAAAAACATTGTTTTAAACGGTGAAACAAGCACCTCCGCATATCAAATTATCAATGTTGTGGAAGGAAAGCTTATTATAAGCGAGGGAGTAAGCCTTATTAATAACGGCATGATTGCGATGTCCAATGTAAGTGCGAGTCCCATTGAATTGTCGGCACAACCCTCTGCGGGTACGGTTTTCAATATTATAACCGACCCTTCGGGAGTTACTGAAAACCTTGGGCGCGTAATGGTTTCGGCAGGAATTGTTAAAAATGCGATTGATTACTTCGCACTAGGCGAGCCTATTGCTACGGATTATGAGCTTAGGGAAAATGAAAACGGCGATATAGCTATCTATAAAAAAATGCTTACTAAATACAACGGAGTTATATTCCTTTCAGGAAACGGCGATGACAACAACGACGGTTCCAGTCCGGACAAGCCTGTTAAAACCTATCAAAAAGCTTATGGACTTTTTAAATTGTTAAATGAGAGTGGAACGCCCATAAGCCATATAAGCATAAGCGGTGAAGTTGCTGTAAACAACGAAGCCTGGAACGATGCGGTTGATATAGTACGCTATGAGTACTATTACGGAAACCTCATATGGGTTACGGGTGGTGAGTTTTTGCTTAACGGCCCAAGGATATTAAATAACGGCTCCGGTGCTTCTGTCATAAGGGCTTCCGGAAGCCAGACTGTAACCATTCAAGGGGGAATTATAGAGGCTGATAATGGAACCGGCATACTTATAAGCGGAAAAACAATATTAAATCTAAATAGTGGAACAATAAATTCAAACAGGCTTGCGGTTCATGTGGCCGGTGCAAGCTTAGACCGTCGAATAAGATTAGACGCAGAAAATGCAATAATAAACGGTTCTGTCTTCTTTGACTATAACGGACAAAGCTATTACGGAGGCTTTATTAAAATAACTTCTCCAAGTGTAACGCAAAACTACAGACTCCTTTTGGGATTTTCCAATAACCTAGACGCTCCTCAGTATGCTTTAGGAAACAACATTATTGCAATGGAAAACGGTGCTGACATAACTCAATATCAAGGCAGATTTATCCTTGAAACCTCATCTCATTATAGCTTTGATGTCTATAAGAATAATCTTATTGTCTATGATACAAAAGGGGTTTATGTAAATGCTGTTTCCGGTAGTGAGCAAAACAGCGGTCTTTCTCCATCAAAAGCGATAAAGAGCATTCAAAAAGCCGGAGAGGTCGTGTCCGGAAACCCTGATAAAGACACAATTTATATTTGTGACGAAACTTTAACTATTTCAGGCAACTATTCTATAAGTCTCCCGAATATTACAATTAAAAGATTTAACTATCTAAACTCAATGTTTAACATCCCAACCGGCGTGCAATTCACCTTAAACTCCGTAATGCTTGACGGCGAAAGCAAGGGAACCACGGCTTTAATTAACATAGATGGCGGTGAGCTTACCCTTGATAATACTATGATTCATTCAAGCCCTACCCATGGCGTTGTAATGTCCTCAGGGGTTTTAGTAATGAACAGCGGAACTGTAACAAACAATAACCTCTCACCGCTTAACAGCACACAGGATGGAGGGATTTTGGTCACAGGCGGAAACTTTCTAATGAATGGCGGGAGCATATACAACAACACTAAGCTACAGTCTGGCTTTGGGCAGCAGGTTTCAATGCTTGGCGGTTTCATGGACATGAAAGGCGGCTCAATTTACAGCTCTGACGAAAGCTCAAATGTTATATATCTATCACTTCCCGCAGCACTCAGGCTTTACAACTTATCTGACATAAGAGGTATGATATTTTGCACAAATACAGGGGGTGGAACTAATGCGCCTCTTAGCTTAGGTGAGCCGCTTTTGCAAGGTAAGACCTTTACACTTAACCTCCCTGACGTAATGGTTGGCAAAAGAGTTGTGGAGGGAGGCCTTATTGAAGCAAGCCTTGCCAATTTTTACCTTAACCCCTCTATTTCAAGCTTTCAGCTTGTTCAAAACGGAAAACATGTTTATTCAGTTGCAAGCATGGTTTACTTGGCAGGGACGGCAAGCACAAATACTATAAAGGGTGATGACAGCTTTGACGGTTCAACTCCACAAAAGGCTGTTGCAACCTTTCAGCGTGCAAGGGAGATATTATCCAAAAGAAACGGTTCATGGATAATAATAGTAGACACCGTAGACATTACAGGCTCACAGGAATGGGATTTAAGCGGTATTGCGTGGGGAACAATGGTTCAAAGAGGCAGCGGATTTGATAAGCGCCCTATTATAAGAATCACTGCCGGAAACAGCCTTAGTCTGAAAAATATCACACTTGACGGCAACAAGGAGACGACAACCTCGCAAGAGCCTTTAATTGTTGTAGACGGCGGAAACCTCACAATAGACGACAGGACTTTAATTGCAAACGCTAAATCTATAAACAATGGTGGTGCGATAAGCGTTTTGGGCGGGAGCCTTACTATGAACGGAGGCAGGCTTACAGGAAACTTAGCAAAAAGCGGCGGTGCTGTTTTTATAAACAACGGCGGAAACTTTATAATGAATATGGGTGAAATAGATAACAATACCGCAACGGTTTTGGGTGGAGGTGTATTCTTAGACAGGGAGCGTGGTTCCACAAGTACAATCTTTACTATGTCAGACGGCCTAATCCATGATAACTCATCAAGGCATGGTGGCGGAGTAAGCTTAGAAAACACCAGCACCTTTAGTCTAAATGGAGGAAAAATTTACAATAACAGGGTTACGGGCGTTGGAGGAGGCGTTAACGCTTCCGGTTCAGGCTGTAGGTTTAATATGAGCGGTGGAGAAATATATTCAAATGTTTCTGACCAAAACGGCGGAGGTATTTATAATAATACAGGAAACAGCCTGTTTACGGGTACAGGTGGAGTAATCCGTGATAACCATGCAAGCTGGAACGGAGGAGGAATTTATTCAAATCATGCGCCTGTTATTATAAACGGAGTAACAATAAGAAATAACAAAGCCTCCCTTGACGGTGGGGGTATATACCTAAACATGCTTTATATGGCAGCAAACAACACCTTTACGATGAACAGCGGGCTTATAGAGAAGAATGAGGCAAAACATGGAGGAGGAATTTTTGCTTACACAAGCTCTGTGAAGCTTGTTAAAATAAACGGTGGGATAATAAGCCAAAACAAAGCGAGTGTAAACGGCGGCGGGTTATATATGGCAGGACATGCAACCCTTGTGGGAACAGGTGGACTTGTGGAAGGAAACACAGCAGCAAATTCCGGAGGCGGCATATTTTTCAACTATGCAAACCATGAATTGAGTGGGATGAGTGTAAATGCAAATAAAGCATTAAAAGGCGGAGGTGTGTTTATCTTAGGCGGAAACACCAAATTTACTAGTGAAACCAAGGTTTTAAATAATGTTTCAACCGGAAGTGACGGCGGCGGTGTTTATGTTTCAAGGGCAAGCTTGGATATAAGCGGAGGAGAAATCGCATCCAACGCAGCGTTCGATAACGGTGGCGGTTTATTTGTAGACTTGAATTCCACCTTGAGCTTAAGCGGAGGAAGAATACATCTAAACGAAGCCAACAACGGTGGCGGACTTTTCATACAGGGCGCAACTGCAAACCTTTCGGACGGCATTATAAGTCAAAACAAGGCTAATAATGGAGGAGGGATTTATCTTAACGGAAACTGTATTTTAAATGCCGAGGGCGGAAACATATTTTCAAACCAAACCTTTAACGAAGCCTTAAGCCCTTCTTTATCGGGCGAAGTTCACTATGCAGAGGGAAGTCTTAATGTAAGGCGTGGAAACTGCTTTATTGCGGGAACGATTTATATAAAATCAGGAATGCAAATAACAATAACCGGAGCCTTATTAAATACCTCAAATGTGTACAGGCTTTATTCCGAGGACACAACCCCCGGAGCCAAGCTTGTTGTTCCAAGCAATATTCTGATTGGTGACGCATCTCAGTATATAAGACGATTTTTGCTGGTAAACAAGCAAAATCTTCCTGACGGAACGGCTCTTTCAAACAACCTTGAGATAGGCAAAAGCAACGTTAATCTTGTTATTGTCTCCTGCTATTACATTAACGGACAGCAACTTAACGAAGGGTACGGCTTATCTCCCGCAGACAGCTTTAAAATTCTGGCAAGCATAAAGCCTATAATAGACAGCCAATCCTTTGTAAACATTTATGTATGCGGTCAGGTTGATGTTAACGATATGCAAGAGCTTTACGCAAAGGGAAATGACGTAAGCATAATACGCTATGATGGACATGAGGTTCACGGAATGGCTTATCCGGAGTATTTAGGGGATATGTTTTATGTAAATCCATCTGGAACCCTTACCTTAAGGGGTTTAACTATATCGGGCAATAACGGGAATGTTACAAATGTTTCCGGCTCGATAATCCATAATAAGGGAACAATAAACCTCTCTGATGACACAAACCTGATAAACGCGCGTTCATCAAGCCCCGGAGCGGGAATTTATCAAGACGGAAGTCTTAATCTTTCGGGTTCATTGGCTGTTCATACAGAGGTTTACTTGGCTGTTGGGGATGGCACAGATACCACAGGAGGGCGATTTATAAACGTTATATCAACCCCTGTTAATATCACACCCGTCATACCAATAAGCATAGAAAACCCATACCCGGGGAGAATACTAATAACATACCCTAATATTGTTGATGATTCTGAATTAATAAAATATAGACTTATGGGAACAGCAACCCTCGAATATAGAATGATTACAAGCGCAAATAACATTACACTTGAACCGTATATATCTTCATTCGTTATAACCAAGAGGCTTGACAATCCCGCAACGCAAGACGAAAGCTTTATATTTAAGATAGCATACAATGCTCCCACGCCAAGAATATTTTACGTGGTCTTAACTGTCAAAGCCGATCAAATCACTGAAAGTAAGAGCATATATGCTAGAATACTTGGATTGTATACCGTAACCGACATTCAATCAAACTGGCGTTATACCCCTATGGTAAAAGAGCAATCCTATGAGGTTAAGGCAACAGACCCCGCACCCTATGAATTCATTTTCGAAAGCTCCAAGGAGCGGCCGGACTTCAACAAGTCTACAGGCGCACCAAGCGACAAGGGCAATACAACAAATATTATGAGCTATGATTAAGCCGGAGGTTTTACTATGAAAGTATGGAGAGTGAACCATGTCCTTATCGTAATTTTAAGCCTATTATTTGCTTGCTTATTACTTCCACGCTTTTTTAATGTCCGCCTTTATTCTGTAATGACAGGGAGTATGGAGCCAGCTTATAAGGTTGGTGATTTGATCTATGCTGTTCCCACAGATATAGAAAAAATTAAAGCAGAGGATGTTATAACATTTAAGGCTGATGGCGGTTCAATGTTTGTAACCCATCGCGTCGTGGAGGTAGATTACGAGGGCAAGAGGCTTTTTACCAAGGGCGACGCAAACAATACGCAGGACGGCTACCCCGTTGATTACAGAAATGTAATCGGGGTAGTCCGTTTTTCCATACCTAAGGTTGGCAGGTTCTTGAACATCCTTAATAGGCTTCATAAATGAAAGGAGAAGGTCGAATGAAGAGATTTAAATTTTATATTGCTGTTGCTTTATTAGTACTCGTTGCTACTAATCTATATGTTGAAAATACATACTCGTATTTTACTTATTTGACAGCAGAGGTTAACAACTTGTTTACATTTGAGCCATTTGACCCTCACATTTATATCGAGGTAAACGAAGAAGGCATAGATTCCAGAAACGTTTCTTGGGGTACTTCCACAAAGCCTTTAACCATAAGAAATCTTTATAATGTCGGCGCAGTTCCAGCCTTTGTTAGAGTAATAATAGTTCCGAGCTTTAAAATAGACGGCTATGACACAGAAAATGGATTGGGTGAGCTTACAAAACCCGTTGACAATAAGCTTACTTTTGAAACCGTAACCTTACACTTTGCCTCGGATTGGGAAGAATCTTGGTTTTTTAACCACAAAGACGGATATTTTTATTATAAAACCATACTAAAGCCTGGACAGGAAACACCACCTCTCCTTTTTGGAGTTACAAAGAATGTTTCAAATCTTGGAGATATGGAGCTTGATATAGAAATTTCGGCTGACGGCGTGGAGGCAACAAGGCAACATTTACAATACACTGCTTGGCCTGTTATTTTAGGAAGTGACGGATTTTTAAAAATCAATTAGGGGGTTTTAGGAATGGAAAATAAATATAAAATTTTAATCCTGATTATTTGCTTAATGGGGTCTGTGCTTGTTCCTGAAACTCTTGCGTATTTTACCTACAAATCAAACACTCCAATTAAAAATACTTATACTCTTTCTCAAGGAATAAGCGTTGAGATAGACGAGGGCAACTGGAATGAAAACAACGCAATAAACATTTTGCCGGGGAGCGTGGTTGCCAAGGAGCCTGCATTAAAAAACACCTCAAATGGAGATATGGCTGTTTATGGGGCAATACGTATAACTTACGTTAAAGGAACAGGCCAGGCAATTAGCCTTTCGGAATATGAAAGCTATATAAAAGCTGATGATAATTTCACCCTGATAGGAACGGACGACGCAATTTGGGAAGCGGACGATAAAAACCAAACAAGTGCGTCTAAAATTTTTTACTACCGCAAGGACGGAGGCAAGATAGCGCCAAACGCCATCACAGAGCCTTTGTTTAGAGCTGTGGGTTTAAATCCAGATATTTCTGCGGATGATGTTAAAGTTTATAATGATTGGCATGGGATCAACATTCGGGTAGAGGGTGCTGCTGTTCAAAGTGGTTTGCAATTTACTCAAGGAAACGCCGCCGGAGAATTTTCTTCGGAATATGAATATGCAAAATTTTTACTTAATGAAATATTTGAGGCTGGATTTAGGCATTGATAAATAAAGAATGAAAGCAGGTGGGCTGTATGATGAAAAAAATGAAAAAAAACATAATTTTAATTTTATTGGTTTTAATCTGTTTTTCATTTCTCACAATAAAGGGAACAATG
>CAYPQA010000136.1:0-8349 GCA_964412725.1 uncultured Eubacteriales bacterium
TTACCCTGCAAGGACGGCACTATAGCCGTCCGGTCTACATATGGTTGGTTCAAAAAAAAGCAGAGCAATTCTACAAATCATGTAGAATTGCTCTGCTTTTTTTGGTTGCTTTGCTCAATTGGTTGATGAAGGACTCTAAGTTAGCTGTTTTAAACTTTTCCTTGGAATAAATATAAAAAAGCCTCTTGCTTTCGGTTTTATTAGAGCCTTTCAGAAATTCATAGGTTACATAGTTTTGATTATTTCGCTTGGGTAGGTTTGTAAATGAAATATAGATTGCATTAGGGTCAAACTTTGCCGAAAAGGAATTTGTATACGGCAAGATTACCAAATCAAAAGCAAGACCTTCCTCATCAAAAAAACGCTTCAAAAACGATGCTGATACCTTTACATTTTGCGACGCATTTATATCCGATTGAATCCTGTCATAAGTTTCTTGATTTAAAACGAAAATCTCGGAGTCTTTCATATAGTCCATCAGGCTTTTAAAATACAAAAACACTTCTTCCTCGTTCTCGTCAAAAAGATACTTGTACTCGTAGCAGGATTTCCAAATCGGATGACGTCTTGAATGCCTGTCGTAAAGTTCCTTAATCAAATCATTAGATTCATAAAAAGAACGTAAATCCGCACTTATATCAATGTCACTAAGAAGTCTGTAGCGTTTCCCGTTGACCGTTACGCCTGACTTGCTTAAGGCCTCAATTGAAAAAACATTTTCAATATAGTCCTGATGCACTAAGGTATGTAATAAATTTATGCAGTATGAAAGCAGTTCGGAATCGTACAAAACTATCGGGTGCGATAACATCCATAAGCTTTCCTCTGCTCTTGCCCTAAAAACGTTATCAATAACGCTTAGAGCACTTTTTCTGAATGACGGGTGGATAAAACCATCCTCTTTGATTGCGGTTATAGACGAAACCAACCTGTCTATGTCAATGGGAACGTTTAAAAAACCTGACATTCGCGCATCACGGGTGATATAATCCAGCTTGTCTACATCCACTGTTTCTGAATTCAACAGGCGAATAAAGCAGTTCTTTATGCCATATTCGTTTTTTTCATCCTGACTTGAAAGAGTAAGGTTTTCGTATTGGTATGTGCAGCCAATTACCATTCTTGCCGCAAGTTCCAAATCCACGTTCAGAAGGTTATCTTGTAAAAAATATTGGGCATCTTGGATTAAAATTGTCGCACTCATTATTTCATGAGGCGTGTGTGAGGCTTTTGGAAAATCCTTTTCAAAAGCTAAAAAGCCGGCATTATTGGTTACTTTCCTAAGCGCAGAAAACAAGCCTTTGTTAATCGCAAAATCATCACCTTTGTTTTCGCGCTTAAAGAATTTTTCCGTTGTATGAGAAAACGGGGCATGCCCAATGTCATGTAACAAAGCCGCATACAGGAAGGTATCTGTAACAAGCTTTAAAAAATCCTGGGAAACACAGATACCAAGGTCGTCCTTTATATTTCGTATAAAATTTGTTGCAAACTTTTGGGCGAGATGAAAGGTTCCCAGTGAATGAATAAATCTGTCATGCCTGGCCGCCGGGTACAAAACCCTGAAGCTGCCCTGCTCTATGGATTTTAATCTCTGAAATTCGGGCGTATCTATGATGAAAGAAAATGTAGGGCTAAGTGTGATATAGCCATGAATCGAATCCATAATAACTTTCTGCGACATTTTATCTCCTTTATAATACTTTTATAACACCTTATCCAACGTTTCAACGACAGTTTTGCTGATGTCAATAGGCATTCCGTCCATAAAATAGCTATTAAGCACCGCAATAAATTGGTTTTTCCCATCTTCTTCGTGTAGTTTCTTTTGTAAGCTTTCTCTTATTAGAATATGGTTTTTCTTAACCTGAAAAAAATCGTTATAGTTTTCAACAATCGAATACATCTCATTCATAGAGACACAAAGCATTGCATTATGCTTTTCGCGAATTGTTTTATCAACCTTTTTTTCAATCTCATAAAGGTTTGAAAACTCAATCTTATACATGTTTTTTCTAATAAGCCCTAAAAATGTAGCACCCAGAAATTGGTCAGCCATTATATATCTACACATAATTAACCTACTCTCTGTTTTTTTAAGTTCTTAGAGCCTGTTTAATATCTCGCTTTTAGCATAATTTCGAGATGATTATTTGATATGCAAGGAAACGCCGACGACGCATACTCGAAGAAAAGTCTGCTATATATTTGGAAATTATATTTCCTCATATATAGGAGGCGTTGACATAGCAGAGCAAAAAATCAACCGAAAGTACGTAAATTGGAGATGTTAAACTGGCTCTTAAGGGAGTGCTTAGAAAGCACTCCCTATTTTTCACGCTCAGCAATTTGCGTTGCATTTAGCAACTTGCATTGCATTTAGCAACTTGCATTGCTAAGCATAAGTTTAATACGGTTAAGCTGGTTGACCTCGCTTGCGCCGGGGTCGTAGTCAACGGCAACGATATTAGATTCCGGATAACGCTTTTTAAGCTCGCGGACTATGCCCTTTCCGGTTACGTGGTTTGGCAGACACGCAAACGGCTGCATACAAACAATATTGTTCGTTCCGGAGGTTATAAGCTCAACCATTTCGGCCGTTAAGAACCAACCCTCGCCGGTTTGGTTACCCAAAGATACAATCGGGCTTGCCATTTCGGCAAGTTTTTTAATTGGAACCGGAGCGCTGAACCGCTTGCTATTTTCAAGTGCCTTTGACATCGGCGAGCGCAAAACCTCAATAAGTTTTATCACAGTCTCCGTCAAAGCGGTTGTAACCTTGCTTGCGCCGTAGTTCTCTTCCTTAAATTTGTTGTTGTAAAAGCTGTAGAGTATGAAGTCTACAAAGTCCGGTACAACAGCCTCGGCACCTTCACTTTCCAAAAGCTTTACTATATCCCCGTTTGCAAGCGGATGAAATTTTACAAGGATTTCACCCACAACGCCTACGCGTGGCTTTTGGATGTCTGAAAGTTGAATATCATCAAAATCTCTGACGATTTGCTCAACATTGGCCTTAAATGTTTTAAGTCCACCGCTCTTTATGTCATCCAGACATTTCTGTTTCCAGTAGGCATATAAGCTATCAACAGAACCCTTAACCACCTCGTAAGGCCTTGTGCGATAAATAACACGCATAAGCAAGTCGCCATACAAAAGCCCCTTGAACGCATTATATAAAAACTTAGGGGTTATTTTAAAGCCCGGATTCTTTTCCAGACCCTGTGCGCTGAAGGATATAACAGGTATGTTGATACCGGCCTTCGCAAGAGCCTTACGAATGAATGCAATATAGTTTGAGGCGCGACAACCGCCGCCTGTTTGGGATATCATAACGGAGGTGTTTTCCAAGTCATATTTACCGGACTTCAAAGCCTCAATAATCTGTCCTATAACTATAATCGCAGGATAGCACGCATCGTTGTTTACATACCTAAGACCCGTGTCAATTACGGAGCGGCGCATATCGTCCAAAACCTTAACATTATACCCACTCTCTGCAAAGATAGCCTCAGCAAGTGCGAAGTGCATCGGCGAAAGTTGAGGCACAAGAATTGTGTGATTCTTGCGCATTTCCTTAGTAAAAGGCTTTCGCACAAAGCGCAGCGGTTGCATATGCCTGTTCTTATAGGTTCTCTTACCACGCTTTTGACGTTCGGATACAGCCGCAAGCAGTGAACGTACACGTATTCTTGCAGAGCCGAGGTTGCTTATCTCGTCAATCTTTAACATAGTAAACAGGTTTCCGCTGTTTGACAAAATTTCCTTAATCTCGTCACCTGTAACCGCGTCAAGTCCGCAACCAAATGAATTAAGCTGGATAAGCTCAAGATGTTCAGAAACGGATACAAGGCTGGCCGCCGCATAAAGACGTGAATGGTAGGCCCATTGGTCACGCACGATAAGCGGGCGTTGAATTGTTGAAATATGAGATATGGAGTCCTCACTCAAAACAGCAGCACCATAACCTGTAAGCATTTCGGGTATGCCGTGGTTAACCTCAGGGTCTATATGATAAGGTCTGCCCGCAAGCACAATTCCCATAATACCGTTTGCCCTAATGTATTGAAGAGCCCTTTCGCCCTCTTTCCTTACATCCTGCTTATATAAGTTGAATGCGTCCCAAGCCTTATCAACAGCATCAATGACCATCTGCTGCGTTATGTCCTTAAAAAACCCCGTACCACAAAGCTTTTTAAGCCTGTTCGCAAGCGTGGCTTTACTCTTCAAGCTTACAAACGGATTAAGGAAATTCTTAACGTCTATATTATTTTTTATATTTTCGGGATAAGATGTGACAATTGGGCAATTATAATGATTATCTGCATTCTCAATTTCTTTATACTCGTAGGCAACGCAAGGATAGAAAATGAAGTCAACTCCGCTTTCCATAAGCGAAACAATATGGCCATGAACCAGTTTCGCGGGATAGCATACGGATTCGCTTGGTATGGACTCCATGCCCTTCTCGTAGATTTGCCTTGAAGATTGTGGTGAAAGTTTCACAGAGAACCCAAGCTCTGTAAAGAAAGTATGCCACAGCGGGTAGTTTTCATACATATTCAAAGCCCGTGGCAATCCTACAACAGCCCTAGAATTTTCTGCCGGAAGGCTTTCATAATCAAACACACGTTTGAGCTTGTATTCATAGAGGTTTGGCAACTGTCTATCCGTCTTTGTCTGCGAGCCTTGCACATTTTCGCAACGGTTGCCTGAAATAAATTTGCGCTTTTCTTTTCCGTCTGTAAATCGGTTCACAGTCAAAAGGCAATCGTTTGTACAGCCTTTGCAACGCGTGAGGTTTGTATCTATCTTAAGTTCATTAAGTTCGCTTGCACTAATAAGCGAACCTTTGGTTTCAGATGTTGAGCGTTCGCGTGCGATTAAAGCCGCACCGAAAGCACCCATAATGCCCGCAATATCCGGTCTTATAACCTCACAGCCGCTTATATGCTCAAAGCTCCTCAGAACAGCTTCATTGTAAAATGTTCCGCCTTGAACCACGATACTGCGTCCGAGATCTTTAGGCTCTGTAACCTTTATAACCTTCTGCAATGCGTTTTTGATTACTGAGTATGCAAGACCTGATGAGATATCTGCGGCAGGCGCACCCTCCTTCTGGGCTTGCTTTACGCGAGAATTCATAAACACAGTACAGCGTGAGCCCAAGTCAATCGGATTCTCCGCGAACAAAGCCTCATTAGCAAAGTCCTGAATACTCATATTAAGGCTTTTTGCAAAGGTTTCTATAAATGAGCCGCAACCCGCAGAACAAGCTTCGTTAAGCAATATATCCTCAATAATGCCGTCACTAATCCTAATGCACTTCATATCCTGACCGCCTATGTCAAGGATAAAGTCCACATCCGGCTTAAAGTGCGCGGCGGCTCTGTAGTGTGCAACGGTTTCAATCTCGCCATACGTTACCTTAAGTGCGGACTTAATCAAAGCCTCACCATAGCCCGTAACACAAGATGAAGCAATATACACACCTTCGGGCATAGCCGTATAAATATCGTTAAGCGCAGACATAACAGTTTTAAGCGGACTACCTTGGTTGCTTGAATAGTAGGAGTAAAGCAACTCACCGTCACGCCCTATGAGTGCAAGCTTTGCAGTTGTAGAACCTGCATCAATACCCAGATAAGCTGCACCCTTATATTCTGAAAGCTGTCCCCTTTGGACGCGCGCTTGTTCATGACGCTTACGGAAACTTTCGTATTCCGCTGTCGTAACAAAAAGCGGCTTAAGTCGTCCTATTTCAAGGTCAAGGTGCTTTTCGGTGTGCAGATTGGAAATCAAGGTATCAAAATTTACAACATTCTGTTCATCAGCGCTCAGCGCAGAACCCATGGCCGCAAAGAGATGTGAATTTTCGCTTTCTATAATCTCATCCTCTCGCAAACCCAAAACAGCGACAAACCGCTCCTTAAGCTCGGAAAGGAAGTGCAAGGGGCCGCCTAAGAATGAAACATGTCCGCGAATAGGCTTTCCGCAAGCTAAGCCGCTTATGGTCTGGCTTACAACGGCCTGAAAAACGGAGACAGCAATGTCGGACTTGGCCGCACCCTCATTAATAAGCGGCTGTATATCGCTTTTTGCAAAAACGCCACAACGTGCGGCAATGGGGTAGATAACCCTATAGTCCTTGGCCTGCTCATTTAAACCGGACGCGTCCGTTTGAAGAAGCGTCGCCATCTGATCTATAAAGGAACCCGTACCGCCCGCGCAGATACCGTTCATGCGTTGCTCTATGCCGTCGTTAAAATAAATTATTTTTGCGTCCTCTCCACCGATTTCTATAGCCACGTCTGTATTCGGAGTAACTGTTCTTATGGCCTTTGAAACGGCAACAACCTCTTGTATAAACGGGATACCGACCCATTTTGCGAGAGAAAGCCCGCCGGAGCCAGTTATCATGGGAGAAAAAGAGATGTTTCCCAAGGTTGCTTTAGCGAACGTGACGATTTTTAACAATGTTTCCTGTATGTTAGAAAAATGCCTTTGATATTGGCTGAAAACAACCTCGGTGTCTTTAAGGACAATAAGCTTAACCGTAGTTGAGCCTATGTCTATACCTAATTTAAGCAATTAAATCGCCTCACTATTTAAGGTTTATTCACCGAGTAAATCCAACAATTCTTCCTTTGCAACGTGTATGTTAAGGTTTTTGAGCCTTGGGTATACCTCGTCTTGATTTGCAAGACGCAGGATAATCATAGCCTCGTGCTTAGGAGAACGGCTGGTGAAAGCATACATATATTCGATAGCGATGTCCGCCTTTTCAAGCTGAACAAGGATGTCGTGTAGGCTGCCTACGCTATCATTTACGGCAACCGCGACGACATCTGTCATTCGCACGGTTAAACCGTTATCTTTAAGAACCTTCTTGGCCTTGTCACACTCGGAGACAATCATGCGCAGTATGCCGAAATCGGTGGTGTCGGCAATCGAAAGCGCGTGAATGTTTATGCCCGCTTCGGACAAAAGTCCTGTAACCTCGGCCAAACGGCCGGGCTTGTTTTCTATAAAAACAGAAATTTGTTTTATCATGTCAAAACCTCCTATTTGTAACCTCTAAAAACGTGGGTTTATAGAAGCTGCCTATTGTCAATAACTCGCTTGGCCTTGCCTTCGCTTCGTGCAATAGTTTTAGGCTCGACAAGACGTACCTTGCATGCAAGTCCGAGAACACTTTCTATACGTTTTCTTATATTAGTTTCCAAACCCTCAAGACCCTTAACATGATCTGAGAATAATTGGTCGGAAACCTCAATTTCAACAGTTAATGTGTCGAGATTGTCCTTTCTGTCGACAATAATCTGATAATGCGGGGAGGCCTCGCCTATTTCAAGAAGAACGCTTTCTATCTGAGATGGGAACACATTCACCCCACGTATGATGAGCATATCATCGCTACGTCCGCGTGGTTTTTGCATACGCACGTGGGTGCGTTGGCACTCGCATTTGTCGTAGTTCAAAGCGGAAATGTCCCTTGTCCTATAACGTATGAGCGGAAACGCCTCTTTATTCAAAGTTGTGAAAACAAGTTCGCCATATGTCTTTGCGGGTAAGGGGTTAAGGGCGTCGTCTACAATTTCAGGGATGAAACAATCCTCCCAAACGTGAAGCCCGTCTTGCATATAGCAGTCTTGGGACACGCCCGGGCCCATAATTTCACTTAGCCCATAGATGTCGAAGGCCTTAAGCTTAAGCTTTGCTTCAATCTCCTTGCGCATATTATCGCTCCAAGGCTCCGCACCAAACAAACCAGCTTTTAATTTTATCTTTTCCAAGCCGCCGTTCTCAGCCAAGGTTTCGGCCAGATACAGCGCATATGACGGCGTACAGCATAATATGGTTGAACCAAAGTCTTGCATAACGGAAACCTGCCTAGGGGTGTTGCCCACAGATGCGGGGATGACAGTTGCGCCTATGCGTTCCGCACCATAATGTGCGCCCAAACCGCCCGTGAACAGCCCATATCCGTAACAGACTTGAACAAAGTCGCTCTTGTCCGCACCGGCCATGGTAAAGCAACGCGCCATAAGCTCGCTCCAAACAGCGATGTCCTTCGCTGTATATCCAACCACAATCTGCTTGCCTGTTGTACCGCTTGACGCATGCACGCGTACAACGTTATCCATATGTGTTGCGAAAAGCCCAAAGGGATATGTCTCTCTCAAGTCCTGCTTCGTAGTAAACGGTAAATGCTCCAAGTCTTCAAAGGATTTTATATCTCCGGGAAGGATTCCCTTCGTCTGCATCTTAGCACGATAAAAAGGCTCATTCGCATAAACCCTTTCAACCGTCTCCTTAAGCCTTTCCGTTTGGATCCTATAAAGCTCA
>CAYPQA010000137.1:0-8317 GCA_964412725.1 uncultured Eubacteriales bacterium
ATAAACTTCCTATGTAAAGATTTGTTTTATTCCTTAAATCATAATTAAAAACAAATGTTGTAATATCGGGACGAATTTCGAACCAAGGCGATTGGCTTATAAGAGAGTATTGAATGCTTAAATATTTATCATTATTACAATATATTGTATATTCGAGTGTTTCCTTGGTATATGAGTAGTTATTATTAGCGGAGTTTGATGTATTTTCATTAACCCACTTAATAAAATCTTGCTTGGCTTTCGTATTAACGTCTACCGCTTCTAACAATTCGTTGTTTATCTTTTTCTGAAAATTAGTATCAGCTAACCCACTTATTTGGGGTATTTTATATTCATAAGAAAAGTTACCAATTTTTCCATTAATGTTCTTGGTTATTATACTAACGCCTTCCTTTTTCATTCCAAAAACAATATCTGATGTAAAGCATAAGATAAAAATCAATATTATAAATGCAATACAACTATTTAATTTCATTAAATTTAATACCTCCCCAAGATAACTATATTAACAGTAGAAAAATGGCTATCCATTTCACTATTACTATTGATATTACTATAGCATAATCTTCATTTAAAGAATAGCATTTTTGCACAAAAAGATACAAAAAAAGTTCCATATGTTAGAACACTGATTTATCATTATACATATGTGGCTAAGCGCTGTTAATTAACGTCATTATGTAAACATGGCACCAATGACAAGCCGAATATCCAATAGATAGGAAAACAGGCTTATCTTCTGCTTTAGCCTTTTCAAAGGCTTCTTCTCCTCAAGGATACCAGTTTACTGGATTGTGCGCATGTTGCAATAAATAAGGGGAAGTTTCATCGATTAGCCTATTTGGTATTTTTGATAAATTGTCCATATAGCCGCCTCCTTATATTAATAATTTAATTAAAATTTATATTTACTTTAATATCATCTCCTTTTTCATACCATGTTATGCTTTAGAAATAGACCATTGTTCATATGGTTATCGTGCTTACAACCTAAAATAAACTTGTTCCAATAATTAAAATATGTTAAAATTAAACAAATAAAAAACAGTTTAGACCCTCTAATAAAAATAAAATTTCAAAGTAAAGGAAGATTTATATGCCAAAGGAAATAGAACTTAGCTTAGACAAGCCAGCAGAGTTATATTCTGTAGCAAAAGCGCTTGCATCAGAAATCAGAATTGAAATACTTCATTTATTGTGTTTTTGCAGCCTTAATGTGAATGAAATATCTGAAAAACTTAATTTAGCCCCATCAACAGCAGCATTGCATGTGAGAATATTGGAGGAGGCTGGGTTGATATACACAGAACTTCAGCCCGGCGTTAGAGGTTCTATGAAGATTTGCAGCAAGCAAAAAGATTTTATAAGTATAGGGCTTTTGCCTTCTAAGCCCACCTTATCGAATAAAGTTGAGTATATAGACATGCCTGTTGGAAACTATGTGGACTGTAAGGTTGCAGCAACTTGCGGTATTGCAAATGAAAAGGGATATATTGGTGAAGAAGACAACGCAAGCGTATTTTATTCACCGTTTAGAACAACAGCAAAAATACTTTGGTTTTCAAAGGGATATGTAGAATATCGTTTTCCAAATACAAATATAAAAAAAGAAAAGCCCATTAGCATTACGATATCAGCGGAACTTTGCTCAGAAGCACCCAACTACAGGCTTGATTGGAAGTCGGACATCACACTTGTTGTAAATGGTCATGATTGTGGAACATGGACATGCCCCAGTGACTTTGGAGGACGACGAGGAAAACTTAATCCGTCATGGTGGTCGGACGGAATTAGCCAGTATGGTATTTTAAAAACTTGGGAAATAACCGAAAAAGGGACTTTTTTAGATGGCGTTAAGGTTATGGATACTACGCTTTCCTCATTAAAACCTGAAGAAAACGATTATATATCTGTAAAGTTTGGTAATATGCCGACTGCAAAATATATTGGTGGCGTAAACATATTTGGTGATGCCTTTGGTGACCAAGAACAAAACATATTGATGAAAATAATATATTGAATTGTAATAATTAACTAAAATTAACTATTTATTTTTGTTTGTTCTGCTATTTTTGAGCATAATGCCATAAAGTAAAAATATTATATTGACAACATGACACATAAAGGATACAATTGCAACATAAATATTGTTATATAACATATTAGTTGCATAGATACCTTTTTATTTTTGACGATTGCAACAAAATTTTTGTTATAAAACAATATTGCGTCGTAAATTCTGAATGAGCAAATTTTTTAACCGCTTTAAAAAAGTTGCCTCATTAAAGAATTATAAAATATTTTAGGAGGAATTAATTATGAAAAGGTTTTTATCCTTAATGCTGACCGCAACACTATTGTTTTCGCTCACCGCTTGCAAAAGTGGCTCTGATGAACAGCCTTCAACTAGTGGGACGTCCAATAACTCCCAACCAAGCTCTTCAACTGAGACTATCGAATTTTGGAGTGTTTTTACGGGTGCAGATGGAGCAAACATGCAGGCCATCATAGATTCGTACAACAAAACGAATCCACCAGCTAAAGTTATTCAAAGAGCAATCGAGCAAAACGAGCTGTATCAGAAACTTCCTCTCGTTATTCAATCCGGCAAAGACGTTCCAGATTTAGCTATTAACCACGTTGACAGACTTGCATTAAATCAAGAAAACGGTATGTACTTAGCTTTAGATGACTTTATTGCCAAAAATGGCAAAATTAAGGAAGAAAATTATATACCGGCGGCATGGGAACCAGGTGAAATAGACGGAAAACGCTACTCTATACCTCTTGATGTTCACTCATATGCCACATACTACAATAAGGAACTTGTTCAGAAATATGCACCTAATGTACTTGACGATGGCGTTATAACATTTGATGAGATTGCGACTGTGGCTCCTGCTGCAACAAAAGATGGCATATATACATATGCTGTCACATGGGCACGTCCCCAATTTTTGGGTTGGTATGCGCAATTAGGCGGAAAACTCTCAGAAAACGGCGTTGATCCTTCATTTAATAATGACAAAGCCTTAAAAGTGTTAAATGACTTTAAAGCAGCTGTAGACAATAAATGGGCAACACAAGACGGTGACGACCCAATTGCGCTTTTTGGTCAAGGAAAGCTCATATTTCTTCCAGAAGGCACATGGATGATGAACACGATTAATGAATTAAGCTTAGAATACGGCGAAACATATGCTATAGCTTATGATGCTTCTAAACCTCTCACATGGTCTTCATCTCATCAATTCGTGTTGCCGAAAAAAGACCTTTCAGCGGAAAAAGCTGCTGCAATAATGGATTTTATTAATTATGTTGGTGAGCACTCTATTTCATGGGCGCAAGCGGGTCAGGTTCCTGCATCAGTTGCAATTTCAAAAGACGAAGCCTTCAAAAAGCTTCCTCACTCGTTTTTAATGGATAAACCTGAATTTTTAGATATACCCGATTATCAGTACTATGGATATGCCGTAACTGCAATTGACGAATTTGCGTGGGATGTTCCATTCAGCAGAAAAGACGCAAAGACAGCTTTGGAAGATGCTGTTCAAAAAGTTTCAGATGCAATAAAGAATCAGTAATAAATATACTGTTTGACGTTAAGTAATATAATCGTAACTGTTCAGTCAATGACTGAACAGTTACGTAATTTTTAACTCTAAATAGTACATATGGATTCGCAAGTTCTTTTTAGGTGCTTGCTACTAAAGGGGGAAGTTCCATGTCAAGTATATCCGGCACTGCTAATGTTAGTAAGTCCAATAAAAACTCTCTTACTCCTTATCTTTTTATTGCTCCGCAGTTAATACTTTTTATTATTTTCTTCATAATTCCAACGATTATAGGAATAGGTGCTGCATTTACAAAATGGGACTTGTTCAGTTCAGCGGCTCCTCAATTTGTTGGGTTTGATAACTTCAAGGAAATATTTTTTAATTCAACTTCTTCTTACTACAAATCATTTTGGATATCAATGCGCAATACACTGAGTTTTGTATTGTTTTCTGTTCCATTTTGCATACTTGTCCCGCTTACTATGGCGATAGCCTTGAACGCAAAACCAAAGGGATATAAGTTATATCAAGCCATATTTTATTTACCTTCCGTTATGTCTATATCCTCAGTTGTACTCGCTTGGTTTTATATGTTTAACCGCAACAACGGCTTAATAAATAATTTTTTTAAAGCCAACATAAATTGGCTCGGCTCCCAGCCATACGCATGGATGGCAATAGTTATAGTAACTGTATGGTGGACTATAGGCGGTAATATGGTTATTTATTTGGCTGCAATATCGGGTGTTTCGCAGGAACTCTTGGAATCTGCTGAGTTAGACGGTGCAAATTCACTTAGAAAGATAGTAAGCGTTGTTATACCGTCCATAAAAAATCAACTTTTATATACTATAATTCTAACCACAATTGCACAATTTAATATATACGGCCAGCCTTTGATGCTTACAAACGGCTCTCCAAACGACACGACGAGGGTACTTCTCATGGTTATCCGTTCGCTCGCTTTCCCTACAAACGGAGGAAAATCAATATCTGGCATTTCTGCGGCTATGGCTCTTTCACTAGGCATTATTATCATAGCTGTTTCCGTTGTCCAGTATCGCTTCAACAAAGAAGACTAAAGGGGGGACTTGCAATGAAAAGAAATAAAACGAACATAGCAATTGCTTTAGTATTTTGTCTTATTCTTTCGATTATTTGGGTTGTTCCGATTTTGTTTTCACTCTTTACTTCTTTAAAAGCAGAAAGCGAAATACTTACAAGCGGATATTCATTCTTTCCAAAGAAATATACAACGTTTAACTATGTAGATATTTTAAGCAAAGGCGCAACCAATACACCTATTCTTAAATGGTTTATGAACTCATTGTATGTATCCGTTATGCATACAATTTTAGTGCTTGTAGTTGCATCAACGTCAGCATTTGCCTACGCAAAGCTGCAGTTTAAAGGCAAAACAGCTATATTTTGGCTTTTGATGGCCACAATGATGTTTCCGGGCATAATAAACCTGATTCCGCTTTACAAGATATGCTCAATCTTACATCTTATAAATACACCTTGGGCAATTATATTGCCTGGTGTAAGCGGAGTTTTTAACATATTCTTGATAAGACAGTTTATGCTTGGTATACCAAAGGAGTTAGACGAGGCGGCTATGATAGATGGGGCTACTATTTTTCAGATATTTTACAAAATAATGGTTCCGCTTAGCTTGCCTGTTCTCACAGTTGTCGCCATGTTCAGCTTTACAGGCTCGTGGAATGACTTTCTTTGGGCATCACTGGTTATAAATAGTGTTGATAAGATGACCATTACTCCCGGCCTACAGCTTTTAAAGGGCGCTTATGTAACGGCTCCCGCACACTCTATGGCAGGCGCAATAATTTCCATTATTCCAACATTTACATTTTTTATTTTCACACAAAAATACTTCCTTAAAGGTATGAATATATCTTCAGGAATAAAAGGCTAACAACTTTAGGAGGAAATTTATGATACCAATTGAACAATACCCTAGACCAGACTTTAGAAGGGAGTGTTTTACACTTTTGGACGGGAAGTGGGGGTTTTCGTTCGACGACAGCAACGTTGGCGAAAAAAACGGATACTATAATGGGTTTAATAAACAATATGATATAAATGTTCCGTTTTGCTATCAATGTGAGTTAAGCGATGTGAATGATTTAGATCATCATCCTTATATGTGGTACGAAACAAGCTTTTCCGTTACAGAAGAAAACTTAGAAAAAAGAGTATTTATAAACTTTGGTGCAGTTGACTATGTGGCAAAGGTTTGGCTTAATGGTGTTTTCATCGGACAGCACAAGGGCGGCAATACATCTTTTTCTATGGAAATTAGCGACTATATAAAAAAAGAAAATAAGCTTGTTGTAAAGGCTGAAGATTTGGATTCGACAGAACAACCGCGTGGCAAGCAATATTGGAAGAAAAAGCCCGACCGCTGCTGGTACACTCCCACGTCCGGAATATGGCAATCTGTTTATATAACTTATACAGGTGAGGTTGCCATAGATAAACTGCGCTTGACTCCTGATATTGATAATTCCAAGATCTCAGTAAATGTATATGTCGACAAGGAGATAAAGGGCTTATCAGCCGCCATAGAAATCTATTACAAGGGTGAGCATATAAAAAGCACAACATCCTCATTTGATACAAAGGTTCTAAGCCTTGATATAGGTATTTGTGAGGAGGATTATATCGACGAAATTCATTACTGGACACCTGACAGCCCAAATCTTTATGACATAACAGTAAGTATTATTAAAGACGGCGCTACGCTTGACACAATACAAAGCTACTTTGGTATGCGTAAGGTGCACATTCACAATGGCAAAATACTTTTAAACAACCGACCTTTCTATCAAAAGCTTATTTTGGATCAAGGCTATTGGAAGAGCAGCCTTCTTACGCCACCTGACACAGAAACTATAGTCCGTGATATAACGCTTACAAAAAGAATGGGATTTAATGGAGTAAGAAAGCATCAAAAGGCAGAAGACCCACGTTTTTACTACCTTGCGGATAAGCTTGGCCTTGTAGTTTGGGGCGAATTGCCGAGCGCGTATTGCTTTAATGATAATGAAATGAAAAATTTATTAAGTGAGTGGCAGGAATTTATTGAACGAGACTATAACCACCCATCTATTATATGCTGGGTTCCGCTTAACGAGTCGTGGGGTGTACGTAACGTTTTCAAAAATACAAGGCAACAGCAGTTTTCAGTTGCAATGTATCATTTGACAAAAGCACTTGACCCAACTAGGATTGTGAGCACAAATGATGGTTGGGAGCAAGTAGAGAGCGATATCTGCGGCATTCATGACTACGTTGGAACAGGCAATGAATTTTTGAAAAAATATTCTGATATGCAAAATATCCTGACTCAATCCGCTACAAACAGAATGACATATGCTGACGGAACAGTTTACAACAACCAACCAATACTAATCACGGAATTTGGTGGAATAGCCTTCGAGAGTAGCCGCGAAGAAGATTGGGGTTATTCCGGCACTGTGAAAACAACCGATGAATTTATAACTCGTTTTAAAGGACTCATTAAGGCTATTGAGAGCATAAAGTGCATAAACGGCTACTGCTACACACAGCTCACAGACACAATGCAGGAGACAAACGGCTTGCTTACAGATGAGCGTGTGCCAAAGCTTCCGCTGGAAGAGATAGCCGCTATTATTGGGGGCGAGGATGAAAACCAAAATTAAAATGTTGCTTACTATTTTTGCCGTTACCACATTTACGGTTTCTTGTTCTTCAGCAAACTCCGCAAAGAAAGTGCCAAATGCAGACAACAGCACGTATACTACCGAAACGTTCAAAAACCCACTTATGAAGGGTGCAGACCCCTGGATAACGTATCACGATGGGTACTATTACTATTGCCATGCCGACGGTATGTCAAAGGTTTACGTTGCAAAGGCGGAGAATTTTCAAGATTTTCCTACTAAGCCTTCAACACTTGTATATACAGGAGAACGTGGAACTGCGTATTCTTCTGAATATTGGGCTCCGGAGTTGCATTTTGTAAATGGTAAGTGGTATATATATGTTGCGGCTGATGATGGCAACAATGATAACCACAGAATGTATGTTTTGGAAGCTACCACGGATGACCCAACAGAACCCTTCAAAATGAAAGGCAAAATAACAGATTCTACGGACAAATGGGCTATTGACGGTACAGTGCTTGAATATAATAATGAGCTTTATTTTATATGGTCTGGCTGGGCGGGTGACGTTAATGTTTCCCAAGAGATATATATAGCCCATATGAGTGACCCTTGGACAATTGACGGCGAACGGATACTTCTTTCCACGCCTGAATATGATTGGGAAACTATCGGTTATCCCACAGTAAATGAAGGGCCGCAAATACTGAAAAAGGGCAGTGCTGTGCATATAATATATTCTGCAAGCGGAAGTTGGACAGATGATTATGCTTTAGGCATGTTAACCTTTACCGGTGGGAACATTTTAGATAAATCCAGTTGGAAAAAATCCGACAAGCCTGTTTTTTCTAAAGCGGAAACGGCATACGGCCCAGGGCATTGTTCCTTTATAAAATCTGCGGACGGAAAGGAAGACTTCATCGTCTATCATGCAAATGAAGTTTCGGGAAGCGGTTGGAACGGGCGAACTGTACGAGCCCAACCGTTTAAATGGCAAGGTGATACGCCTGTTTTTGGTACGCCTGTACCGGTTGGAGAAGATGTCAGCGTTGTAAGAAAAACAAAAAATAGCAATTAAAAAATACGCCG
>CAYPQA010000138.1:0-8130 GCA_964412725.1 uncultured Eubacteriales bacterium
TACCTTTTGCAAAAAGGGCATATGAAGAAAGCTTATCAGAAAGCTGTTCGGTTGGGTGGAAATGACCATTATCAAGAGTAATATATTTACCTCTTGTTATGGCATAGCCAGTGTAAAATTCATGTGAGCCAACCGTATAACTTTCGCGTCCAATGCCAAATAACTTGCTTTCAACAGAATCGACAGTATAGTTTTCAGTAAGTCTTTCGCTGAATATGTCGTCAAGAGCAAGTGTCAAACGTTCGCGCGGACTATATTTGTCTGCCGTGGTGTCTTTATAACCGTCCGGTATCCAAAAATTATTGATTGAAACCTCTCCAATGGATTTTCCCATATATTCTGAAATTTTACGACAAGCTTTGCCATGTCTGATCCAGAAATTACGGATATCATAGTCTTGATGGCTTAGTGTGAAACCATCCTTAGCGTTTGGATGAGAAAAAAATGACGGGTTCAAATCAAGACCTAAGCCAAGAGAGTTAGCCCAATCTACCCAACCCTTGAAATGCTCAGGTTCAAGCTCATCAAGGTCAACATCCTTATTAGTATCGGCATAGAATGCATAAAGGCTGACTTTATGTCTGCCTGGTATAAGAGAAAGGGCCATAGCCATATCCTCTCTAAGCTCATCTACATTGCGTGACGCATAGGGATAGTTACCGGTTACAACAAGACCCCTGTCTGCACCTGGGTCATTTGTTTTCTTTAAAAAACCCCTTACATCGTCGCCCTGCCAACAGTGCATGGAAATCTTAATTTTAGCAAGTTTTTTGAGCACTGCGTCTGTGTCCACACCCAATTCGGCATACATTTCCTTAGCAACTTCATAACTTCCCATTTCATGTCCTCCATTCACGCGCTTTTGCGCTTATTTTAGTCATTTATATGTTTAAAGCAATTGCTCGTTTGTCTTGGCCAATCCGTGCTCTGCGGCTGTATTTTGCGGGTCTATGGACAAAGCCTTGTGAAATGCTGATTTTGCCTTAACATACCGCCCTTTGTCGTATCTACTCACAGCTATGTTATAGACGATAGACGAACGGTTTTTTTTGTTGGAAAGCTGTGAGATTATGATTACCAAACCAATAACCATTACGGAAGTGCTGATAATCATAAACGTTGTGTCTTGCAATAAAACAGCTATAGCCGACATTATAAGTCCTATAATTCCTATTGCTATATTTATCTTAGGTAATGCCATGGGTAGTTTGTTTTCAGACAGCTTGCCTATTAAGTCCTCATAGCTTTGTGAGCGTTGAAAATGCATATTGTTTTCGTCATAATCTTTTGGTCTTGTTCTTGGCTTAGGCAATTTTACACCATTTTTTAAAACCTGAAAATCTGTGACCTTGTTATTTATGATTTTAAAAACAATGTACATTTCACGCTTCAAATGCTGGCCTCTTTGCGAACAAACACGCTTAGACACAGTGAGGATATAGTATCTGTTTTGCTCATATGAGTCTATGGGAGAAATCATGATTGAGGTTGTACGCGGATTGTATTGAATATGAGTGCGCATTATATACCCGTCCGTATCCGTTACATCCATAGTTTTGTCAGATACCGTGTCAGGGTCAAGCGGTATGTTAAACTTCATATACCAATTTATAGGTTCGTTTTCTAAGTCAAAGTTATCCATGTTGAGTTTATCCTTAAAGCCTTTGATATTTGACATAACCTCTAATCTCATAACATTCTCACCTCACAAGACATAAACATGGTATCATTATACACAGTTGAAATTATTTTTCAAGCCGAAAAACTTGCATTTTACAAATAATTGAGTTATGATGAAAAATAAAAAGGAGAAATTTACAGTGAAATTTTCCTATTATATGCCCTCGGAAATTTTCTTCGGAAAAGGCGAGTTAAATCGTCTTGCCTCTGAAAAACTTCCGGGCAAGAAAGCGCTTATTGTTACAACAGCCGGAACAAGCGTTAAAAAATTCGGATATCTGGATAGGGTTAAGGCTTTGCTTGATAACTCTGGCACGGGCTATGTACTCTTTGATAAGATTTTGCCTAATCCTGTCAAGAGTCATGTTATGGAAGGGGCGGCTCTTGCAAAGAAAGAGTGTTGCGACTTTATTATAGGCTTGGGCGGTGGAAGTAGCATTGATTCGGCCAAGAGCATTGCTTGTATGTCTTCAAACGATGGTGACTATTGGGACTATGTTGGCGGAGGTTCCGGTAAGGCACAGCCAATGAAAAACAAGCCACTCCCTGTCATAGCCATAACCACAACAGCGGGCACAGGTACTGAATCCGACCCTTGGACAGTTATTACAAAAGACGAGACCGGAGAAAAAATTGGCTTTGGCAACAAAAATACTTTCCCGTTCTTTTCAATTGTTGACCCTGATTTAATGATGACGGTTCCTAAAGAATTGACAGCCTATCAGGGATTTGATGCACTTTTTCATGCCACGGAGGGCTACATCGCAAACATAGCTAACGTTATGAGCGATATGTATGCGTTGAAATCTATTGAGCTTATTGGCAAATATCTCCCAACAGCCGTAAACAATGGGAATGACGAAGAGGCGCGTGCTATGGTTGCGCTTGCGAATACGTTATCCGGATTTGTTGAATCAACTTCAAGCTGTACTTCGGAGCATTCGATTGAGCACGCATTAAGCGGTTGTCATCCAGGCTTACCTCATGGTGCTGGACTTATAATGATTTCAATTGAGTACTACAAGCGTTTTAAGGATGTTGCATCTGAAAGATTTATTGACATGGCAAGAGCATTGGGCAAAAAAGATGCCAATTCTCCGGACGATTTTATAGATGCTTTGGCTGAGCTTCAAAAAGCCTGTGGCGTACATTGTCTTAAGATGTCCGATTATGGCATAGATAAATCACAATCTAAGAAATATGCAGAATTTGCTAAGGACATTATGGGCGGTTTATTCACCTTAGACAGAAAAGACCTGTCTATAGATGAGGTTGCCGACATAATTGAAAAGTCCTATATTTAATGGAGGGCACATGAGCAGGCACGTTTTTTCTATCTTTGTACAAAACCATGCCGGTGTTTTAAGCCGTATTTCAGGCTTGTTTTCGCGGCGCGGTTATAATATTGAAAGTTTGAGTGTTGGAGTTACAGAGGACCCTGAGTTTTCACGAATAACCATTGTGTCCAGCGGCGATGAATATATAATTGGTCAAATCAAAAAACAGGTTCAAAAGCTTGAAGAGGTTAAAAAAATCACTATTCTTGAATCTCAAAAGGCGGTATTCCGTGAGCTTACTTTGATTAAGGTTTCTGTGTCCGCGGAAAAACGTTCGGAGGTTATGGGTGTTGTGGAGATTTTCCGTGCGAATATAATTGATGTTTCGCCAACATCTTTGACCGTTGAAATCACAGGCGATCAGAACAAGCTTAACGCGTTTATGCAGCTTTTGGAGCCTTACGGCATCCTTGAAGTTGCACGCACAGGGCTTACTGCACTTGGCAGGGGTGCTGATGTTTTGAGGGATATGGAGGAATAGATGCTATACCTTTACGATTCTACACTGCGCGATGGCGCACAGGCAGAAGGTATATCGTTTTCAGTGTCTGACAAGATAAGCATTGTGGGTGCACTTGACGGACTTGGCATGCATTATATAGAAGCAGGTAATCCTTTTTCTAATCCTAAGGATATGGAATTGTTTCAAAAACTTTCAAAGATTCATTTTTCTTCAAAAATTGTTGCTTTTGGCAGCACTAAGAGGCCGGATACACGCACTGAAAGCGACAAAAATCTTGCGGCTTTGCTTGAAGCGCAAACTGATTGTGTTGCTATTGTTGGTAAGAGCTGGCATTTACATGTTATGGATGTTTTGCAAGTTGGCCTCAAAGATAATCTTCAAATGATTTATGACTCCGTGAGATTTCTTAAGGCAAGGGGCTTGGAGGTTATCTTTGATGCCGAACATTTTTTTGACGGCTATAAGGCTAATCCTTCCTATGCATTACAGACGCTGGAAGCAGCACAGTCTGCGGGAGCGGACTGTATTTGTCTTTGCGACACAAACGGAGGTTCTTTTCCGAATGAGATAATGGTTATATGTGGAAGGGTTAAGGAGACCATAACTGTAAGCTTGGGTATACATTGTCACAATGATTGCGGGCTTGCGATTGCGAACACACTTGCCGCGGTTGAAGCCGGCGTTGTTCAGCTTCAAGGAACATTCACAGGCTTTGGTGAACGCTGCGGCAACACCTCGTTATCAACTCTCATACCCAATCTGCAGGTTAAACTCGGTTTAAGCATCATACCTCATGAAAAGCTTTCTCTTTTAAAACAAACAGCCGTCTTCATATCTGAAACAGCTAATATTTCGCTTTCGGATAGAATGCCTTATGTCGGGCGTTCTGCATTTGCACACAAGGGAGGAATGCACATTGACGGGGTTTCAAAAAATCCTCAAAGCTTTGAGCACATCAACCCCTCTCTTGTTGGAAACGAGCGTCGTCTTTTAACAAGTGAGATGTCAGGCAAAAGTGCGGTTATTGCAAAAATACAAAGCATTGAGCCAAACTTAGGTAAATCTAGCTTAGAGATTGCAAGGATACTGGAGCAGATTAAAGTTCTTGAATATGAGGGTTTTCAATTTGAGGCTGCAGATGCTTCATTCTATCTTTTGGTTAAAAAAATCCTTGGCACATATGAGCCGCTTTTCGAACTTATAAACTTTAAAATTATAGGCGAACAACCTGTAGGGCTTAACAAGAGTGCGTCTGCTATTATCAAGATACGAAAAGGAGATAAAACCGAGATTAGTGCGGCCGAGGGTGACGGCCCCGTGAATGCACTTGATAAGGCCTTGAGAAAGGCTCTTGAGGTTTTTTATCCCGAAATTAAAAACATTCACTTAACCGACTACAAGGTTAGGGTTTTGGATAACAAAGAAACCACGGCCTCTAAGGTTAGGGTTTTAATTGAATCCACAGATGGCCACCGAAACTGGATAAGCGTAGGTGCTTCAAAGGATATTATAGAGGCAAGCTGGCTTGCCTTAGTTGATAGCATAGAATATGGTATATTACAGGAGGATAAATATGTCGGAAATTAAAATTTATATTGATGGTGAGTTTTACCCAAAATCACAGGCTAAGATATCGGTTTTTGATCACGGCCTACTTTACGGAGACGGCGTTTTTGAGGGTATAAGAGCGTATAACGGACGCGTTTTCAAGCTTAAGGAGCACATTGACAGGATTTTTGATGCGGCAAAGGCTATTATGCTCACTATACCTATGTCTAAGGAAGAACTTACAAACGTTGTTGTGGAAAGTTGCCGCGTTAATGAACTCCGTGACGGATATATAAGGCTTGTTGTTACTCGTGGAACAGGTGATTTAGGCTTAAGCCCAACTAAATGTCCAAAGGCTTCCGTTATCTGCATTGCAGACACAATAACTCTCTATCCTAAAGAAATGTATGAAACAGGTATGCCTGTTATAACAGCTTCACAAAGACGCAATAACGCAACCATAATTGACCCACAGGTTAAGAGCCTTAACTACCTTAACAATATTCTTGCTAAGATTGAGGCTAACCGTGCAGGCGTGCCTGAGGCTATTATGCTTACACAAATGGGTATCGTGGCAGAATGCACAGGTGACAACATCTTTATCATCAAGGACGGCGTTATATATACCCCTCCAATATCCTGCGGCATTTTGGACGGCATAACAAGACGTACTATTATGGAGCTTGCAAGGAAAGACGGCATAAATGTTGTTGAAAAGGAATTTACATTATTTAACGTATACAATGCGGATGAATGTTTCTTGACAGGAACAGGCGCAGAATGTATTGCTGTTACATCTGCAGATGGACGCACAATCGGCGACGGCGTTGCAGGACCGATAACAAAGAAACTTTTAAAAATCTTCCATGAGTATGTTAGAAATGAGGGAACCGAAATTTGAGAGATGAAATTCTTTTCCATTTAGAGAAAGATGCAAGACTGACGACCAGCGAATTGGCTGTTCGTATTGGTGAAAGCGAGCAGGATGTTGAGAAGGAACTCAAAGCCCTTCAAGATGAAAAAATTATCTGTGGTTTTCATACGCTCATAAACTGGGAGAAAACTGATAAGCAAGTTGTAACAGCTCTTATAGAGGTTAAGGTCAGCCCACAGCGTGACTTAGGATTTGATAAGATTGCGGAGCGAATCTATCGCTTTTCCGAGGTCAAGTCTGTTTATCTTATGTCCGGAGGCTTTGACTTAACGGTTATTGTTGAAGGCAAGACGATGAAAGACGTTGCGTTTTTTGTTTCTAACAAGTTAGCTCTTCTCGAATCGGTTCAAGCTTGCGCAACCCACTTTGTACTTAAAACATACAAGGAGCATGGGATTGTTGTTGACGGTGGAGACTCACATGACGAGAGGATGATTGTTTCGCCATGAGCATGATTGCAGATAAAGTGCGAGAAATGCCATTCTCAGGCATACGGAAATTTTTTGATGTTGCGGCTGAGATGGAGGATGTCATATCGTTGGGTGTGGGTGAACCGGATTTTTTCACTCCTTGGAATGTACGCGAATCCGCTATATTTTATCTTGAAAAACGGCGTACCACTTATTCTTCTAATGCTGGGATGATGGAGTTAAGGCGTGAAATCTGCACATATTATAAAAGACGCTTCAATTTATCTTACGACCCCAAGACACAATCTATCGTCACAGTTGGCGGTAGTGAAGGCATAGACCTCTGCATGCGTGCGTTGCTTAACCCAGGCGACGAGGTTTTGGTTGTGGAGCCTTGCTTTGTGGCTTACAAGCCTTGCGTAATCATGGCCGGCGGGGTTCCTGTCGTCGTTGATACAAGAGCTGAAAATAACTTCAAGCTGACACCAGAGGACATAATCCCAAAAATAACAAAGAAAACAAAGGCCATTATCTTTGGCTATCCCACAAACCCGACCGGAGCAATTATGGAGCATGAGGACTATGCAAAGATAGTGCCTATTTTAGCGGACGCGGGTATCGTTGCGATAAGCGATGAGATTTACGCGGAGCTTACCTATGGTGGGCGCAAACACGCAAGCATTGCGCATTTTCCAGAAATGTACGACAAGACTGTTATCATTAACGGTTTTTCAAAATCATATGCTATGACGGGTTGGCGTTTGGGTTATGCACTTGGCAGCGAGGAAATTATCTCGGCTATGACAAAGATACACCAATACTGCATTATGTGTGCGCCGACAGTTAGCCAATACGCAGGTATTGAGGCATTGAGGAACTGCGATACGGCCGTTGACAATATGCGCAAGGATTATGACGCAAGGCGGCGTACTATGCTCAAAGGTTTCAGCGATTTAGGTATACCTTGCTTTGAACCTCTTGGTGCTTTCTACTTATTCCCATGCATTAAAGCTTCTAACCTTTCTTCTGAAGAATTTTGCAACCGTCTTCTTTATGAAGAACGTTTGGCTGTTGTACCGGGAACCGCGTTCGGAGATAGCGGTGAGGGTTTCGTGCGCTGCTCTTATGCCTATTCTATTGACGAATTAAAGGCCGCTCTTGAAAGATTTGGCAATTTTATTCAAAAGTTTTTCTAAAAATCTCTTGACAAAAATAACAAACCTCCTTATTATTTAAGCTTATTAAATATTAAGGAGGTTTGTTTATTTGTATGATGACTTAAAAAATAAGCTGTTCCATTCTTTTAGCAGCTTACGTAAATTGAAGGGCCTTCTTCCAACCAAGCCTATCAATTTTTTGGAATCCATGGTTTTAAGTCATGTTCTCTGTATGTCCGAAAATAAGGACATAATTAAAGTCTCCGATTTGAGAGAATTAATGGATGTGACTATGCCCGCGGTTTCACAAATTTTAAATTCTCTCGAAAAACGAGGCTTTATCAAAAGAGAAATAGGTTCGTCTGATAGACGCTCTATTGCGGTTACGGTTACGGAGGATGGGGTTAACGCTTTGGAGGAATATAAAGCTGACCTTAACGTTTTTGTTGACAGTTTTGTGGAAAAATTCGGTAAAGAAAACGTTGTGTTGCTTTTAAATCTTTTGTCTAAAATGTCGGATACCTTGGAAGAATTTAAGAAAGAATCAAATAACGAAAAGAGGTAATGTGTTTGCTGAAAATTATGCGCTTTTTAAAGCCGT
>CAYPQA010000139.1:0-8089 GCA_964412725.1 uncultured Eubacteriales bacterium
TCTGAATTTATAAGTTTTACATTAGGTGACAGCATGGCGGTTTTTAAGAAGAATGGTGAATTAACCATGTATACAAAAGAAATGCTATCCAATATATTAAGAGAATATAGCGGTACATTAGATGATTTTATGAATGAAATAGTAGAAAAATATCATTACATAGAAGTACAACTTTGGAATGATTATTATTGCAATTAATAAGCATCTTGTGTAGTCTTTCACCCTTAGCCATTAGTCAATCTCCACCAAAGCGGAGATTATGAGCATAATATTTAGACTAAGACCGAATTTTTTGTATGAAAAAAATAATATTATGCCGAAGTTATAGAAAAGCCGCCATTAATTTTGTGGGCTTTTCTGTCGAGAAATGTTTTAGTCTGTCACTGAGGTGCTGTCAAGTTAGGACTAAGTTTTTTTGCAACAAAAGAGCTGATAAACTCATTGCGAGTTCAGTTGGTTTAAAGTATACTAGAATCCAATAAAGAAAATAATCATTATCTTATTATTATCTTATGACTTTGAATTATTTAAAAATAAGAAGAATTATTTGAATTTAACGAGGTGAGAATATGAAAAATAATTTGCCACACAATTCAATTTCTAAGAATTATACAGAACTATTAGAGATTTTTATTGAAAAAATTAAAATACTTGAGACGAATAATCTTGTTTCTGTATTTTTAACAGGCAGCTTTGCAAGAGGAGAAGCAAATGAAAATTCCGACTTAGATATTTGGTGTATTTTCAATCACATCAAATATTCAACATTAAAAAATGTTGGTACGATAACGCAAACCCTTCCAGTTAGTTATAATGAAATAGAATTAAATACACAGTGCTTAACGCTTGATGAATTTAATAGTAAATATTTTTCAAAATTTATAGCATATCCGATTATTTATCTTGAAGCAGTGTTGCTTTATGGAAGCGATATAGCAATGAAAAGACCACAAAACGATGATATTATTAAGACTTACAAAGAAATAATATCTGAAGTCTTGTTGAGCATAAGGCATTATATTTCAGTTAACGAGCCTGCTGAAAAACTAACACATCAAAAGATTAGAATGTGGGTGTTAAAACCATTAATGTTTGCATTGCGTCTTGAAAGGTTTTGCCTGACAGAGCATTATCCAATGACAATATCGGATTTGCAAAAATCCTATTCTTCTGTTCCTATGTCAGTAAAGTATTTTACAGATAAAGAATTGTGGGCTAACGATATTATAAACAATCATGATAATACATTATCTTTGTTATGCAAAGAATTAGAAAACCTGATGATATGAACACAATATTTGTATATATATAACTTTTCTCTGTATAAAAAATCAAGACAACCCCAAAGCTATAGAACAGCCGTTGCTTAACTTTAACGGCTGTTTTTGTCGAAAATTGTTTTAGTCTGTCACTGAGGTAAAGAAATGGAAAAACCTAAACCACGTTCTGATATAAGAGTTAAACTTGGTATGATGTATTATGGCTTCAAGCGGCGCATATGGTGGGTTAAAATGCGCCGCTTTTTTGCGTGTAAAAAAGCCTTCGCAGAGCTTCCGTTCAAATGCTTTGAGCATAGAACGCTGCTTTTGCGAAGGCTTAAAAATGTGGATATGTGGTACCAGTATAATAAAATCACTAACCTTAAACTTGCGTCCGAAAGATTGAATGGAGTTGTTATACGCCCTGGAGAAATTTTTAGCTATTGGAGACTTATAGGCAAGCCCACCAAACGCAAGGGTTATGTTGAAGGTATGATTTTGAAGAACGGGGGCTTTGCGGCCGGAATTGGCGGTGGGCTTTGCCAGATGTCAAACTTAATATTCTGGATGACACTGCACACTCCGTTAACAATAACTGAACGCCATAGACATGGGTATGATGTGTTTCCAGATTCTGACAGAACACAGCCTTTCGGAAGCGGTGCAACCTGCTTTTACCCGCATGGGGACTTGATGATACGCAATGATACACCCTATGAGTTCCAATTGATTGTCCGCGTTGGTGAAGAACACCTTGAAGGTCAATGGCGCTCAAACTTTCCGAGCAAATTTCACTATGAAGTCGTAGAGAGAAATCATCAAATGAAAAGTGAATTCTGGGGCGGTTATAGCCGCCACAATGAATTATATAAGCGAACCTACGACTTGGAGGGTAAGCTTTTGGGAGAAGAATTTGTTGTTGCAAATTCTGCAATTATGATGTATTCCCCGTTTTTACCGGGTTATATAAAATAGAGCGTGTTTAGACACGCTCTATTTTTTTACTTCTTTACCACAGGAATCCAAACCTCACAGACATAGTCCTTTGATGTTGTATCGCCGTCCGGATAAACCTCAAGTTCGGGAGTGCCCGCAGACTTATATTCGGAGGTTGGAAACCACTCGGAATAAATCCTTTTCCAAACATCTTGAATTGCGTCGGGCATCGGGCCAACGCTTTTAAAGATAGCCCAGGTGCTTTCGGGGACTTCAAGCTTTGAAAGGTTTTCGGGGACAGCCGTACCGTCTTTAACCGCAACCGCAATATAGTAATCAAACGACTTGGTTTCTTCGCTGAAACTACCACACACACCAAGCATTCCCATAGGTTCGGCTGTCATAAGCTTGCATATCTGCTCGGACATGCCATTTTGGTTCACTTCACACCAGATTTGCGGAATACGCTTATTGTTTTCACCATTAACCGTACTCACATTTTCCTTAAACCCAACAACAGTGAAAGCCGGCTTTTTTTCAATTTTGAAATTCATAGAAACATCTCCTCTTATAGAAATATGAAACGACATTCGAGGAAAAGCAATCAGGTCTACACCGTTTACTTTTGCCTCTGAAGGAGTAATGTTATGCTGGTTTATAAATGCACGGGTGAAAGCAGTGGGCGAATCGTAGCCGTATTTCAAAGCTAAGTCAACTATCTTTATATCGCTGCTAATAAGCTCAAAAGCGGCGAGTGTGAGTTTACGGCGACGAATGTACTCCGACAAAGTCACATTTGTTATAAGTGCAAACATGCGGTTGAATTGATAAGTCGAGCAATTCATAATCTGCGCAAGCTGGACTTGGTCAACCTCTCCTGCAAGATTATCTTCGATATAGTCCATCGCTTTATTAATCCTTGAAAGCCAATCCATAACATAACCTCCTTTTGAATGAGTATATCAAATCCAAGTCATCCTTTCCACGCATCTACTGTACAATAATGAGAGATTATTTATAAATCACGTTATCTGAGCCTACAGTTATCTTAAACGTATCAACAACGGTTACTCCGTCACGGTCATACACATTGATGTACCTGTATCCATCCGGATAGTCTTTATACCTTTGGTTCTGCCTTTCAAGTGCTTCTGCCGGAGATGTAGGTTCGGGAAATTCCTCCAACTCTCTTGCATAAACCCAACCGTTTACTCCATTTATGCCCTGAGCTTTTATCATTCCGTTTGTGATTAGTGCCTTGTGAAATTCATCGTCGATATCAACTTCGCTTTCTTCAGGTAGAAAATAATCGTTTTGTTTGCCAGGTGCCAAGTTCTCCTCAGATACTATCTCTACACTTTCAATATTATAGCTTTTAAAGTCTATAAAATCATTTTTGGCTGACTTAATAAAGCTGTTGATTTTACTCTGGATAATTTGTTTTACGTTTCTTGATGTAAGGTCATCGTAAGCCGTATTTAAAATAATTCTATCGATATTATGAAAATAACCTTGTAAATAACTTTTCCATTCTCTCAAAGTGGTCGTTTCTTTGTTCAAAATATCGTAGCTGTAGATAAAATTAATTCTACACCAGTAATCACCATTATCTATGAGTTTAACCGCGGAAGTACCTGTCAACGAATGTGTATTAAGTTCATCTTCACTATCATTAAGCCTTTCACGCTCATATTCAGCAACGGTCTTGTTATCTTTTTCATCCGTAGAAGGTTTAGACTTGCTTTGAGCATTCGTTCCCAAAGTTGCGGTTAATATCATTATAATTATAACTGAAAGGCCAATAACGAAAGCTGATAGTTTTTTTATTTTCATAACGGAAACAATCCTTTCTTCTATGGGATTTTTGCTGAATCTGCTAATCAATGGAGAGGCACTGATTTTTCTTTCTTCCAAGCTTATGAGTGCAGTTGCATAAGCCGACTTAACGTTTTCACCGAAGGTTAATACAACCTTCTCGTCGCAATACAATTCAATATCACGGTTAGCCAGAACGTACATAATCCATACGAACGGATTAAACCAGTGAATTGAAAGAGCCGCCGCAAGCAACCACTTTTTTATAACATCTTTGCGCCTTATGTGAGTATATTCGTGCGCTAAAATATACTCTAACTGACTACTATCCGAATAATCAAACCCCTTCGGTAAGAGTATTACCGGCCGTAATAGTCCATATGTCAAGGGGGTTATTATTTTTTCAGATTGCCTTATTTGCATTGAGTTTAAACCTTTATGCTCCTGAATCCATCGTCTTATGAAATCATTTTCAATGGGCAAAGACATTTTATAATCTCTGCGCCAGATTAAATGGGTTAGGATAAAAAACAAACCGAAACCCACCATACCCGCAACCCATGCGATATAGAAAATAGAAACTCCTCTTGTTTCGCTTTCAGGTTTTTCAATAACTTCCGAGCTTCGCAGCAAACCTACAGCACCATAATATGTATAAGTTTTCTGCGTTGCAAGGCTTTGACTCACCGTATAAATGCTGAATGGTGATGGAATAGAGATCGGAACAAGCAACCGAAAAACAACAACGCTCCAGAGTATAATGAAAACCCTTTTGGGCAAACGGTAAATACCAACTACACGTACAACGACCACCGCAAGTATCAAAATAGAAGCTGACAAACTCATATCCAACAAAGACATTAAATCCACCCCGTTTCACTCCATATCCGATATCAACTGCTTCAAGCGGCTTATCTCACCCACCGATAAGTTCTTGCGCTCCAAAATTGATGCAACAAGCCTGTCTGCGGAACCTCCATATAACTTGTTTATCAATTCATTCGTTTCAACCTCCTGCGCGTGCTGCCTTGTCAAAACCGCTCGGCACAAAAAATTAGGCTCCCTTCTATCAATAACGCCTTTGTCAATACACTTCTTAATCACAGTATAGGTTGTTGTTTTACTCCAGCCGACTTCCCCTTTTAAAATCTCCGCAAGCCTTTTGGCTGTTGTTTCGCCTTCTTCCCACAAGATTTCCATAATCTTTAACTCTGAATCATACAATTTTGTTTCCATAAAATCCCCCTGTGTATTCTATAGTAGTAGAATGAATCTTATTCTACTACTATAGAATATAGTTGTCAATCTATACTATAAAACGGAATAATTTGCCGTTCGCTAGTATAATAAGAGCAAACAAAAAAAGACCGCACCCTGTATGGAGCGGTCAAAATTATGCGGTTTAAGAAGGATAGTTCACACTAAATCTCCTGTCTTTCCAATAAACGAATGGATAAGAAAATACACAAAATTGCTACTAAAATAGAGCTTATAAATGGCCAGAGTATCCCGGAAGGCTGTATGCCAGTTGAAAGTTCGACGGTTTTTGATAAAAGCGCGCCTGGCAACATGCGTCCAATGACTGGTATACTGCTTGATAAAGTCAAGACGATAAAACCACAAAAAGAAAGAAGTGCTGTAACCGCAGTGCTGTTGGCTATCGTGCTCGCCAATACAGTAATACCAATCAACGCAAACATAAATATGCTATATGCAGCTATACCCATTATCAAATTGCCAAATTGTCCTCCATATTCAAAAAGGTAATATGTGTATGCATAGCATATCAATCCGGCCAACAAGATGGAAAGCGTGAAGCAAACGGCTGCAGCAATAAACTTTGTTATTATGAAACCGGTATGAGTAAGGTTTTTTGTGAGCGTTAATGCGGCTGAGCCGCTTTGTTTCTCACCCGATACGCAACTCATAAACATGAAAATTACGCAAACGCAACCTATTTGAGAAATGTTGCCGTAAAACTGTGACCAACTATCCATCCAAGTGGTTGGTGGAACAGTAATCATCATTAAATCATCTGTGGCCATCGCAACAATTTCAGACATATACCGAGTTATAACAGGACTTATCATAGCAAAGAAAGCTAATACACCCATCAGGATATAAAATTTTTTCGTGCGTATAAGCTCCATCCATTCTTTTTTGAAAAATACAATATAACTATTCACTTGCAACACCTCCAGTCAACTTTACAAAAATATCGTCAAGAGACGGCGTGTAGGCTAAAAAACTTTCCATTGATATATCCGCCTCCGTTAGTATTAAAGATATGCGTTTTCCTAAAATATTCAAATTTTCTGCTCTAAGTATAAATTCTGTAGGGCTTTTGGATTCAAGATTCAAATCTTTTTGCTTTTGAGCAATAGTTAAAAATTTGTTGCCGTCTCCTGGGGTATACAATCGCAACATAGCAGAATTTTCCGCGTGTTTTTGTTTCAGGTTCACAATCGTGTCATCTGCCAAAGCCTTTCCCTTTTCCATTATCACAGCATGGTCGCAAGTATTCTCAACGTCAGCTAAGATGTGTGTGGAGAAAAACACAGTGATAAGACCCCGCAAGGAACGAATGAGCGTCATAACCTCATTTCGACCGATAGGATCCAGTGCGCTTATGGGTTCGTCTAAGAAAATAACATCCGGTTCATTTATAAGTGTTTGTGCAATGCCCAAACGTTGTTTCATTCCGCGTGAAAACGTGGAAATATTTTTCTTTGCGTCAAACAAGCCCACTTGTTTAAGAAGCTCGTCAATACGCATTTTAAGCTTTCTATCATCCATTGCGTACAATCTGCCGCAAAAGTTCAGATATTCCCTCGCCGTCATATATCCATAAAAATTAGGCACATCGGGCAAATACCCTATATTGGAATTATTATTGTTTCCATATCTACGTTCAACGCCAGACAGTGATATTTTTCCTGATGTAGGCTTTGCAAGGCCTGTCAACATTTTCAGAGTAGTAGTCTTTCCGGCTCCGTTCTTTCCTAAAAACCCGCATATAGAGCCTTTGTCTACGCTCAGATTTAAATTGTTTACCGCCGCATATTTTCCGTATCGTTTGGTCAAGCCATTTGTTTCGATAGCTTTCATCTCTCATGTCCCCCATTTTGCGATTTTTCATCTAACATTTTTGAACCAACTGCAAAGTAAATCACAGGGCCGATAAGGCTTACTAAAATAATAATTACCAGCCAGATTGCGGTTTGGTTAAAAGGCAGCTTTTTTCTCAAAAGGCTTATAATAGCCGCAACCGTTATTATGACTATAAGAATTACAATCGGAATAATAACCGGCGCAAGTCCCGGTAATAAGGCCTTAAATTCTGCCCAATTCAAGTTATAACCATATTTCATTCCATACACCCCTTCTATCTTCTTCAACCAAAGATATACTCCTTAACGCTAAAAATCTGCACTTCTTTCTTCGCGAAATGGCGCAAACTTGCCTCTACAAGTTTGCAAACGCTCGAAACAAGTGCGATTTTAATGCGTTTAGGAGTATACCAGTAAATATTTTATCATAAAAATTTCTCTCTGCGGGAATATGTAATAAATGACAGAGTTTTTGTAATAACTTAAACCTAAGCGAATTTTTGGGTGGAGAACTTGACATGAAATCAAAAGTGATACATACTTATGTGTATACGATAATAGTTATTAAGATTTTATGAAATAGATTAAAGACATATTGGGCGAGGAAACGTTTTATGACATTATTAGTGGCTATATGTGATGATGAAAGAAGAGTAAGCGCAGAATTGGAAAGTATACTAATGAAAATACTTGGCAAGCTAAATATAAAGTATGTAATTGATGTCTATTTTAGCGGAGAAGAATTGTGTAGAGAAATGGAAAACGGGGCACATTATAACCTAATTTTCCTTGATATAGAGTTTTCTAAAGATTCGATTAACGGCCTAGAAGTTGGCAGTGTAATTCGTGAAGTACACCAAAATAATATGGTTTCAATCGTATATATCTCATGGGAGATTAAGCATTCTATGAAATTATTCGATATACGCCCGTTAAATTTTTTGATTAAACAATTAAAATACTAAAAAA
>CAYPQA010000140.1:0-8084 GCA_964412725.1 uncultured Eubacteriales bacterium
ATGATTTTGTTTTTGCAAAATATAATGGTAAGTATGGTATCCTTGATATTAAAAAGACTGCATTTCTATACAAAAAAACCATGTTACAAATGTACAAACGTTTGTAACATGGTTTTTATTTTTTTGTTACTAGCCAGTAATAAATGCGTCGGAATAACCTTCTGATTTGAGCTTGTTTAGAAGATTGTTGGCGTTTTCCTTTATAGAAAATGCTCCGACTTGAACCCTATAAAGCTTAGGTGGGGTTGGATTTAGATAATAGGATACTTTTGATAAAAAGTTGTCCCAAGTTTTTGTATCACGCATAGTTTGTGGGCAGTTCTTATCAGAAAAGTCGTGGTGTTGTTTAACAGATTCAATGCTAAAACCATTTTCTTTTAAAAGCTTTGCGGTAAGCCAAGCTGCATTGTCCTTGGCTTTCTCAAAATTGCCGTCTTTGTTCACACAAACCTCGATGGCTATGCCTGCCATATTTCCGCCGCCTTCTTTGCGTCCATCTCCTGCATGCCAAGCAATTTCATTGTCAGGTATGTGATGATAGGCGCAACTGTCATCAACGGTGTAGTGCCAAGAAACAGAATTATTATTAGCGTTTGCAAGATTCTGCAAGTATTCGGCATGCTTTTTTGCATTTGCACCGCTTGCAGAATTTCCTGTTTCGTGTATAACGATCCATTTTTTGGTTCTTGTTTCACCGCTACGACAAGAGTTTCCTTTTGGAATAATGTTTTGGTAAATTTCCATGAATTTTTCACCTCCTTTTCCGTACATAATATTAGGACAAGAGGGAAAAATACACTAAAAAAATTCCAAATCTACATTGTATAAGAAATTATTCTTAGTGCATTTTTATAAGCTATGTTTTCGATTTCGCTTTGGTTGAGGCCGAAACCTGATAATCTATGGAGTATATCTTGGATAATTGATGGGTTTTTATCACGAGCATCCTCGAATATGAAACCGTCAAAGTCAGAGCCTATGGCCGGACATTCAGAGCCGCCTAGGTTTCTTACGTGCCTAATATGTCGACAGCAATCGTCAATGTAGTCCACGTATGTTATTTTCTTTCCGACAAACGGTGGATAGAGGTTACAGCCTATAACACAGCCATGTTCACCCATCGACCTAATCATATCGTCGGTCATATTACGTCTGTGATTTTTGATGGTTCTTGCGTTAGAGTGTGAGGCTAAGAATGGTTTCTTTGAAAGTCGGCATACATCTTGAAAGCCACCGTCTGACAGATGCGATACGTCAATGAGTATATCAAGGCGGTTGCATTCACTTACGACCATATGACCGAAGGACTTAAGGCCTTTTGACATCACAGAATGGTCGTCACTGTTTGGATAGCCTATGCAATTTTCAAAATTCCATGTAAGTGTAAGCAATTTAACGCCTTGACTGTGAAGCAGGCGCAGATTGTCCAAATCGTCGTTAAGAATACATCCGTCTTCAACAGCCAGAATAGCCGCTATTTTTCCAAGCGCCAGTGCTTGATTAAACGAGCGTTCGTCTTTTGCAAAGATCAAGGTGTCCTCTACTGAGGACAGTTCGGCTAAGAAATTTTTATAAACACCGTTAAATATGTCCATGTCCGAAATGCCCAACCTTTGGTTCATATGTATCGCAAAACAGACCGCCGCGCACCCAGACGATGCAAGACGCTTTGCGTCTATGTGCAGATCGTTTTTTGCGAGGCTTTTCTTTTGAAGATAAATTTCCAGTAATGTGTCACAGTGCAAGTCCACATAATTCATATTTTAGCTCCTTTAGACTAATTTAAATTGACACGAAATATTTTACATATATGAGGCAATAGAATTTCCAAATTACCTTTTTTAATATCAAAAATAAAAGTGAAGCCAGCGTAGAAACTATGGCAATGCTTATGTCGGAAAGCATTTTGGAGCGCATAGACAATTTCACAGGTGCTTTTAAAGATGTTGTAAAAGGCCTTAATGTTATGACTGTAATGTATGTTGATAACTTTATGGGTATGCTTGGCTTTTGGATAATTTTTCAAATGGTGAATTTTCTTTCAGAGGCACTTCAAAAGCTTACTGAAAGCGTTAACAGCGTTTTTAGCATTTATGTAAGGCTTTAAATTGAAAAATAAATAGGAATTTTTCCAAACTTTTTATCAATATAAGCCTATAGAAAGCCGACATATGTAGCGGAGGATGATATCGTTGAATATTGCTGTAAATGAGTTTTATAAGAATAAAATTAATAAATTGTATAACAATGCAAGTAACAAACAGCAGAATTTGAGGGAAAACCAAATCCTTACAGCTTTGGTTACCGAGAAAACTCAAGATAAAATCAGCCTTGTCACAAAGGATGGTTTCCGTTTTGATGGCGATGCGGCGCGTGTTACCGGAGAAGTCGGAGATGAGCTTACTTTTATGGTTAGAAAAAATGACCAGAATGGAATTGTTTTGTCCCAAATAAAAAGTAAGGAAAGCTTGGCAAAATCTCAAAAAAAGCTGTCCGCAGATGATGATACAATGGAATTATTCAAAAAGAGCAACTTCGTTCGCGAAGAAAAAAAGCCTGGTGAAGCGTTAACCGAGGAGGATATTGCAATTTCGAAACTTAAGAACAGTATCCACACGCTTGAAAACGGTACAACAAATGCTGTTATAAGCAAACTTGTTTCAAGCGGCGTTTCGCTTGATAAAATATCCGTTAACATGCTCAGCTCGCTTATTTTGGAGGTTGACAAGGAGAAAGGCGTTTCTTTGCCGCTTACGCCTGAGAATGAGCAAAGGGTTAAGCAAGCTTTGGATAAGCTTAAAGAGGCTTTGCCGTTATCCGATTCTTCTATAGCATCACTCTTAAAGAATGATAAAGCACTTAGTATAGAAAATATTTACAAAAGTAAGTTTTCTCAATCTGATATGAATCCGGCCGCCTATAAATCGGACGCTGTTGACTTGGATTTGGAGGCAAAACAAAACGAGCCTATTAGCGATGAGGATTTTCAAAAACTTCAAAACAGTCTTAACGAACTTTTTGAAAGAGAAGGCATTGAGTTGAACGAAGAGAATAAATCTGCGGCAAGGTTTTTGATTGACTTTGGCGTTAATGTTACCAGAGGCAATGTCTACAAGTCAAGGTTGCTTAAATCGGGCGTTGAGAATGAGTCCGTTGAAAGGCAGTTACGCATGCTTGCAAGAGCAGGAATAGACTTGGAACGAGCAGGTTTGGACTTGGTTCAAGAGCCTGAACCCTCCGATGAGCTTCAAAACAACTATAAGAATATAATTATTGATTTACAAAAAATAGAAACCCAAAAAATTGAACTTTTGTATAGGTCAAACATACCAATTACATTAAGAAACCTCAGATTGGGTCAAGCGTTGCCTGAAGCCGAATTAAAACCTCTTGATTTACGTATGGCGGAAAATATTAATGAGGCTAAATTAAATTTGGAGGAAATAAGGCTTAAGCTTACAACCGAAGCCGCCAACAGACTTATCGGTAAGAATATTAACATAGACACACTGAGCCTAAGAGATGCTGTTATGCAAATCCGTCAGGTTAATAGGGAACAATATGAAGGTTACCTTAAGGCCGCGGACGCACCTGTTACAGATAGCAACGTAGGTAAGATGACCGAATTTTATGCAATGCTTGCAAAAATTAAGCCGCCTACGAATAATGTTTTTGGTAAGTTTGTTTCCAGCGATGCGGACTTTACCGTAAAGGGCATTTATGAAGAAGTTCAAAAGGCTAAAGCAGGCGGTGCTTATGATGTTTTCCGTACAGTGCCGATTGCTCGTTTTGGCGATTCTTTTGACAAAGTTTATGGTCAATTTTCGGATTTGCTTGAAAAGCTTTCTCTTAAAGCCACAGAGGAAAATATGCGTGCAGCCTCTATTTTGTCAAAGAATAATTTAGAAATAAATGAAGAAATGCTTGACAAGGTTAAGGTTATTGATGCAAAAATCAATTCCGTTGTACAAAAGCTGCACCCGTTTATAGCCGCAAAGATGGTGAAGGATGGCATAACGCCTTCAGAAATGCATGTTGACGAATTAATTGAATACATTGGCACGTTCGGCGAGCAATACGGCGAAGATTCTTCTGATAAGGTTGCACGTGTTATTGCAGAAATGGAGCAACGCAACGAGCTTGACCAGGACAGCAAGGATTCTCTAGTTGCTATTTATAGAATGCTTTCACAGATTCGTAAAGATGGCGGAGCGGCAATCGGACTTGTGCTTAAAAGCGATATGCCTGTGACTTTGAATAATCTTTTTGAAGCGTCCAAGCATCTTCAAAAAACCAAGGGTTCAAACTCGCGCTTTGATTTAAGGATTGACGAGCAGTTCGGATACTTGGAGGATATAAAAAAGAGCGACATACGTGAAAATATTGAACGAATCTCAAACAAAACCGCACTGATTAATAATGAAATAGATAAGGTTATTGATATAAGCGAGCGTTTGAGGTTTGATATAAGGGAATATGTTGATATGCCGCTAAGCGAGGCTGTCGAGCAATTGGAAAAGCGCATGGCTGAAGGCAATTTTGACCATAAGGGTCAAGAACGTACTGTAGCCGAGTTTACGCAGCGTCTTAAGCAGATTTCCAATTATCCTCCTGAGGTTATTCAGCGCTTAAATCCCAAGGGTACGTTTACGCTTGGAAATTTGTTGGGAATAAAGAAGTGGGCTGAGGATTCTCCGTCTTTGGACGTTGAAAATGTACTTAGTGAACTATCCGATGGTAAGGAACCGGAGGCTATTTATCAAGAAATGCTTGGTGAACTTTCAGAGCGGATGTCCGAGGTTGACTTCCGCGTGTCCGACAATGTTGTTACCAACTTGGATTATGTAAAGGGTCTTTTTAAATCTGTAAACGAAAGCCGTAACAAGGACGATTTTACTTTGCCTATACGTTTGAAGTCCGGTCTTACAACACTTAAAATGTTTGTGCTTAACAAAAAATCTGATCCTTCGGTTTTCTTAACGCTTGATACGAAGAAATCCGGTAATGTTTCAATCTTTTTTCAAGTTGATGGAAAAGATTTAAAACTTCAAATGGATGTCCAGAAAAAGCAGGGATACATTACCAACAACATCGAAAGCCTTAAAGAAGAATTAAGACAACTTGGTTATTCTCCTTTGGTTACAATTTCCGGAATTGATAGTCAACTTGAGGAAGAAAATAAAGATGTTACAGTGGCTGATGATGAAATTAGGGATTTTAACAAGCTTGTGTCCACTTTAGTTAAATATATTGATGGGGGAGAACAATAAATGAGAATTTACAACAATATACCGGCCTTACAAACACGCTTGGCTATTTTAAACGCAGGCCGCAGAACTGACACAAACATGCAGAGACTTTCAACCGGCGTTAGAATTAATTCAGCCAAAGATGATGCGGCAGGTATGGCTATAACAAACAAGCTTAAATTGCAAATCAAAGGCTTGCAAAAGGCCAGCCAGAACTCTATGGACGGTATTTCTATGGTGCAGACCGCGGATGGTGCTTTGGTCGAGGTTCATAATGCTTTGCAGCGTATGCGTGAATTGGCCGTACAAGCCGCCAACGATACTCTTACGGCCGAGGATAAATTAAAGGCGCAACAGGAAATTAACCAGTTGCTTCAAGAGATAGACAGCATTTCTTATAAAACCGAGTTTAACGGATTTAAAATCCTCTCCGGCGCGGCCTCACGTATGGCTTTAACGACCAATGCTACGGGTGGTGTTGCATTTAAAACTCCGGACACAGCCGCAAAGATTAGTTATTTGTCAAGCACTATTCAACCCGGTATACTTGATTACAAGATTACCCAAGCCGGTTTGCCCACTCAGATGTCATTTAATGTGAATTTAGGTACGCCAGGTGTTTTGGATTTCGGTAACAATGTTTTTGTACCGGTTCTTGAAACCGATACCTTGGATAATATTGTCAAGAAAATCCATGAAGTTAGCGATGAACTTGATATTGACGTATGGAAAGGAACGGCTCCTGCTGATGATATCTTTATTCAAGCTAGGAGTGCAGGCTCTGACAGGACTTTGAGCCTGGATGTAACCAAGCCATTTACACTTAATTTTGATTTTAACCCAGGTGCAACAGGAAAAATAACTGTAATTGACGAACTTAGCAATTTCCATGAGATTGACATAGCCGCCACAGACACAGCGCAGACTGTTTTGAACAAGATTAAAGAGCGTTTGCCCAATATGAATGTTAAGGTAGATGATACTGTGAATCCTAACTTGTTTACTATAAATTCAGTAACCGGTTGGCAATTTACAGTTGCAGGTACAGGTTCTGTTTCAAACGTTGCTCAAAATGTGAGTTTGCCTGTAGCTATGAATGCTCCAATTCCTCCGGCTACTGTTGCTGACCCTAAATTCGGAACAATAAAGCCCGGTCAGGATGCTAAGGCTACAGTAAGAATGCTATATCCCGACGGTACGCCCAATACTGTGTTCAATTCCTCCTCAACTGTTACCTCACAAGGCAACAGAATTACGATTAATTCCATTAATGACCAGAAAATCTATATTGATTTGGTTATTGAAACTGATGAGGATGGTAATCATTGGTTTGTTTCAAAAGATGGTGCCGGCAACCCTATTTCGGCTGATACTGTTCCAAATAATTTACTTTTCAACGGAAACATACAGGACTATGGTCCTTTGGTAATTCAGTCCGGTGCAAACAAGGGACTTGAAACCGTTATACAAATTCCGCCTATGTCTGTATCTATTATGGGCTTGGAAGGCTTGACTATTATGAACGAAGAATTTGCTAACAAGGCTTTAAATATGCTTGATGCGGCTTTGGCCTATGTATCTGATTCTAGGGGTGCCCTCGGTGCTTACCAAAACCGTCTTGAATTTACAGTTAGAAACCTTGACATTTCAGCTGAGAACTTGGAATCCTCCAGAAGCCGTTTAGAGGATACAGATATGGCCTTGGAAATGGCTGAGTTGTCAAGAAACCAAGTTGTTTCGCAGGCGGCTATGTCTATATTGGCTCAGGCCAATCAAAGGCCGCAACAGATTTTAACATTATTGAAATAATATGAAGCCTTTAAAACCCGGCTTTGGCTTTATCGTGTAGTTGCAAACCATATGGACACCGTATAATTTGCATTTTGCATGTGGTTCGGCAACGCTTACACGATAAAGTCAGGGGGTTTTTAGATGTGAAAAATGGTTTTGGGGGGATCTTATGAAAAACCAGTATGAATCATTTGCTCGTCGTTTAACCTCCGCCTCTCCTTTGCAAATGATTATTATAAATTTTGAACTTTTAATTATGAATATCGAAAGCGGGGATATACCTGCCGCAAAGGATTTTCTAAGGCTTTTGGAAGATTCTTTGGATATGAGCTATGATATTTCTCAAAATCTGCTTTCGCTTTATATTTACGTTTACAAGCTTTTGAACGATGCAGGGTTTACCAAATCTGAGGAACAGGCTAAGGTTTATTTATGCGACGCAAAAGCTATTTGCGAAAAGATACTTTCAGGTTTCCAAGAGATACCTCAAGATACTGCCGAAACAGTTATGGACAACAGTCAGACAATATATGCAGGTCTTACCTACGGCAACGGCCGCAGAGGCACTCTTGACGAATATGTTCCCGTTGACTCAAACAGAGGCTTTAAGGCTTAAACGTTTACAAATAGCAATGATAAAGGCTGCGATACCGGTTAACTTAATAACCGATTTCGCAGCCTTTTTATTAGGCACTTAGATGCAGCATCTGCTTTTAGATGCCTACCTCTTTATACGTCCTTTTATACTCTGACGTCTTCCTACACTCTGGTATTTCTCCCTTGTCGCTAAACCTCCGCGAATGTGTCTCTCCAGCTTATTAACTTCCAAAACTTGCTTTGCTTCACCGGCCAACTTTGGATTTATCTTTGCTAAACGTTCCGTGACATCTTTATGTACGGTTGTTGCTTAACCGAACGCTATTTAATCTCTTTGCATCTTCCGTCTGTGTCAGTGACAGACTAAAACATTTTTCGACAAAAAAAGCTGCCAAAATAAATGACGGCTTTTCTATTACTTCGGGATTATATTGATTTTCTTATACA
>CAYPQA010000141.1:0-8083 GCA_964412725.1 uncultured Eubacteriales bacterium
AGGCTTTGAGGAAATCGCAGAGTTATCTGAATTTTCAGATTGTTTTAACCGCAATAAAAATTTTTATGAAAATACGATATCTAACTATAAAAAGACTGTTATTAAATTCTGCCGCGAAACATTATTTTATGAGCTATGCACATTTGAGGAACTTATAAATCATAGTGTGCCTCATTGTATGGAAACCGGTGATGACGACGCCAAGCGTTTCGCAAGCCTTGTTATACGCGTTTTCAATGACACGGAGGAAATTTTAAAACGTAATGATATTTTACTGATTCGCCCGCAACCACATGACCTGTTCGACTCAAAGGAACACGAAATACTTTTGGCCGAGAAAAACCCGGATTTTGCAAAGGGCCAGGTTATAAAGCTTGTAACAACCGGTTATAAGCAAAATAGCGATATATTCCTACGTGCAATTATCATAGCCGCAAAATAGTTTACGCATTCTAAATTGAGGTGATTTTGTTTGAAGTTAGTTAATAAGTTATTAGAAGAATATGTCAACCAAAATATAATCCCCAAGTATAAAGAATTTGACAAGGGGCATGATGTTGGACATGTTAGTGATGTTATCCAAAACAGTCTTGAAATAGCCGAATCGTTGGATGTTGACATAGATATGGTTTTTGTAATCGCCGCATACCACGACGTAGGAATTGTGTTTGGTAGAGAAAATCACAATATTACCTCAGGCAAACTTATGATAGAAGACGCAGAGCTGAAGAGATGGTTTTCAGAAGAACAGCTAATAATCATGCAACAAGCCATAGAGGATCATAGGGCTTCAAATGACTATGAACCAAGAACGATATACGGCAAGATTATAAGTGAAGCTGATAGAGTAATTGACGCGCAAACGATTATTTTCCGCACAATCGGATACGGAAAAACCTATTATCCGGAGTTTTCGGCTGAACAGCATTTTGAGCGCACCTATCAGCATATTCAACAAAAATACGGCGAGAACGGGTACTTAAAATTGTGGCTCAATACTACCAAAAACACGGAAGGCTTGAGGAGTATACGCGAATTGTTGGCGGATAAAGAGAAAATGAGAAAAATGTTTGATGATTTTTATAAAGCAAATTAAAGGACACAGCCATGGATGAATCTAAATTTATTTTAGGTATTGATTTAGGCAACAAAACATCGGCTTTATCATATTTTGACGCAAACAGAAACACAACAGAGATTGCAGACTTAAGCGGTGGTTACGGAAAACCGTCAGTGCCTACTGTGGTGCAGTATGTCCCCGAAAATGAGGAATGGATATTTGGGGAATATGCGATTTTAAACTCAACCACTATGGGCGAGGACGGCGTTATGCTTACCGACCTTATCGACAGGCTTGGTAAATGGGAGACCTTGGAGCTTAAGAACAAGAGCATAAGCGTTGTATCTGTTCTGGGTCTTTTTGTTGCGGAGCTTTTGGCTGGTGTAAAAAGCCTAAACCCGAAGGCAACGATAGCCGGTATCGTAGTGTCCTATCCTGGATATCTTGGCAAGGTAGCCAAAGAAGAGTTGGCCAAAGTTTTTGCATGTGCAGGGGTTTTGGATAAGGTTTTGGCCTTTGTGCCTGATAAAGAGGCATTGATTTATTATCACTGCTTCAATAAGGGCCTGTTCAGTGACACGTTCTATAAGGAGAATTTCAATGAGCGTATCTTGTTACTTGATTATGCGGACAGAGAACTGCGCGGCGCAATATACGAGATGACTTACAAAACCAACGGCCTGTTTATACGTTCGCTTGCTGCGAAAACAGACAAAAGCGGCAGTAGATTGCTTGAAAACCATGTTCATAACTTATTCAAGGAATGTCTGGAACAAGAGTTGCCAAACAACGATGATGAACAAACTGAGTTTGCATTAAACGTATTTACACACCAACATAAAGACCTATTGTTCCAAAAGCTTACAAAGCCTTTGAAGCTATATTTTAACTTCGTATACCCGCCGTTTCAAAAAGCAATCCCCTTGGACGTAATTAACAACCTTACAGCGCACCACTCAAAAAATATAAAAGAATTTATTAGCGCATTATCTGAGAAAAGCCTATACGATAAAAAGGCAGTTTCCGGTATAGACAGCGTAATACTATCCGGTGGCGGTTTTGAAAATTCATGGGCAAGGCAAGCCGTCTCATCAATGTATGAGGTTGTGCTTGTTGCGAAGAATACGAAATGCGTTGTCTCTGAGGGCTGTGCGGTCATGGCCGCGCATATGCTTGGCGTTTTGCCCAAAAGAGATATAGCCATAGAAGATATGCACAAGCTTTTGGTTGACATTGGTATAGTTGTCAAAGGCAAAGGCTTTGTCCCGATTATTGAAAGAGATAGTTTCTGGTGGCAAGATGAAGTCAAAAGAAACATTATTATAAATGAAAGTACGGAAAATCCCGTAAACATTTCCATATACAAAAGACATCTGAATGCATTGCCCGAGCTTTTAAAGGAGATAACCATTGAGGGCTTGCCTGTTCGTCCAAAAGGCGCAACGCGTCTGTCAATGGGACTTTGTTTTAAAAGCTATAATGAGATTGAGGTCAGCTTATCCGACACGGGCTTTGGTGAAATGTTTCCGAGAACAGACTACAACAAACGCTTTTGTGTAACGTTCGGATAAGGTATTGAGAAATAAATAACTTTCCAAGAAGAATTGGATAGTTTATTTTTTGGAGATGCCTATTAAGGAGGTACAAATGTTTTCTGATTATAAAAGACATATTGATGAGGGCAAACAGCTACCCGAAGAGTGGTATGTATTGGGCATAGACTTGGGAACCACAAATTCCGTTATAAGCTATTGGCAAGCGCAGGCAAGCCGCCCTGAGCCTATAGATATTTCAAACGGCTTTGGAAAAATCCCATTGCCGTCTGTTGTGCAGTATCGCGAAGATGAAGACGAGTGGGTCATCGGTGAGGAAGCCTACCGCTCCATGAAGCTTTATCCCGAAACCACAATACGCTCAATTAAACGTAAAATGGGTACGAACCAAAAGACAAAGCTTGGCGGAAAAGATTATTTGCCCGAGGAAATATCTGCAATGATATTAAAAGAACTTGTGGCTAATGTAACTGCAATAAACCCCAAGGCAGAGATTGCGGGGCTTGTTGTATCTGTGCCTTATGACTTTGACGACGCGGCAAAAAAAGCCACTATGAGAGCCTGTGAGCTTGCAGGACTTTCAGAGCAGCTTATCTGTCTTATTGAGGAGCCAAAGGCCGCACTCTTGGCTTACAATTTTCGTCACAAGCTTTCACATGGAGAAAAAATCCTTGTTTTTGACTTTGGCGGCGGCACTTTGGATATAACTATATTTGAGGTTTTTGACAACGGTGACGTGATTAAGCTGCAGGTCATAAGTGAAGGCGGTGAGGCCTATCACGGCGGCGACAACGTTGATGACATCATATTTGACAAATGTTCGGAATTTATAAAAAAACGCACAGGCAGTAATATTTCTGACTTTGCACCTGAGAATCAGGCTGAACTGTATATGCGTTCAAGAGAGGCAAAGGAGCGCTTGTCAGGCATAAAAACCTTCCGCATTCCGTTTACGTTCGTTATTCCTCCTTTTGTTGAAAATATGTCAAGGGAGCAGTTTGAGGAGATCGTTGCACCTTTTGCTGAAAAGACAAGGCGTCTTGTTTTAAAAGCACTGCGTGAGGCTTACACAGGCGCGCTCACACCTGATGATATTGACAGAGTAATCCTTGAAGGCGGTTCATCCCAGATGTGTTGGGTTAAAGATATGCTCAATTCAGTCTTCAATGATGAAAGTAAGATTTATTCATCTGAGCGGCCGGCGTTAGACATTTCTCTCGGTGCAACCTACTATGCTGCTATGAAGATGAATCTTTTAAATCACGCCGATATGCAAACCGAGGCTACAGCTGTTGAGTTTGAAGTCACCGTACCGCATGACATCGGCCTAGAGATTAATAACGCAGGCAAGCGTTCATTTTTCACTATGATAAGACGCGGCACACCCTACTCACTCGCCAAGCGCAAGCACGTTTTCACACTAACCGGTAACACGCCTTCCGACATGACGCGCTTTGACTTACGCATACTCGAGCGCATAGACCAAAAAGACACTATAGAAAACTGCAAACTTATCGGAGATGTTCTCATAACCGGTCTGCCGGAACGACCATCCGGCAAGACAAGGCTTGAGATTACCCTTCTTGCCGAAGAAGAAGGCGGCTTGATAAAAGGTTCAGTCTGCGACCTGGAATCCGACTATATAACTCGGTTTGAGCCTGACAGGTTCAAAAAGACGGAAATAAAGCAATGATAAGCAGCACAGAAAATCTTAATGAAGTTGAGGTGCTATATGGGCGGGTTGACAGTGACCGTTGAAAATTTTGGTAAAATTAAATACGCAAAGGTAGAACTCAGTCCATTAACTCTATTTATTGGAGACAACAATAGCGGTAAGAGCTATTTGATGTCTTTGATATATGGGTTAGTAAATACTCATATATATGAATATGCTAAGGATTTTGATAATAAAAACCAATATGTTATTAATTGTGAGAATTGGATATCCTGTTTTATAAACGAAGGAAAAAAGAAAAGGCTTGATCTAGACTTTATTCATGACATCTTTGGGTTATGCAATCATTTGATAAATCATAATAAGGATATTTTTATGAAACTGATTTTTAATCATACTGTTTCATTGGGTAAAATACAGTTCTCATTAGGCGATATGAGCAATTATGATTTTAATATTGATGTTGGCATAAAAACAAATAATACAATTACGTTTTTTCTTGATGGCAATGAATTCTATGATTTTAGTTATGATTTCTTTGAAGAAAAAAAAAGGATAGCATCTTTAATAGAATTTATCCAAGTACCTTATGTGATTTGTATTACTTCTCTGCTTGTTAATTCATTAGATTATCTGCCAACCTCAAGGACTGGGTTTATGTTATCTTATAAATTGCTTAACCAAAAAACAAATACATTGGCTTTATCTTTAAACAATGATGATAACAAATTAAATACCAAATTTACTATTCCTATTATTGACTTTCTTAATAATCTGACAGTCATTGATATTGAAAAAATCAATGGTGAATTTAAAGAAATCATAGACTTTATGGAACAAAAAATGATGTGTGGAAAAATCGTTTCAAGACAATCGCAAATAGCTGACCATTATTTTTCATTTGGAGATACAGAGCCTGTTCCGCTTCATATAGTATCTTCTGTTGTAACAGAATTAACCCCTCTTTTGCTTCTACTTAAACACTATGTTGTTAATGAAGGTTTAATGATTGAGGAACCTGAGATGTGCCTTCACCCACAACTTCAATGGCATATGGCTCGTGTGCTTATTATGCTTTCAAAAAAGCTCGAAATACTGATTGTATCAACGCACAGTGATATCATTATACAACACATAAACAACATGCACATGCTGTCGCAGCACTCCAATAAAGAAACCCTAGCAGAAAAATATGGTTACAGCGAATCAGATATTATTGATATAAAAAATGTAAAGGTATACCAATTTGATATCGGCGAGGATGGATATACAGAAGTTACAGAAATAAAGCCCGGAAAGTTGGGATTTGCTACACCAACGTTTAATATAACCCTTGATGATATGTTTAAACAAACGATGGAGTTTGAAGGGATTAACGAAGATGCGTGATGAGATTGAGAAAATGTTTGGTGAGAAGTTAAGAAAACGTATCAAACTTTTCAGAAGTAATATGGTTTCGTTTTCGGATTCAGAGTTCATTTTAAGAGATGAAAACTCAAAAAGTGAAGTTACTGTAAAACTTAGCCGTCCCTCAATTTTAATTTCCGGATTGGAAAAAAATAAACCTATGTGGTTCGATTTTGGCGAAGAATCAAAAGATAAATTGCCTAAGTCAGATTACAACTGTGCAGACTTTGTTTTGTTTCAACTTGTAAATGATACCCGATTTATCATTCATATATTTGAGTTAAAGTCAAAGCTAAGCGACAAAGAATGGCTCAAAACACAGTTGCAGTTTAGAGGGGCTTATGTGAACGCAAAGGCAATATCAGGTTATTTTGAAATTGAAATATCGGATATTGTCCTACATACAGCATTTTCAATTGACGATGTGATTCGTAGACCCATTGAGAATACTCAGCCTATAACAGCAAGATTAGGGCGCGGAAGGAGCACTTCTGAGAACAATATATTTAACTGGCTTTCGTTTGAAGTCTCAATTAAATCTTTTGAAAATGTTATGTGTTTACATACTAAGATACCATTAGATGAATATAAAAAGGGTTCTTGTGAAATATGAACTGATTGGAGGCAATAAATGGGATATTTAGGGATTGACTTAGGAACTACAAATTCTGTGGCCATAGTCTATAGCGATAAGGATGACAGCGTAAGCGTGGTTAAGGTTGACGGTACGGATGAGATTTTGCCTTCCGTTGTAAGCTATACGGAGGACGGGGCTATAGTAGGAAGTGAAGCTAAAGCCGGTGCAATCATATACCCTGAAAGTACGGTTATATCAGTTAAGCGCCTTATGGGTACGTCCGAGAAATTGAACGTCGGAGCATTTATGAAAAGCCCTGAGGAAATTAGTGCAGAGATTTTAAAAAAGCTTAAAAAAGCCGCAGAAGATAGTACAAAGGAAAGCTATGATGAAGTTGTTATAACTCATCCGGCCTACTTCAATGACAGACAGATTTTTGCAACAAAACAGGCTGGAATGCTTGCAGGGTTCAAGACGGTACATTTGTTGTCTGAACCGCTTGCAGCTGCAATTGAATACGGCTATAGACAAGGCTATGCGCAGACACTCTTGGTTTATGACTTGGGCGGCGGTACATTTGATGCTTGCGTGCTTAAGGTTTCACAAACAGATGATGGTGAGATTTTCCAAGAGCTTTCAGACGTGGGCGATATGAATTTGGGTGGAGATGACTTTGATTCAGAGATTATCCGTTGGATAAAAGAGAAGTTCACGCAGAGCACCGGCATTGATATAGACGGGCTTGAAAATGCAGAAAGAAAACGCGTTCTCCAAAAGATTAAACAAGAAGCCGAGATGTGTAAGAAAAAGCTGTCGGGCTCGAATAAGGTTGCAGTGAGGATTAATCCTTTATTAATACACGATGGGGTTCCGAAGAATTTTTCCGCTGAGTTAACACGTGAAGAATTTGAATCCCTTATACGTAAATATATAGACCGAAGCCGTGATATTATAGAGGAGGCCTTGAAGCGCGCTGAAAGACAGCCTGATGAAATATCCAAGGTTATTCTTGTTGGTGGTTCAACACTTATTCCTATGGTAAAGCGCATGGTCGCTGGCTTCATCAAAGAGCCTTACAGAGCGACAGATCCCGCAAAGAGCGTTGCAATGGGAGCCGCAATTTATAATTATCTAATCCATCTGCCGAACAGCAGCGTGCGTGTTGGACAAATAACAAGACAGATATTCGGAACCGAGGCTGTTACAGATATTTCAACAATGCAAAAGAAACTCATACCGATCATACCAATGGGCTGTCCTATACCAGCGAGAATTTCCGATAGCAAATTTTCAAGCATGTCCGGTGCAACATCTGTAAGCGTTCCTGTTTTCCAATGGGAGTCTGGCATGGAGGAAATGAAGAAATACGTTGGAAGTGTAATACTCAGTGGTCTTAAAGGTGCAACACAGGTTGAAATAACTTACGCTTTGGATAAAAATAATATATTTGAAGTTTTTGTTAAGGATATGGCAACCGGTAATGTGGAACGTGCAGAGTTTGACAGGAGCGCGAATGCCGCACCGCCACCACCCGTGTCCGCAGTATCACACGAAAATATAAGCATAGTCTTCCTGATTGATACAACAGGAAGTATGGATACCTATATAAACGGCGTGAAGGACAGAGCGATTGAATTTTCAAATATCCTCTCGTCTAAGGGAGCTAAGTTTAAGCTTGGGCTTATAGGTTTCGGCGATTTAAACGAGAAGGAAAAACCTAGCGTCTATAATTTTACAGAGGATGTTACAAAATTCCAAAAGCAGGTTAAGAACATCCCAAGAACCTATGGAGGAGACATCCCAGAATCTTC
>CAYPQA010000142.1:0-7949 GCA_964412725.1 uncultured Eubacteriales bacterium
TGTTCTTCCCGATGAAATACCCAGGCTTGTTGTAAAAAACAATTGCTGTAAGCGCGCATACTTGCGCGGTGCGTTTATAACCGGAGGCTCGCTTTGTCATCCTGAAAAAAATTACCATTGCGAACTGGTTAGCGGCAGCTCCATCTTAGCCGAGGAGATAAGAGAGCTTTTGTCCGGCTTTGATATTTCTGCAAGGGTTATCAAGCGCAAGGAAAATTTTGTCGTCTACATCAAAGACGGCGAGATGATTGTAGATTTTTTAAACGTTATAGAGGCGCATAATTCGCTTATGAATATGGAAAATGTGCGTATACTAAAGGACATGAGAAACAACGTAAACCGCTTTGTGAACTGTGAAACAGCCAACTTGAAAAAAACCGTCAACGCTGCTATAAGGCAGATTGAAGATATCAACTACATCGTAAGCACAAAGGGCTTCTCATATTTGAGTGAACAACTAGAGGACATCGCAAGGGTTCGCCTTCAATATCCCGACGTTTCGCTTAAGGAGATAGGAGCTTTATTGTCACCGCCCGTATCAAAGTCGGGCGTAAACCACAGGCTTCGCAAAATTTCGGAGATTGCAGAAAGGCTTAGGAGGTAATTATGATTGAACGCAAGGTAACTATTTCATCAGATTTTGAATCACGTTTGGCCGCATTATTTGTGCAGACGGCCGGTCGCTTTGATTCCAGCATCCAGGTTAAATTGGATAATAAAATAGCTAATGCAAAAAGCATTATGGGTATAATCGCGTTGGGCTTGTCCGGCGGCGATGAAGTAATTTTAAGCATAAACGGTGAGGATGAAAACGAGGCTATAAATGCCTTGGAAGAATTTGCAAACGTTGCAAAAGTTATATAATCAAACGAACCAAAGGAGGTTTTTGTGAAAAAGATACTTTCCATCGTACTTGTACTTGCGTTGCTGTTCGGCGTTAATATCTATGCACAATCTATATCACCGGGCAGCACGCAAGACCCCTTGGTTTCCAAAAGCTATATTGACCAACAGATAAGCCATATTATGAGCATAATAAACGATATAGACCAACGCACAAAGACTGTTTCTGTTCCTGAACCTGTTGCTTCAACTCAAAGCTTTGAACCTGTTATGCTAAAGGCCGGAGATATACTTTTGGGTGGCGAGGGCGCCGAAATTATTTTAAGAAGCGGACAGGGTGTCGGTTATACGGCTGTTCAAAACGGTCTTGTTGACGTTACGGGCGGCGTTGATATCTACAACGAGACACCTGTATTGTTAAACCACCTTATAATCGTTCCGCGCTCCGATGGGCGCGGTGTAAGGGCCCTTGAAGAGTCTTGGTTTATTGTCAAGGGTGGGTACAATATTATTTCGGGTAATTAGGAGGCTTTATGGCTGATGAACTTAAGAAGGTGCAGGTTGTAATCGGAGGGCATCCGGTTACATTTGTATCCGATGAAAGCGAGGACTATATAATTAAGCTGGCCGGTTATGTGGACAGTAAGTTTGGCGAAATGGGCATGTCCAAGACGAGTTTCTCGCTAACCGGCCCTATGAAAAACATCTTGGCCGCAATGAAAATTGCGGACGACCTTTTTAAAGAAAATCTTGCTCTTAAAAAGGAGCTTGAGGTTACAAAGGCTAAACTGCAAGAATACATAGATGTATTGGGAGATGTATAATGAGCATTGAGTTACTTTCTCCGGCCGGCAGTTTTGATAGCCTTAAGGCTGCCGTTAATGCCGGTTGTGATTCCGTTTATTTGGGCGGAAAATTTTTTAGCGCACGTTCTTCTGCGGCTAATTTTTCAGAGAACGAATTAGATGAAGCGGTTGAGTTTTGCCATCTGCATGGTGTTAAAGCTTATTTGACCGTGAACACTTTATATAAAGAGCACGAACTCGAACGAGTTTATAATTTTGCACTCAAGGCCTATGAAATGGGCGTTGACGCATTGATTATGCAGGATTTAGGACTTTTTTCAAGGCTTAAGCCTGTTCTTGACCTACCATTCCACGCAAGCACTCAAATGACCGCACATTCCAAGGATGATGTAATTTTTCTGAAAGCTCTCGGATTTGACCGCGTTGTCTTAAGCCGTGAGCTTTCTTTTGATGAAATTAAATCCATTGCTAAGGCTGTGAAAGACGAAGGATGTGAGCTTGAGGTCTTTGTTCATGGCGCTCTCTGCGTAGCCTATTCCGGACGTTGCCTTATGAGTTCTATGCTCGGTGGCCGCAGCGGTAACAGGGGGAATTGCGCACAGCCCTGTCGCTTAGCCTATGCATTGAAAAAAGGACAGGACGAGCTTGCGGAAGGCTACTTATTAAGTCCAAAGGATCAGATGGGCTTGAATATCCTTACAGATTTGCGTTCAGTCGAATCAAAAACAAAGTTGTCCGTAAAAATCGAAGGGCGAATGAAAAGCCCCGAATATGTGTACGGCGTTACAAAAGCTTACAGGCTTATGTTGGACAATCCTGACGCATTCAAAAAGCCCGACACTATGCGCAGCATTGAGCGTGATTTATTGCAGCTATTCAACAGGGGCGGCTCCTTTACGCCCGGATATTTTAAGAGTTATGCAGGGGCGGACATGATGAGCACCAAAACGCCAAAGAGTACTGGTGTCTTTTTGGGAACGGTTTCCGAATATAATAAAAAGACCGGAAAAACACTCATTCGTGTTAGGGAGGACTGCATCCCGGGAGACGGATTTGAGATTTGGACAAAGACCGAACCGCACGCGGGTGCGGGGATAAACAAACCGGTTAAAGCCGGAGAAGTTCTTTACAGCGCTGTCGAGGGCAATATCGAAAAAGGAGACTTAGTCTACAAATCTTACGACAAGGCGCTTACGGACAAGCTTAAACATGACATTAATAACATTGAGCGTAAGATGCCTATAAAAGGCAAGGCCGAGGCTGTTGTTGGCGAGCCGATAAAAATGACATTGTTCTGGGAAAACCACAGCATAACAAGAACCGGTCCTATCGTTCAACAGGCACAAAATCGCCCACTAACCCCAGAGCGTATAGCCGAACAGCTTGGAAAATCAGGCAACACATCATTCAAACTTGACATTGATGTCGTTTGCAAGGGCGACGTTTTTATAAATATTACGGATTTGAACGAATTAAGACGCGAATGTACGGACGAGCTAATCGACTTGATTGTTGAGAAAACAAGGCGCGAACCTGTAACAAGCGCCTTTACATTAGAATCCAAAAAAGCAAAACCTTCACAAAATCGTGAAATATCCGTATTTGTAAACAATTTAAACCAACTTGCCCCGATTGAAAACATAAGCCGCGTATACATCCCATCTTTCAGCGAATACCACGTCAAGCTTATGCACGAGCGCGGCATTGAGGTTTTCCTAGCCTTGCCTGCAATTGACAGAGGGCAGTCTGCGGATATTATAAAGTCATATAGCGACAAAGTTGACGGTTTCCTTGCAAGAAACTGGGGTCAATTATCAATGCTCAAGGACACGCGCACTGTCGCGGATATAACGTTTAACGCACTTAATTCTCTTACAATTGACGCATTAAGTCCTTACGCGGATATTATCTCGGTTTCTCCTGAGATAACCTTTGAAAGCCTTGAAGAAATGAATTATGATAATCTTGAGCTTATAGCATTCGGACATCAGGTCTTGATGTACACTCATCAATGTCCGATTGGCTTATATGCGGGTGAAAAAAGCCATGGCAAGTTTTGCAAACTTAAGAACCAGTCGGAGGGCTTTTATCTTAAGGACAGAAAGGAATTTGAGTTCCCTATCCTCACAGACTGCGAAAACTGCTGTGCCTCGATCTTGAACGGCACACGCATGGACTTACTTGACAGATACGCCGAAACCTTGAACCTGCCCATAAAATCCCTTCGCCTTACCTTCACAAACGAGGACGAGGCTGAAATATCCCAAGTTCTTAAAGCCTACATCAAGGCCGTTGAATTACGCAAAAATGTAAGCCTTCATTCCGAACGCGCCACCTATGGCCGATATTTCAGGGATGTGCTGTAAGCACCACTCTTACAAAAAATTAAAGCGTATATCTCCCAAACGGGAAATATACGCTTTTTTATGTCATGTTACGCAATAGTATAATGACTCAAAAAAACCTTGACTTTTAGATGCCACATGAATTACAATATAATTATAGTGGCAATAAAAAGTGAGGTGAAACAATGCCGCCAAAAAAAATAGGACGTCCACTTTCAGACAATCCCAAAAATAAAACCTTACGTATTCGAGTAGATAAAGAAACAATCGATAAGCTAGATGATTGTAGCCAAAAACTTTCTACAAATCACTCTGATATTATCCGTAGAGGGATTGATCTTGTATGTGAAAGCCTAAACAAATAAGTTGGAATTAAGAGGAATGATTGTATGCAGTCCATTTTGGAACAATTCGCATGTGGTAAAATAAACGCCGAAGAATATTACTTCGACGAGGATTCTGAATATTCCAGAGCCATGCAAAAACTGTCTGACCTTGAATTAAAATTAACAAGTACCATGTAAGACGAGCAAAAGGACTTACTAAACGACTTTATGGATGTTTAAATGGAAGTAAACAGCTTAATCAGCATTAATAGGTTTATTTTTGGATATAGGGTTGGCGCACGCATAACTTTTGAAGTCTTGAACGATAATGACGACTTTACAGATTAATGGAATAGGATAAAACCCAAAAGGGCAGTATCAATGAGTTAATTTGCTACTGCCCTTTAATAATTGTATTCTGTTAAATTATAATATATAATAACGGTTAAATATTGGAAACCAAAAATGAGGTGTTGAGAGTGAAAGATGATATTCGTTGGACGCAACGTTTCCAGAACTATGAGCGGGCATTTGTTCTGCTTAAACAAGCGCTTGATGATAAAGATTTAAACGAATTTAATATGCTTGAAAAGGAGGGTCTGATTCAACGGTTTGAATATACCTTTGAATTGGCTTGGAAAACTATAAAAGATTACTTAATAGACAATGGAATTATTCTTCAGGAAGTTACCCCGCGTTCGGTAATAAAAGAAGCATTTTCATCAGGAATCATTAAAGACGGGCAAATTTTTATTAATATGATGTTAAGCAGAAATTTATTGTCACATTGTTATGACAGTGAGAAATTTAATGAGGTTTTAGCACTTGTTAAAAATAATTATTTGGATGAATTATTCAAGCTATATCAATTCTTTTTGGAGAGGATTGGCGCATGAAAGACATTGGCCTAAGCAATGAATATATTGAACTTATAAGAGATATTTTGCGTAACAATTCTGAAATTAATAAGGCGGTTATTTTTGGTTCGAGGGCAAAAGGAAATTACAGGCATAATTCGGATATAGACTTAGCCTTATTCGGTGATTTAAGTCTTATGCTTACAGAAAGTATACGCAATGATTTAGAACAACTACCTATGCCTTATAAATTTGATGTTATTGCATATGACCTTATCCAAAATACTGACATAAAGGAACATATAGATAGAGTGGGAATTATTATACATCCCCCAATGCCTTAATTTATTACAAAATCGTTTTTAATTACTATACTGCTTAAAAAAATATATAATTGAAATGGAGGAAGGAAATGAGTAATCAAACAGGTTGGGAGCGAAATAAAAGGATAGTTTTTGATGATATTGTTGATAGTTACGATATTATACGACCCGAATATCCCGCAGAGCTTTTTCATGATGTTCTTGAGTTTGCTAATTCTAAAAATGTAAAAGAGGCTATTGAAATAGGAGCTGGAACAGGAAAGGCCACTGCCCCGTTCCTTAATGCAGGGTATGATGTAACTGCCATTGAATTAGGAGCTAATATGGCGAATTTTATATCTAACAGATTCAAAGAATATAAAAACTTTAATGTTGTTGTATCATCTTTTGAAGATGCTTTATTGGAAGAAAACCATTATGATTTAATATACGCAGCAAGTGCATTTCATTGGGTAGATGCAGAAATCGGGTGTCCAAAAGCTTTTCGTTTGTTAAAAGATGGTGGAGCAATTGCCCTATTTAGATATAATGCTGTCCCGGCTGACGGCGAAAAAATTTATGAAGAAATTCAAGATATTTATGAAAAGTATTATTATAGCTATTACACATCGAGTACAAGACCGGTAAAAAAGTCAAAACAAGACTTTTTTAAGCCTTCTGAAATCTACATCTCCTATAGGTTTGAGGACTTAAAAGATTATGGGTTTAAAGATATTTCTATGAAGTTTTATGATGGCGCAAAAACATTTACCGCAGACGAATATATTGTTTTACTTGATACAATGTCTGACCATATAAACCTGCCGGAGAGCAATAGAGAGAATCTTTATGAAGGAATAAGGGAAACGATATTAAGACATGGTAATTGTCATAGAATGGATTATATCTTTCAGCTATATATGGGTAGAAAATGAGTATATTCCTGTCACAACCTATCCTGCACGACTGTCTAATAAGGTAAAGTAAAAACAAAGGAGAAGATTTTATGAACAATGAAAACTTTGAATTAGTGGATAAAGCTGTAAGTGGTGACAGGCAAGCGCTCCAAAGCCTTATTATTAGCGTAGAGGATATGATTTACAACCTATCTCTTCGTATGCTCGGAAGCCCTCATGATGCAGAGGACGCAGCACAGGAAATCATCATAAAAATCATTACGCAGCTATCTACCTTTCGCAAGGAGAGTGCCTTTTCCACTTGGGTTTATCGCATTGCTACCAACTACTTAATAAACTGTAAAAAATCTATGTTTGCAAAGCGGCCTCTTAGCTTTGAGTTTTACGCAGAAGACATTAAAGCCGGTTTTATCCCTAACACTGATGACCTATTGCAAAGAATCGAGGAGAACATTTTAGCTCAGGAATTAAAGCTATCATGCACTAATGTAATGTTGCAATGCCTTGATCCTGAAAGCCGTTGCATCTACGTTTTGGGTGTTATGCTTAAGGCTGATAGCAAGATTTGCGGAGAAATACTCGACATTACACCCGAAGCCTATCGTCAGAGGCTTTCACGCATACGCAAAAAGGTTGGAGAGTTTTTAAACAATTATTGTGGTTTGTCCGAAAAAGGAAGCTGCAATTGCAAAAAGCGTGTGGGATATGCAATCAAAAGCCACCGATTAAACCCCAATAACTTGGAATACAGCAACTTAGAAAAGCTCGATGACAAAGTAGCACTTGGCTTTACACAGGCTATGGAGGAAATAGACGAGTTGTCACTTATCTTTTCAAATCTGCCCCAATATCGTTCTCCAATGGTAGTAAAGAAATTTCTCGAACAACTGCTTGACTCCAAAAATATGAGCGTTATTAAAGCAGAAGCCTGAGGTGGAGGAATATGTCAAGAATACCTAAAACAAAAGAACTAGCAAACACAAGGCTTGCAAGCGGATACGGGGGTTGGATTTACTGCGAAAGCTGCAATAAAACAATCGGCTATCTTTGCTATGTTACTTACGACAGTTTTAAGCTATCTTATAAATGCAAATGCGGCGGTTGCGGTGGTATGCACATAGAATTTGAAGATGACAGTTCTGCAAGTGCGGGAGCTAATAAGCTGATAACTATAAAAAATCGTTTATGCTGTCCGTCCGACCAATCACCTCTGTTTACAATTCTTTATAAAAACTTGAAAAGTTATCAATATAAAGTTTTATGCAAGGCTTGCAATACAATATTTATGGAGGAAAAAACAATATGAGAGAGTTTTTACTAACCGCACTAATCGGCATTGTGGCAGGGACAATTGACGTTTTACCAATGGTTAAAATGAAGCTTAACAAATATTCAATTTCATCTGCTTTTATCTTTTATTTTCTTATGCCGTTTATTATCTTCAATACAGATTTGTTCGGAATTGCCTGGTGGCTCAAGGGCGGTGTAATTTCACTAAAGCTTGCTGTTCCTGTTATAATCAATGTTTCCAAAGACGATAAAAAATCTATACC
>CAYPQA010000143.1:0-7922 GCA_964412725.1 uncultured Eubacteriales bacterium
ATCTGCACTTCTTTCTTCGCGAAAGGGCGCAAACTTGCCTCTACAAGTTTGCAAATGCTCGAAGCTAGTGCGATTTTAATGCGTTAAGGAGCATATTTTGGAGGTGATTCCATGGATCTTTATTTTCAAGCCGCTGCATTAATGTTAGCAGTTCTTTTGCAAGTTTAGGTATAAAATTATAAGTAAAGTCAAAAAACACCCCAGACAGCGAGTGTCAAACACTTGTTGTCCGGGGTGTTTTTTTGACTTTACCATTTTGCGTTAATCTTCAATATATTCCGCAATTTCGGACAGAGAACATTTTAAAAGCTTACACAAGTCATTTAAGGTAGTCGTAGATAAAGGCTGATTTTGCTTTAAACGTTGAATCGTACTGCCGCTAATACTGTGTTTTATACGTAATGTGTATGTTGTAAATCCATTCTTTTTCATAGTTTCCCACAGTGGAGTATAAACAATCATTATATAAATTCCTCTCTTAAAATGTCTTGACAACATCTGTTCGTCAAGTAACAGTAAGAACACAAAAGAAAACGAGGACGGCGATTGTGAAGAATAATCGCCGTCCTCGTTATTTTTACATAAATTGCAGGGCTAAACCCAAAAAAATCTTAATAGCAAACAATAATCCCGCCGCGGTTTGCATAGGTGCAGCAAAGACCGGTTGCATCGACGATAACAACATCCTTGAACTTAACGCGGCTAAGAATTTCATCCTTAAATTCTAAGGCTTTTTCTAAGCATTTGACATGAGTTATGCCAAGAATACGCGATGCATGGTCGTCGGTTTCCTTGCAGATTATGTCAATAAGCTTGGAGAAGGCCTTTTTTTGTCCGCGCGCCTTGTCAACCAGCTCAATTTTCCCCTTTATACCAGCACATATGGGCCTTATGTTAAGCATGGAGGCCAACTTAGCCACATATGGGTTCATACGCCCGGATTTAATAAGCGTATCAAACTTTTCTAATATAAAGTAGGTTTTCATCTGCTCGATAAATTTGTTCACTTGGTCAACGATATCCGTTTCAGGCAGTTTTTTGCTTATAAGCTCGTTTATCTTAAGCGCAACGACAGTCTCTCCCGAGCCTGCGCTTAAGCTGTCAAACACATGAATGAATTTTTGCCCAATTTTCTCCAAATACATATCCTTTGCAAGCATAGCACTTGAAAACGAACCACTTAATAAGGATGAGATTGTAACCGCAAAAACGCTCTCATCGCCTTTAAACTTTTCCATAAAAAGCTCGGGTGAAGGGGCTGCGCTTTTGGCAAGCTCAGGATAAGCCTCCATAGCCTTTAAATAGTCCTCCGTGTTCAAATCGGGGGTATCAACATAGACGTCTTGACCAAGCTGTAGGCTAAGTGGAACGCTTTCAAGATTGATACCGTTTTTGTTTTTAAAATCGTCGGTTAAATCGCAACCGCTGTCCACGACAATCTTATGCAACAAATTCACTGCCTTTCTATATAAATTTTAAAGGTTTTTGGGCATTATAGCATGCGACCAAAAAAAATGCAACGAAATAAAATTGAATGAATAAAACGACATAAATTTCAAATAATATCAAACAGAGGCGCACGAGTGCCTTAAATTTACAAAATTCTTGTTTTTTACGTTACGCAAAAACTTAAAGGAGGAAAAAAAGAAATGAAGAAAAAAATCGCTTTATTGTTGGCAGCAGCAATTTCAGCTTCGTCTATGCCGACATCACTCTTCGCCGGCACAATAAACAGGCTGAACAGCCTGTATGTGTCAAATTCCGGAGTGACCTTAATGGAATACGGCTGGATGACACAGCCCGGTTCTGCAAGCGCACCGTCAACGGCATTGGACAGGACGTTGCCTTCAAGGTCCTTCTTCACCTTGGCAAACAGCGGACTTACATTGCCTGATTCGAGTATACAAAATCCAAGCGGTATCTACCAGCTTGAATTGCCTTACAACGGCTCTGTATACGCCAACGGCACAGACCTGGTTTTGACGGCCGACTCAACCACGGGCTTTGTGCAGGGCGCACAGTTTACAGTTACCTTGGCAAACGCGGAGTGGAACTTCGCAGATATTAAGGACTCGTCAAGCAATGTTGTTTCATCAACCTATGATAAGAAAAAAGGTACCTGGGATTCAGCCGCTAACGGAGGCGGTATGTTTATGGGTACGTACTTGAGAGGTATGAAAGCGAATGGCAAGCGTCTTGCGCCATACGATTTGATTTTAGATAACGGCATTGCCAATCCCTCTGTAATAACACCGGGCTTTGGTAAACCATATCCTACAGATATTGCAGGCACCGGTATCTCTCCAAGAGCAGTGCTCGGTACAAATGCAAGCGTTTCTCAAAAGATTATTGAGGCTATGTCTTCTCTTAAAGACGAGGTAAGATATCTGGATGTAACAACAAGCGAGTACAGACCGGAATCAACTATCGGAACTTACAAGAAGGCCATCGAAAATATCTCGACAAAGTTCTTGGCAGCCGCAAGTGAAGCAAGCCCTGCAAACAATACTGCCCTTGTTGCATCTCTTAACGCTATCCATACGGAAGCCACAGGTGCGAACTGGGCTGGTATAACAACTCCTTCAAGCATTGCAACGTTAAGTGTACCAAACGCATCACAAAGGTCTGCAAGCACACGTGCAGCGTCTATGACAGAGGCCGAGCTTGCTGATGCATTTGTGGCAATGTTACCACAGGCAGAGTTTACAGGACTTCAAACTGAGGTTGCTAAGGCTACTCCAGACTGGTCAGTCATAATGACCCATATTAACAACATTACAGCATTGGATACAGCCATTGGTGAGCTTACAGCTGAAGAGGACTTCAGAAGAAACGGTGCTTATCTTGCCAGAAATTCCGTAGGCAACACAGCCGTTGTAGAAGTTCCTTACAGAATGGAAGTTTCAAACATCGACAAGAAGACTGCTACAGTTACCATTACAGGTATTTCAAACCCAAGCTCAGGTAACTTAACCTGCGAGTTAAGAATACCTATGGTTGTTAAGGTTACAGACACGGCCAAGGATGTAACTGCAACCGTTGTAAGCTATATCTCTAATGTAACATCCGGAACCTACTTCATAACGAACGTAGCCGGTACAGCAACAAGCACTTCTGCAACAACAACCAAAACAGCCGATGAGTTCAGAATCGACAGAATAACTATAGACGAGTTAAGAATCGGTTCAATCAAGAACAGCGGTTGGTTTACAATAAGTGCACCGGAAGGTTACAGATTTGTAAACAACTTCAATGATGTAGCTGGAAATGTTGAAACAACAGAGAACAACACAGCCTACACCAAGGACCAACCTGTTGTAAGAATCTCTGTAGGCGGCGGTTTGAGCTGGGATACAAGAACCGGAACACCATCTGCAACCGTTCCAAACAACAATGCTTCATTAAGAGGCGCTTCAATATTCGGTTACAACCCGATAACACCGGTAACAGGCACACCAACCTATACGGTCATCGGAACAACAACAATTCCGCTTGACACGAAGATTGCTTGGTATGGTATTATCTCAACAAACGATAGGTTTACTTCAGCCTACGGCACAAACAACTACTGGTACAACTCATATTACAACACACCATGGTCATCTGTACCTCCAATGTACTATCAAACACCGACAGGCGTAGCAATGGGTAGAGGTTTGTACAACACAGCATCTTCAACAACCTCAGGACAATCCACTCTCTTAACAGACTACTCTATCGGTTATGCATACGACATCTGGGCTGGCCAGTTTGACCCAACAAAGATAAGAGTTGACTTCAAGAACCTTATGAGAGCAACATCCATCCCAGGTAAGCTCTATATAACAGGTCTTAAGTTAGTACCAAACGAAAATGCACCTGAAACAGGTACAATCAACCTTACAATCACAAATGGTGATGCCGGTATAACAACAGGCACATTCAGCATCGGTGAAAGAGTTCAAAGAGGCATCAAGTTTACTGCACCTTCCGTAACAACACCACTTATAAGCGGACGTTACAGCGCTACAGGCAACATGAACGAAACAAATTCTCATAAGGCTGCAAGAGTAACCTTTGAGGAAACCGCCGTAAACGCTTGGTGGAGCGGAAGAACTACAGAATTGGTTCTCGAAACGGATGAAAAATATCCGAACGCGGCTAAGTTCCGTAAGGTAAGATTTGAAGCACCTGAAGATAAGTTAGAAAAGACAAATATAACCTTTAACGTAGCGGAAGAATCAAGAAGATACTTCAAGACAGACTTGTTCCCGAACAACGACCCACTTAACTATTCACAAAACATCAGAGTAACATCTGACAAAATTATCATCAACAATATCTTCGTACAAGACTACAAGACAGCCATCTTCTATATTGATTCATGGTTAAGCGTTGCAGCCGACTATGAGGGCGATATTAAGCTTTCATTGACAGGAACAGGCGTAATCCAACAGGATAGATCCTCTGCTGTTATAGCAAAGGCTGTACCTGCCGTAACAGTAACTGCAGACGTGACAGAATCCAAGATTGGTTACCAAGAGCAAAAGACAAAGGATATAACCATCAAAGAGAACGGCGCAGGCTACTTGCAAGCCGGTAAGACTGTAACCATCGAAGTTTCCGATAGAATTTACAACGACGTAGCATTTGCTAACGTAGCAAGCAGCGTTGTAACCGACGGTGACATCGCAATTACAACACCAAAGATAGCAGGCGGTAAGATAAGCTTCGAGGTAACAAGAGCGTCTACCAAGCCTTCAACAATCACCTTTACTGATGTAAACGTGAAGATTAACCGTTCCGTACCAGAATCTACAAAGGGCTATGACATCTATGTAGGCGGCAGTGCAGTAGCGGCTAACTGGGATGAGGACAAGATTGACCGTGTTGGCGACAAATTCACCGTAATGGGTGTTAAGTCTCCTAACAAGTATCTCACAATAGCTTATCCTGCAAACGACAAGCTCGACCTTGAAGCCGGACTTCTCACAGACAGAGTTGAAATTTCAACAACAGGTGGAAGTTACTACACCAAGGCCGGTGTCAAGCACGAAACATCGCCTACAGGCGAGGCTTATACAACCTCAGCGTATATTTCAAGCGCAAGCAATTCCACAATGGTACCGTTCAGAATGTTGGCTCATGCCTTCGGACTTAAGGACGACCAGATTGTTTGGGATGAAAAGAACGAGACAGTTACAATCTTGACGGCTTCAAAGGTTGTTCAATTCCAAAAGAACTCCGACACGATGACCATAAACGGCGTAAGCCTCCCAATGGTTAGCCCTGAAGGTCTGCCCGTTAAGGCTGAAATCAAGGATGACAGAATCTACCTTCCTTTCAGAGCTTTGGGTAATGCGTTCGGTGTACCTGTTGAGTTTGACACAGCTACAAAGACAGCCATCTACAATCCCAACGGATTTGTGAACGTGCCGAAATAAGCGTAAAAAAACAAGAATTTGATATCTTTACAAAAAAGGGCTACAGCGGAAGCTGTAGCCCTTTTAATTGTTAACTTATTTTGCTTTCAAAGTTTTGATAAATGCGGTTGGGTTTATATATTTTAAACCGTCACGTTCGTAAGCTGTCTCAAAAAGTATTTCTAACATTTCATCTCCGGAAAACTCCGGATGCAACTCAAAACCAAGAGCCAGTACACCAGCTGCATAAGGTATGCTCCAACTCAAACCGCCCTGGCCATAATATGTGTATGAAAATTCGCCTTTCTTATAGGTTTCGATGGTTGTACGACGTGATGAAGGAACTATCAAATGCTTGCTATCCATTTTATCCATTTGAATTTGATCAATTGAAGGAAATCCGGCTGCAAAAGATTCTATATTGTCCGGATCAAATATGTCTAAATATCCTGGATAAATTATACCGTTGTCCCGCGTACAATCAAGTACGATTAGTCCTGATTCGCGAGCTTTTTTTACGCTCTCATCCCAGAGATGATTGTTAATAAACGGTGAGCCTTGTCCGGAAGGAGCCGCAGACACCGATACAACCCGAATTTTATCTCCCTCTGGCAGATTCTCATTTTGTTCCATAATCCAATCCAATGACTGAGCATAGTATGTGGCGTCAGCCGGCCAGCTAGAAGAGCCTGCAAAATAAAGTATAGCCCCTGGTGCTGTACCTATTGATTCGCCAACCAACAAGCTTGCAACAGCCGGGCCGTGCATGCTTGATTCATCAGAGTCCGGAAAGTTCACATACGCTTCAATCTTCTCGGCGATTTCGGGATGATCTCCGAACATTGGCTGGTCTATGATTGCCACGCGCACACCTTTACCTGTTACACCACTCTCATGGATTGCTCTAATACCCAGACCAGGGTTTTTGCCAAGCTCCATGAGTTCTTCCGGCGCTACGTCCTCAGGCATCTCTGATTCTTCTGGAAAAATAGTATCTTGATTATAAATAAGACTAATCAATAAATCCTTTGTTATTCGCTTAATTTCGCCGAGATCTCCAGACAAACCGGGCAAATTACGAACATCGGCGAACGGCTCAAGTGGTGCCTTATACTTTAATTGCTCCAATTGATAACCAAGGGCTGCCGTTTCGCTATAAATCAATTTATCACCGGGCTTTAATGAAACATCCAAACTGAAAAACGCCCAGTCATACGTGGATTCATCCAGAGGCAACATTTGAAATGTAAGTGAGTTACCACCTCTCAACTTACTTTTTTCAATTTTTTCAATCTTTTCATTTGTGATGAAGAAATTCAGTATATTATCACCTTTTTTAAGTCCATTTTCGACAATTTCTACATAAGCATCGCCGTTTGGAGGTGAAAACAATGCACACATATCATCTTTCTCAGCAGTTATATGAAATGTTAATTCATAGCCGGTTTCTTTGGCGTCGCAAGTTATAAAATTAACGCGAAAATCCATAGTGTTGTATTCTGAGGTGTAGCCTGCAACAAAATCGTCAGCATAAGCAAGCTTTAATCCAGATATAGTTGGTGCCCCCGTTAACATAATTGATGACATAATAAGAACAAAAATTAGGGATGTTGTTATAACCCACCTAGCGGGGCGCTTGTATCGCATTATATTGCGTATGCGGCTAAGTATGTCTGACTCTCCAAAAGATATCGGCAACGGTAAGAAACGTTCATTGTCCGAAAGTGATAGAAGTGAAGTAGTATAGTCCTTTTTTACGCCATTCATGCGACTTATTACGGCTTCATCACAGGACATTTCCATATCCTTGTTCATAAGCGAGAACATCATCCAAACCATAGGATTAAACCAGTGTACGCAGAGAATAAGATATGCAATAAACTTCACAATGTGGTCATAGCGTTTTATGTGCATACGCTCATGAAGGATTATGTATGAGCGTTCATTCTCAGGAGTAGTTTCGGGTAAGTAAATCTTCGGAGAAAATCCGAATACAAACGCCGACGAAATTCCCTTACACAGGAATACGTTATCGCTAAGCGGCATGGCATCTCTACACTTAAGCTTAAGTAATGTATGAGAAACAATGCCATAAGCGAGCATTAATCCAGTACCCATAAACCAAACAATCGTTAAAACAGGCTTTAATCCATCAACCCGTAGCTTTTTCACGCCGGAAATTGCAACTTTTAAAAGCCCTAAGTCAAACATCATCGTTCGCCCTGATAATAGAGCGCTTGTCTCTAAGCTCATATTCGCAAACGGACTGCCTGCAAGTCTGATATAAAACGGACTTACAAGCCGAAACAGCACAAATCCCCAAAGCAAGTACGAAAAAACCTTCGGTGCTCTCTTAAGCGGTACACGCGCTGCTAAAACGAGTAAAATCATTGCGCTAGCTGTGAGGCTTAAGTTAATAACCTCCATAAATAATTTAGACATAGTTTCCTCCATTTCGTCCTTACTAACGTGAGTTCGACAAAAAAATAAATAAAAATATAAAAATCCTCCTATAATCTG
>CAYPQA010000144.1:0-7896 GCA_964412725.1 uncultured Eubacteriales bacterium
TTTTTTGTCTTTTTGCCTGATTTTTCGCATTCATCACTGTCGAACTCACGTTAATTAGTATATTACCACACATCTTTATAAAAAATAAAAATGGGGCTGTATCAAAATACGAATTTTGATACAGCCCCACTTTCTCTTCCTAAAGCCTAAATTGTGAAATCATCTCATCCATAAGCACGACTTGGCTGCTTAACTCTTGAGCTGTTGCTGCGCTTTCTTGGGATATTGAGGAATTTCCGGATACGTTGTCTGATATCCTTTCAATATTGTCTCGAATTTTGTTTATGGTTTCAACTTGCTCGGAGGTTTTTGAATGAATTTTGATTATGGTTTCGGAAACAGCATTGCTGTCTGTGATAATGTTTTTTAATGCCTGTGCCATGGATTGCACAATCTTTGTACCCTCATTAACGCTGGACATTGAGCTTTCTATAAGAAGTGATGTCTCGCGTACGGCATCCGAGCTTTTGCTTGCCAAAACGCCAACTTCGTTTGCGACAACGGCAAAACCCTTACCATGTGCGCCTGCCCTTGCCGCTTCTATTGCCGCGTTAAGTGCAAGAATGTTAGTTTGGAATGCAATGTCGTCAATGGTTTTAATAATTTTTGATATATTTCTGGCCGCTTCACTGATGTCGTTCATCGACTTTAAGCATTTATGCATTTCCTCGTTACCGTAATGTGTGCTTGCCATGGATTTCTTTGAAAACTCGTCCGCACTTTGAGCTAATTTTGAATTAACACCTGTTATTTCATTGGCTAAGGTTACCATTTCATTTAGCTCTTGTATCGAAGACACTTCACTTGCAACATTACCCGCCAAGCTTGATGATGTTTGAGCTATTATAGAGGAACCGCCCTTTACAAGCTTTGAAGCCGATTTTATTTCAGAAATCGTTTGTCTTAGGGTTTTATTTATAAGATTTATGGAATCCTTTATTGAACCGTATTGCCCTATATAATCTCTTGTTATCGTTCTTGTAAGCTGTCTGTCTGCAATAAGAGCTAAAATCTCTGTAATCTCGTTAATGTAAGATGTTGTAGTCGATGCCATTGTGTCGAGAGAGTTCATCATCTCCCCGAAACTACCTCTATAGGTATTGTTTATAGTTATTCCATTGAATTCGCCCTTGGACATTTTATTGAGAGCTTGGTTTACTTCATCAATAGGTGCGCTTATAGAATCAAGCAGCTCGTTTAAATCCACAACAAGCTTTCTCCAATCACCTTCATACAAGTCCGGTTTAATACGTTCGTCAAGCTTTCCTTGGCTTGCTTGCTCAATAATCGCAGAAATATCCTTATTCACAGAGCTTATGCTTTTCATAAGGCTGTCAAACTTTTGATTTGCAAGGCTCTTATGGTTTTTAAATTGCTTAAGCTTGGCTTCAAAGTTTCCTTTGCCTATTTCTCCAAAGGTTTCAAGAATGTGTAATGTTTCCCCAATAAGATTTTGAACCATGGAATTCATAGAGTTAGCAACGGCTAGATAATCGCCTGTAAAAATTCTATTGTTAATCATATCGTCAAGTATGCCTTCATCTAAATGATGTGAAACTCTGTTTATCTCATGCAAAAGCGATTGAATTGTATCCTTCATGTTTATGAAAGCCTCTGAAAGTCTGCCTACCTCATCATTACTGTTTACAGAGAGGTTTACATTAAAGTTACCTTTGGAAATCTCAATGGCCGCCTTCTCTAAGCGTCCTATACCTTTAAATGACTTGTTTATTAAAACAAAGAAGAAGAAGGCAAGGATTAACATGAAAAGAATAATAATGCCTGTCATCAATAAAACAGTATTAACTACCGGAGCCATAAACTCAGTTTGACTAATACTTGTTACACTTAGCCAAACCGTCTTTGATGTGCCTACATAAAAAGGTACGGCAGAACGATGATATTTTGTACCATCTTTAAAGGTGTCGATTATTTTTACGCTTTGCGCATTTCTTGCAGCCTCAAGCAGTTTTTCAGGATTAGCACTCTTTGCACCCTCCGCAAATGGCTTACCTACAGTTGAATAGTCAATCGTGTTCACAATTATTGTTTCGTGGCCACAAATTATTAAATTTGAAAAGCTCTCATAGTCTCCATGCTCATATTCAAGATTGCTTAATAGCCTTGTGTCAATATCCGTTCCGACAACACCAATAGTTCTGCCATTTCCATCCTTAAACGGTTGTAGTAAAGAAATAACTAAGTACTCCTTGCCGTCTATTACCTTTTTATAAGGATCCAAAACAGACATATTACCGCTCGACATTACATTAATTATGACTGGTTCACTTAGAAGCTGAGAAGGGGTTTCATATGTATTTATATTTGAACCTGAAACATCTATAGTAAGACCATTTTGCAATACATTTTGTGCTATCGTCTCACCTTTTCCAAGAATCAAATATAGGCTTATAAATTCGCTGTCATTGTTTTTAACCCTCTGCATAAGGTCAGTTATAACAGGCAACTGTAGCCCGGAAGGTATATCTTCCAAACTTCTTATAGATTCCATTAGGACAAGTTGCTTGTCTATTATTTTTTCAAGCACACTTTTTGCCAGTTCCGCATTTTTTTCAGCCAAGAGAACAAGTTCGCTTTCTTGGTTATGCGTAAGCAGTTTACTTATGCGCAATGAAATAAAGATAGCCAGTGTTGAAAATGCGACAAAAAGACCAATGGTAATAAATATGGTTATTTTTGTAGCTAACTTACCTTTCTTCTTGTAACTAATTTCTTTAGAATCCATATAAAGCCTCCTTTTTTTTATCGTTTCTGCAACTATATCCAGAACGTATATATTAGAATATTTTAACATTACCTCTATTAACAGTCAACAGATATTTATATGAATAACAAAATAAATTGTATATTATTACTACCTAATAAATGCGGTTATTCAAATAATATTAAAAACTAAATAAAAAAGGCTGAAGCAAATTTATAAATTTGCTTCAGCCTTTTTTATTATTTGTTATTCTTTTATATCACAGCTCAAAACCCTTTGTTGCAAAAAGTTAAATTCTTTCATAATAAATCTTACAGCGCCGCTCTTTTCGCCGAGTTTGTGAGCTTCAAAGGACAAATCTGAAATAATTTCTGAAAGCATATCTGCGATTGTCTTGTATGCGGATTTATCATTGGATTTTTGCGCAAATGCAATGAAATCATTTATTTTATTGCAAATATTCAGAAAAGCATTCTTTTGTTCATCACTTAAGAAACGCCCCAACTTTTCATCGGACACCTCGCCTCGGGTATAAAAAAGCAAAATGTTTCCCTGAAATGAAATGTCTCCAAGATTCTTCTTTGTCGTAATATCTAAACCATCCTTTAACTCCGGCTTGACAAGCGTTCTCCAGAACTCTATCGTTTCCCAAAAACAGTCTTTTAAATCACTGAAACTATCGAATAATGGCTTATCCGTAGGCATACGGCAAACATCAATATCAGCAGCAAAGGATAAAATATTTATTCTGAATAAAAAATCTTCAAGTGCGTTAACAGTCAAGCTTTCTGTTGGCAGGCTTGAAAGCCCGTCAGCAACAGAAATAACCTCCTGCTTTATATACGAATAGCCTTGTATGCTGTCTGCAACAGCTTTAGTTTTGCTAACAAGAGTTTTTATTTTGAGTTCAGCATTTTTATGCATATCCTCAAATATTAATCCTGAAAGTTCATTGAAAAGCGCTGTAATTTTATTTGTTTTTATTGTAGCCGCAAACGCAAGCTTGGTAAACTGTTCACACAAAGGCTTTTGGAGTTCAATATGCTCTGGTTTTCCTCTTGAAACTACGAGGTTTACGTTAAAAGCAAGCAAATTACTTTCAAATGAGACGTCCTCAATAATTTTAATAATTGCAAAGCGATTCGTAATTGCGTCTGGATGCTGAGAAATGTCCGTTATGCGTTCCAAGGTTTTTTGAAGTCTATCAGTAAACGAATTTGTATTTCTTGAAATAACATCCCAAAATGGGTTGTATTCTAAAATAGTGCCCTTCTTAGTAAGCTCCGCAGTTTCCCTTGCTTTTGCTATAAATTCGTTAAGCTCCCTTATAATCTCATCAGTGTTTTTTGAATAAGTCATAAAAAACCGCCCCTTAATTTTATTTTGAGAGATGGCAGTAAGCACGTATTTACGGTATTCTTTTGGCGTAACGCCCATATATCCCTTGAAAGCTCTTGTAAAACCTTCGTGAGAGTTATACCCAAATTGAAGCGCAATGTCCAAAATAGAACTATTGGTTTCCAAAAGTGCTCTGCCGGCAAGAGTTAATTTCCTTTTGGTCACGTAATCCATAACGCTGTCGCCCACAATATCTCTGAACAAACGCTGATAATGGTATTTTGAGAAATAGACATTGCTCGCAATATTTTCCACTGTCAGCTTTTCGGTAATTTTGCTCTCAATAATTTCAAGCGATAAAAATACTGCATTTTCGGTACTCACTAACTTCACCTCCTGATATAAGGATAGCATTTTAAAATGTGTTTTTCTTGATAGATCGTGCTATGCAAACAGTAAAAATAAAAAACCCGACCCTTGCTCTTAAGCATTGGTCGGGTTTTTTCATATCTCCATAACATCGCAACATTCATTAATGCGCTCATGAATATTATAGAACATCTCAATTAGTTTTTTCTCGGACTCAATAAAATTTCTAAAATCTTCAAATAATGTGAGTTCAAAATAAAGGGAACCCATATGCTTTTCGTCTTCAAAGGAAAGAGCATCACCTTTGGTTTGAGTTTTAAGAAGTTCGTTCTGGTAGATTTTAAGCTTTAAGGATAGCTCAGCATCTTGCATTATATGTTGGCGACTTTGTATATAAATTTTATAACAATCACTGTTTTCAATAGCTGAAACGAGTGCATCTGTGGCCTTTTCTACCTGGTCCATTTATACCTCCATTATAACGGGCAATATCATAGGACTGCGTTTTGTTTTTTGCCAAAGAAAACTTTTCAAAGTATCCTTAATCGTGGTTTTCATATATGACCATTCGCTGATATTCTGTTCCTGGCAATCATTAAGCGCATTTTTGACAACATTTCGAGCCTCTTCAATTAAATCTTCCGACTCTCTAACATAAACAAAACCGCGTGAAATAATATCCGGACCTGCAATAATTAAACCGGACTCACGTTCAATGCTAACAACAACAATCATTAATCCGTCTTGAGACAGATGCTTACGGTCACGTAAAACGATGTTACCGACATCGCCTACGCCTAATCCGTCAACCAAAACCGCACCCGAAGAAACGCTACCGTTTATCTTAGCTCCGTCTTTAGTTATTTCAAGAACCTCGCCTATATTCATAACAAAAACATTCTCTTTTTTCATGCCTAATGAAACAGCTAAATCCTTGTGGTGCTTAAGATGTTTGTATTCGCCATGTATGGGTATAAGATAGGTTGGTTTTATAAGAGCGTGCATGAGCTTTATTTCCTCTTGCTTAGCATGACCAGATACATGAATTTCTTTTAATCCTTCGTATATAACCTCTGCGCCGCGTCTTAATAAGTCATTAATAACCTTAGAGATAGTCTTTTCGTTACCCGGAATGGGTGAAGCACTTATAATAATCTTGTCATTTGGCTTAACCTCAACCTGCTTGTGCTCGGCCAATGCAATACGCGAAAGTGCAGCCATTGTCTCGCCTTGGCTACCTGTTGTAATTATAACAAGCTGCTCGTCTGTGTAGTTCTTCATTTCTGAAACATCAATGTAAACATTATCAGGTATGAATAAATAACCTAATTCAGAGGCTGTTTTAACGTTGTTTGCCATACTGCGACCAACAACAACAAGCTTCCGTTGATACTTAACTGCGGAATTAACAATTTGTTGTATACGGTGTATATTTGAAGAAAATGTTGCAATCATAATACGGCCGCTTTTTGTTTCACCGAATATTTCATCAAAAATAACGCCTACAGACTTCTCTGACATAGCATAACCGCGTTGTTCAACATTCGTACTCTCACAAAGGAAGGCTAAAACGCCATCCTTACCCAATTCCGCAAAACGCTGAAGGTCTATAGTTTCGCCATGAATAGGAGTATAGTCCACTTTAAAATCACCGGAATGTATAACTGTTCCAAGCGGAGTAAAGATAGCCAAAGCCACAGAATCTGCGATACTGTGCGTTGTCCGTATAAATTCAATTGCAAATGACCCAGCCGATACAACCTCTCCGGCCGATACAACAATACACTTAGCCTTATTCAAAAGATTATGTTCTTTAAGCTTATTGCTCAAAAGACCAAGCGTTAATTTTGTGCCATAGATAGGCACGTCCAACTCTCTAAGCAGATAAGGGATAGAACCGATATGGTCTTCATGACCATGTGTGAGGAAGACTCCTCGAATTTTATCCTTGTTTTTTTGCAGGTATGAAAAATCTGGAATAACTAAATCTATACCGGGCATGTCCCCCTCAGGAAACGCCACACCGCAATCAACAACGACAATGTCCGAACCACACTCAAAAACGGTTATATTCTTTCCAATTTCTTGTAAGCCGCCCAAGGAAAAGATTTTTAATTTAGTTTTTTTGGATGCCAAATCACTTAATCCTCCTTGATGTCGAAAAGCGCGCTTACAGCGTCAAATTCTTCGTCGTCTTCAATTTCTTGGTAGGTCAAAGTACCGTTTTCGTCGGCCACCTCTTTCAACACAAAGACCTCGACTGAATCGCTATCCTCATATTCTTCCGCTTCACTTACGAGCAGATAATTTGAACCGTTATAGGTGGCAAATTCCAAAACAATAACTTCAATTGGGTTGCCTTCCTCGTCATAGGTTGTCAAAATCTGCAAATCTTCTTCGTCGTTATCATCGAACGAACCCATTTTTATAATCTCCTTTGCTTTATTTTTCATATCCAAATAGCCCTGCAAAATGTATACAGCGGCTAAAGTATCAATTTCAGCGTTACTTTTAGCGTCTTTAATGGACGCAAGCGCGCCAACTGTACTCAGCCGTTCATCAAATAATTGAACAGGAAGTCCAAATACAGTTTCTAAGCGTTTTTTGAAATCATCAACCTTTAAGCAACGCAGGCTGATTGTATTATTCATATTTTTAGGATATCCCAGTACAATTTCGTCAATCTCAAATTCTTCAATAATTTGAGAAAGACGGTTTATGGTTTTCCTTATACTTTTTTCATCCGGACGCCTGATTGTTTCCAACCCCTGGGCAAACAAAAAAAACGGGTCTGAAACAGCCACGCCGACAGTTTTTTCACCGTAGTCAAGACCTAATATTCTCATTAAGATTCCATATTTTCTTCAAGATAATAGCAAACCATTTCTTCAAGAAGCTCATCGCGCTCAACCTTGCTCATAATAGACCTGGCGTTTTTATGATTTGTAATGTAGGTAGGGTCACCTGAAAGGATGTAACCCACAATCTGGTTAACGGGGTTATAACCTTTCTCTTTAAGAGCGTCATAGACAGCCATAAGAACCTTCTTAGGTTCGTTTTTATTTTTATCTATAAGGTTTAACTTTTGTGTTTCGGAAAAATTGCCGTTCATATTTACAACTCCTTGAAATAGATTGGACGATCGACTTCCAAAAGTCCGGTTGTTTTATTAATATTATCTTATTCATGGAAAAATATCAAGTAATTTTTCAAAATAAAATGCCATTTTGTACATATTCACCGGTTACGGGTAGGATTTGTCCGCATATATCTGTATAGGATTTTTGCCTAACAGTTATGTAGTTTTCACTCTGGCCCTCAAATTCATTCAAGCCGGTAGATTTTTCAAAAAGTACAGAGAGTTTCTTTCCTATAAAAGATTTTGCAAAATCATTCTCAAGCGCTGTGCCAAGTTCACCCATGATTTTTTTACGTTCTTCCTTTTTATCGGTTGAGACTTGATT
>CAYPQA010000145.1:0-7867 GCA_964412725.1 uncultured Eubacteriales bacterium
AATTTCATTTTGATAACATAATGATCTTTATTTTCACCATTAGGTATACAATAGATTTTTATAAACTACTGTTTTTTTGCTTGTTTTTAATTGGCTCAATAATTTCAGAATACAACCAAGTTTAGTTAAGTAGCTGTGCTTTCAACTGGTTGAAAATGCCTAAGTAGTGCTCTATTGTTTGCTTATCGCTCTTTATTTCATTCATGAATAAATCCAGTACCAAAGCTGTCCGTTCCATTTTATAACAAAAATAAAGGTATTTATCTAAATCTAAGTGTTTGCCTATTGTGCTTTCGTACCCAATCAGAAAATCATTATTGTAACTTCCTCCGGTGTCTGCGGAGGCAACCTCAAAGAGAGGATCACCAAATTCGCAGTTTTCTGCATCCAAAACAAAGATTTCCCCATTGTTGTATATGATATTAATGTGACGCATATCCAAATGTAAAAACCTAAAATCATTGTCAGCCCTTTGCGACAATATTCTTTCTCGAATTTGCTCTATTTCTTGTATGGTAATGACTTGGTTCTTAAGCGGGGTTAGACGTTCAACAATTCTTGTTGAAATGAAATCTTCCCAAGACGTTCTGTCTGATACATAGTTGTGCGTACAATCGATCTCAATGCTGTTTATCTTTGCGCAAGTTTCACCTATTTTCATGTCAATGTTGCGCCTTTCTTGTTCGCCAAAACTGCTATAACATAGGTTTAGGGGTGTTCCCTCTATGTATTGGGATATTTGAAAGGGCTTGTCATAATGTTTAAATGTGTCATCGATTACATAAACCTCAGGGCAAATGTGACCAATCTTGTTATTTATATTTTCGTAAAAAAATTTCTCTCTTTCAAATATATCAGACATAATTATCTTTCTTCCACCACTTGTTTCATAATCGTGAGCGGTACGAAAAACAATTTTCTGGCCATCTTGCAACACAACCAAGTAGGTGTTGAAAGAATACCCTCCGGTAAGCGGCGTAATGCTCCTTGCATCTTTCGAGAAATGAGCTTTTATAGCAGCTTGTACATCTGCATTCATAATTTATCAATCCTTTCATAATTTTTATCTTAACCCAAACATCCTACGCGTTAGCCAAAACCTTTTAAAGACTTCATGGGTTAAAAGGGTTAGGGGGATACTGCCAAGTAGAATTAAGATAATTTGCATTGATGCGTTTTGCGTAATTTTTACAACACAAAAGGCTACTGCCACTATCCATGAGTGATGAAAGATGTAGACGGAAAAAGAGGATTGAGAGAAGAAATCGGTTGTTTTGTTTCTGAAGTTTAGATAGTGTCTGCCAAGACCAAGCAATGTAAGAATGCCGCACCATGCGTAAAGCGCAACCAAAACATCATAGAGTAATCTATTGATATTGGGGCGTATTATGAAAAGCGAGACAACAAAAATAATCCCTGCAATGAAAATCCCTGTCAATTTCAGACGTCCTTCGTCTACTTTTTTAAGCACAGCTTCATTCGATAATACAAAATAACCAAGAATGAAAAAAGCAAAATATTCGCCAATACTTTTACCGGCGATATTAAGCACCGGTCGCATAATAAGCGGAAATGAAAACAATAGAATTATTAAAGGGAGCGGATACTTTTCTGCTTTTAACTTAAGATTTTTCTTTTTGCACAAAATCATAAGAGGCACAGAAATAATTGAAATAACGAGGAGATACAATAAAAACCATAAATGCGCTGGAGTAAATCCGCCTTGATAACCGGTTAGGTCTGTGGGTTTTGTAAAGAACAGGATATATTGTGCAAAATAGTTTCCTGTATAGCTGTTATGAAACCTTTCCGCAAAGTATGTGATAGACGGTATAATAAATAGAATTCCAAAAAACAAAGGCAAAAATAACCGTGTAAAACGCTCTTTAATATATTGGTTAACTGTCCTTTTTTCAAGTGCAAATGCAGTGCTTATACCGGCTATAACAAACATAAACGGCATCATCCATGGCCAAAGCGCAGTTATAAAACTGCTGGCTGCGGTTAAGTCTGCGCCCTTGATGTAATAGCTCTCACCGAAGGTGTTGTAAATCATGAACGTGTGATATGGAAACAGCAATAAAACCGTTAACCATCGTAGATTATCAATGTAATACTTTCTCATAAAGCTAGTAACCTCCAAAATTTTAAGTTGCAGAAATTATACTGTAAATTTTACCGAGCTACAATGATTATTTTCCATATAAGTGTCTTAAATAGCTTTGTCAATATGAAAAAGGGGCTTAGCAAAATTTTCGTTTTGCTAAGCCCCTTTTGAAAGGAGTTTTTAGAGAGTGTTATTCAAACTTTGTGCCGCCTAAATAGATAGAGAAGAATTCTTCCATTTTGGTATAGAAGTCAATTTGGTTCTCAAAGTTCGAGAAACCGTGCCCTTCGTTGTCCTTGACCATATATTCAACCTCAACGCCCTTTTCCTGAAGCGCCTTAACCATTTGATCGGACTCATCCTTGTTTACTCTTGGGTCATTTGCACCTTGTGCGATAAACAGAGGGGTTTTGATTTTGTCCGCATGGAATACGGGAGATGTTGCTTGGAATTGCTCCATATCCGTTTCAGGGTTTCCGACCATTACATAGAGCTGGTCTCTCATACTTTCCCAATAAGGAGGAATTGTGTTGAGGAAAGTAAACAGATTGGATACACCAACGTAGTCAACCGCAGCCGCATAAAGGTCAGGTGTAAACGCTATGCCTGCAAGCGTTGCATAACCGCCGTATGAACCGCCGTATATGCCGATGCGCCTTGGGTCTGCAAGGCCGATAGATTTAAGCCACTCTACGCCGTCCGTTATATCGTTTTGCATATTAAGTCCCCATTGCTTGTATCCGGCTTCAAGGAACTGCTTACCATAACCGATTGAGCCTCTGAAATTAATCTGTAAGACTGCATAGCCTCTGTTTGCAAGGAATTGGACCTCTGTGTTATAACCCCAGGTGTCTCTTGCCCAAGGGCCGCCATGCGGATTTACTATAACCGGCAAATTATATGGCTTCATGTTTTTGGGCAGTGTAAGATAGCCATGGATTGTTAGGCCGTCACGCGACTTGTAGGACACGGGTATCATGGTTGCCATATCATCAGAGTTTACAACATTTACATCAGTGAGCTTTTCAAGCTTTTGGCTCTTTCTGTCAAACATAAATGTTCTTCCTCTGTTCACATCGCTTGATGAAAATACCAGAACCTTGCTCCAGTCCTCTGAAAAACTGCTTACAGTAATCTCATCATCAGTTTCCATAATGGTTTCACATTCGTCATACAAGCCTTTAAGTTCTTCATCTAGGAAAACTTTGTTCAACTTGTCGGTGTAGTAGGTTACCGCTCCAATACTTCCGGGCTTTTTAGCACCCCTTATACCACCTACATCAACGGTATCGTGTTGGAAAACTACTTCAAGCTCTTGCGCGGTTTTTGGGTCAATTTTTACAAGAGCGGCTGTGTTGCGCCCGATATTTGAGATTGCATAAACAGTCTGGTTGTCCTCACAGAACATAATCGGGGTAACCTGCTCACGAAAGTCATAGAACGCAACCGGTTGAAATTCCTCTTCCTCACTGTCTCTGTAGAAGTATCCTTCGTTGGTTCCGTCTGATATTAAGGCTATGCGCACATTGCCCTTAATGTCTGTTATATAGCCTGTATAACCTACAGTGTTGTCAAGGACTTTTTGTATATCGCCTGTAACAACGTTTAAACGGTATACGCTGAATACTTGCTTGTTGTCCTTATTCATCTGAATAAGAATCTCGTCTTTTACCTTTGCCTCGTCAAGCAAGTCCAGAGGCATTGCTAAAGTATCCTCGAATGGTGTGAGGTCTACTTCATTGCCGTTCTCGTCCGCTCTAAAGATATGATAGTTTTCATTTCCGCCAAAGTCGCGTAAATAGAGGATTGTGTTATCCTTTACATAGTAGCCTGCAAGATTTCTGTCCGTAATCTTTGTCACCTGAGTTGTCTCGCCGCTTTCAAGGTCTTTCTTGAAAATATTAATGCGTTCTTGCCATGGCGCCGCAAAGATAAGGTATTTACCGTCCTTTGTTATGCTGTAACCCATGCTGCCTGGGAGCTGGAAAAATTCCTCTGCAGAATACAGATTTACGGGTTGGTTATTAAGCTCACTCTCTACATAGTTTCTGTATCCATAGACAAGTTGGCTGGCCTCGGCAAAGGTCAGAATCCTTTCTGAGCTAACACTACCGTCAGGGTAACCATGCACAATGCCCATTTCGCGAGCTTTCAAGAGATAGTCGTTACCTTCAACACCCAAGCTGCGCATAATTATCCTCACAGCTTCATCACGTGTAATCGGCGCATTTTTTGCAAAACGTTCATTTTCGGCTATAAGGCCTTTCCTAACCATAACAGAGATGGGATCCTCGCCATGCTCGTAAGTTGCAGCACGTACATACAGCTCCGCGAACTGTTCCAGATTCATTTCAATACCGGGTTCAAGTAATTCGTTAACTGCATTAATCCCGCTTACATACGACATTGAGTTGTCATACCAGTTTGCGCTAACGGCTGTGGTTGCCGAAAACGCCATAATTGCGGACAATCCAAAAGCTAAAATTCTGTTCTTCATACAGCACTCCTTCATTAAAATGTTCAGATTATATATTCAGCAGTCTGCCTGCCTTGAGTATAGCCCCTATAGTTTTCCCGTCTGTTATTTCTCCATTCATAATCATGTCAAAAACTTTTGAAATATGATAACGTTCGACATTTAGGAATTCATCTTCATCAAGATGTTGAGTGCTTTTTTCAAGCCCTCTTGCGAGATACATATGGATAACTTCAGTAAAAATAGCTACAGACGGACGAAAAGCCCCAAGATAAATCATCTCGTTAGCCCTAAGTCCGACCTCCTCCTCAAGCTCACGTCTTGCGGCACCTTCCTTGTCTTCATCAACATAATCCAGCTTGCCGGCGGGAATTTCAAGCATAGCCTCGCCAAAAGCATACCTGAACTGGCGAACCATATAGACTGTACCATCATCGTCCATTGGCACAACGCAAACCGCCCCCTTATGCTCACAAATCTCTCTAACGGCTGTATTGCCGTTCTCCAACAAAACTTCATCAACTCTAAGGCTCACTACCTTTCCGTCGTATATCCTTTTTGTTGAAATTTGTTTTTCAATTAATTCCATATAAACCTCCAATTCTAAAATTATTTTACTATATATGAGGCAATATAATTTCCAAATATCTTGGAGTGATTGGAAACTTGCAGAGGCAAGTTTCCTGCTCTGAACGAACAAGAGATTTGAGCGTGTTTTTAAACACGCAGAAATTATTGCCGAATATATATACTCTTACGTCTAAACAACCTCTGCAATTTCTTCAATAGGCAATTTCAAAATACTTGCTACACGCTAATGACCAATCCAACTGCCTCCTTAAAAAGATAATTTCAATCTTTCACGTATTCTGCTATATCCTGTAGACTACAATCCAAAATATTACAAAGAGCATTCAACGTGTTTGTGGTTATATTTTCGTTTGCTTTCAATCGTCGTATTGTACGTGTATCTATGTTGTATTTCTCACGAAGCGTATATGTCGAAACGCCCCTATCCTGCATGGTTTTCCAAAGGTTATCAAATAGAATCATACGAATGACCCCCATAAAAAAATTTGCTATTGCATATTTATATTATGAGGTTTATAATCAACATATATAAGGGGAATTAAATCCCCACGTCAAAATCATGCGAAGGAGAAACTATATGGATTACCAGAAAGCCTATGCCTTATTAGTTGAAACCATGTCAAATGCAATTGATGAGATTAGCAAATCTTATATCTCTTCACGGGAAATAGAAAATGCTATACAGATGCTGAAAGATGGACTGGAAGAAGCCGAAGAAATGTATATATGCGATGAACAATAAGTAAGATTCAGTATAGAAGGACTGTGAAAAGCAGTCCTTCTATTTTATCGCAGTAAGCTTATTTTTCGTCATTTTCCCGACTCATTTTCTATATATGAGGCAATATAATTTCCAAATATCTTGGAGTGATTGGAAACTTGCAGAGGCAAGTTTCCTGCTCTGAACGAACAAGAGATTTGAGCGTGTTTTTAAACACGCAGAAATTATTGCCAAATATATAGCTCATATTAGTTTAATCCGATTAATGATTTTTTGGTTTCCTGAAACCCTTGACAGATTCCAAATGGAATTATGGAGAACAAAATAGAGACAAAGAGCAGTCCGACTGAAAATCCGGACACGAAATCGCTTAAATTCATAGGAATAAGCGATGGAAATAAGCGATCAAATAGCATTTTGCCTGAAAATAACGATATGGCAATTGTGAATAGAATATTTTTTCTTGGATTTTTCATAAACGCACCTCGCAAATTAAAATAAGCAAAGCTTGCTTTGCAAAATGAGTATAGCCTACTTTGCAATTTATGTCAAGTAAACTTTGCAAATTTATTTAATAAATCTTAAATATATGAATAGCCCGACGGCTGCTGCAAAAAACAAAAATAAAAGCACCTTGGCAGCGGTGCGTTTTATCTGCAAGGTGCGCATATAATTTGAATGAAATTTAAGCCCGCGCGCAATAGGCGTTTCGCGGGCTTTCTTTTTATTTTGATGTTTGGCCTGAGGCTTTTTGACCTCGGGCTTTTTTCTTGCTTTGGGTTTTCGAAACTTGCGTTCAAGATACCACTGGCGGTTACAATAGATATATCGATTTATTTCGCTTGCTGAAATTTCGGGTTCGTTATTCATTGTAATTACTCTTTCTAATATAGCGTGTTAGGATTTTATTATAGCCTACCCAGTTTCCAGACGTGTTGTCCTCGTTTATCATCTCGTTAAACATAATGAACTTTGCGTCTGTATCATCGGCTACATGTAGTAGCATTGCTTCAACTGTCTTTGGGCGTTTTGGAGAACCGTATTCATATTCGCCATGGTGCGAAAGGATGCTGTGCCTTATAAGGCGCAAAAGTTCCGGCGGGAATCCGTCTATTTTTTTGGCCTCGTTGGCGATTAACTCGGCTGTCATAACAATATGGCCTATTAACTGCCCTTCGTCGGTGTACTCGTTCTGTGGGAACGGGGATAATTCATAAATCTTTCCCAAGTCGTGAAGCATACCTGTTGCAACAAGGATATCACGGTTCACGTTCGGGAAATGTCTTGCCAAGAAATCACAAAGCTTTACAACAGAGGTTGTGTGTTCTATAAGTCCGCCTCTAAAATTATGATGGAGGTTTTTAGCGGCCGAGTGCGATTTGAACGCGTCAGCTATTTCTTTGTTATCGACAAGTATGTTTTGCAAAAGCTTTTTTATATGCTTTTGAGATATTGAATCAATGAAGCCCACAATCTCATCGTAAAGCACATTTACATCCTTGTCTGTAGACGGTATGTAGTCGTTAGGGTCGTATTCGCCCTCCTGCGAACGCCTTATTTTTTGAACCTTGAGTTGAAGTTCATTTTGATAAAGCAATACTGTTCCATCAACTTTTATAAAGTCATTTTCTTCAAAGCTTTGTATGCTGTTGTTAATCTCCCAAACCTTAGCGTCTATGATGCCTGTCTTGTCCTGCAGTTTTAAGGAGAGATAATTTTTTCCTGTCTTTGACTTTAACGTTTGTTTCCTCTTACACAAAAAATGCTCGATAACCCTGTCGTTATCGCGTAGTTCCTCTATATATCTCATATGTTCCCCTCTCTTGTATATATTGCCAAATATATAACTTGCCTTAGAATTTTACAATAGTATTTTACAACTTATTTTACAAAAATGCAAGCAATGCACAAAGGGGTCACGGAAATTTAGTTTCATCAGAAAAACTTAACAATATTAACAGGGTTAAGTAAA
>CAYPQA010000146.1:0-7785 GCA_964412725.1 uncultured Eubacteriales bacterium
TGCGTATATGCTCCTTGCGAAAACCGCGGTTATAGTATGGTCTCTTGAAAGGTTATAGAAGATGTAGGTATAGCCGTTTCTGTTTTCTGCGGGAACCGGGGTGTAGGCTCCGTCTATAAGAAGGTAATCTATCTCATAGTACATGTTTGGAGTGATCCTATAGCCTATGGCCATGCCCTTTCGGTGGCTGCTCTGACCTTCTCCGCCTATGGTACCGTTTCCGTTTTGTCTTGCGGTTATCGTATAGTAACGCGGGATTTCTTCAAAGAAAGCCTCTATGGTGTGCGGTTCGGTTACGTTTGTAAAGGTGTGCGAGAAGATTGTCTGAGACGGCAGGCTTACTTCCTTGCCGTCTACCTTAACGGCTCGGATCTTGTTATCTGTATCCGGGGTTACGATAAAGGTTTTGTCCGTTCCTCTTTCAACCCCAACCGTTCCGGACGGTGAGATTTTACCTCCTCCTATGGTCGAGGTGAAGATGGGTATGGGGTTTGCGGACACGACCTTAACCTTACATATGGCCTTTATGCCGGACGAGGTGTAGAATTCTATCTCTGTCACACCCTCGCTCACAGCCTTGATAACGTTCTCGTTTACCGTTGCTGTATTTATGTCCTTGCTCTTTGAGTATATGGGTTCACCACTCTGTGAAGGGGCTGAGGTTATACTGAGGCTTAGCTCTTTTCCCGTCTTGAGTTCTACGTTGTATGTCTTGTAACCGTTTACAAACAATGCAGACACAGGTTCGCCGACTACCTTTACATGGCACACGGCGTTTGTGCCGTCCTTGGTGTAGTAGGTTATGTCGGCCTTGCCCACGCTTAAGCCCGTTGTCTGGTTGCCGTTTACGCTTACGACGTCCGGGTTGTCCGACACTCCGTAAGGGGTTTCGCCGGTTGTGCTTGGTATGAGCTTTACATCAAGAGATAGGCTTTGGCCTAAGCTTATGGTCTTATAGCTTTCCGCGGAGCTGTCTATTAAAACCATTTTCGGGAAGTCTATTGTTCGGACAAGCTTTTGATTAACGGTAACCCTCGCCTGTGCTTGTAGGCGTCCGTCTATGGTTTGAACGCTTATGGTTGCGTCTCCGGGGGCTAAAGCCGTAACCTCAGCGGCTGAACCGGATGCGGTTAGACTTACAGCCTCACCGCTGCTTGAAAAGACAAGCTCCTCTGGTGTTTCGGCCTGCGGGGTTAAAACGGCTCGGAAGGTTTGGGTTGTGCCTACATCCAAGGTTTTTATGTTGGGGACAAGCGTCAATGATGTTGCCTTAAGAGGGCTTTTCTTGACTTCAATCTCGGCATAATCTGTAAGGCTGTTTTCTGTTGAAACCATCACAGTAACGATACCGGGCGAAAGCGCTTTAACCTCTCCTTTTTCGTCAACGGTGGCTATGCCCGGGTTCCCGCTTTTCCAGATGAGTTTGTGCTCACTTGCAATGTCAGCCGCGGGTTCTACGGTTGCGGTTAGCTTCACTGTTTCGCCTATGAATATGGATGAGCGTTTCGGGCTTAGGGTCACGGATGTGGGCTTTGTTGTAACTGTTACTGTGCAGCTAAAGCTGCCGCCTGATGTCTTGGCTGTTATGACAGATTCTCCCACAGACTTTGCTGTGAGCTCGCCTGTCGTTTGGTTAACGGACACTGCGTGCTCGTTGGTTGAAGACCATTCTATCTTTCTGTCTGTTGCGTTTTCGGGTATGATCTTGTAGGTTAAGAAATCGCGTTCGCCTACAAGCATAGTCTTTTTAAGTTCTGTGAATTCAATCCCGGATACAGGCCTGTCTGTAACCGTAACTTCTATACTTGCAACATGTGAGCCATGCTCCGTTGTAACCGTTATGGTTGCAGCGCATTTGCTTACTGCGGTTATAGTGCCGTCTTGGGATACATAGACCGTTCCGGGTTTGTTACTGCTCCAGCTTACGCGCTTGTTTGTTGCATCCGAAGGGGATATGGTAGCCTTAAGCTTGTGAATGTCTCCAAGATAAAGGCTGAGCTTACCTTCAGAGCCGCCCTCTATTATAACACCCCTTACCGGCGTATTAACAGTTACATCTGCGCTTGCTTCGGCTTTTGAGCCGTCCTTGGCTTTTACTGTCACCTTTGCGTTGCCCGGGCTTATCGCAAGTATTTCACCGTTTTGGGAAACCTCAAAAACGGAAACATCACTGCTTGACCATTCAATTTCCTTGTTTGTTGCGTCGTCGGGCAGGATGAATGCATGCAAGGTTTCGGTTTCCCCGGGATAGAGGAAGGTCTGGGCTTCACGGATGTTCAGACCCGCAACATATGTCAAGACCTCCACATTACAGTAGGCTTCAAATGAAGTGCCGGCGGTTGAGCTGTCCACGGCTACGCAGGTTATCCGTGCATTTCCGGGGCTTACGCCTGTTATGCGTCCTGTGTTGTCTACTGTCAGGACGTTTGGGTTCGAGCTTAGCCAGTATACGCGCGGGTTTGTTGCGTCTGTGGGGATGATTCTTGGGGTGAGGTTTAGGCTGTCTCCGGGATATATGCGTAGATTATCCTCGTCTATGGATATGCCTTCAACAAGCTTCACAATGTAGACCGTAGATGTTGCGGAATATGAGCCGTCATCCGAAGTAACCTTTATTGTAGCCTTTCCAACGCTTAGTCCGCTTACAACGCCGTCGTTGTCAACGGTGGCAACGGATGTGTTGTTGCTCTCCCAGTGCATGTTCTTATTTCCCGCGTCGTCGGGGACTATGACCGCTGTAAGCTTATGGGTTGTTGTAAGTGGGATATATTTGACCTGTTCCGTTATATATATGCCGTCAACCGGGGTTATAACGTCAACAATACATTCCGCTGTGTATCCTCCGTCCTCGGATTCTGCGGTTATCGTTGCGGTTCCCAAGTCACCGCCTGTTATAAAGCCCTTTTCGTTAACCTTTACAACGCTCTCGTCACTGCTTGACCATATCACATTTTTGTATGTAGCATCCTCGGGTTCGATAACGGCGGTCAACGTGGCGATAACTCCGGGGTAGATTACCTTTGAGGTTTCCGTTAAGGATATGCCTGTAACGGGCTTATAAACGTTCACAACACAGCTTGCAAAGTAGCCCCCCTCGTCCGTTGTAACGGTTATGACGGCTTGGCCTACATTGTCTCCGGTTACAGTGCCATTTTGGTCTACCGTGGCTATAGTTGGGTTGTTGCTTGACCATATGAGCTTTTGGTTGGTTGCGTTAAATGGTTCTATCTGTGCGGCTAGGGCGTGTGTTGTACCTATGGGTAGGTATTTTACGTCTTCTGAGAGTGAAACACCTGTCACAGGACGGTAGACATCAACCGTGCAGCTTGCTGTGAAACCGCCGTCTTCGGTTTTAACGGTTATAACCGCTTGTCCGATAGCGTTTCCGGTCACAACGCCGTCCTCGTCAACGGAGGCTATGCTTAAGTTATCGCTTTCCCATTTCAAACCCTGATATGTTGCATCTTCGGGGAGTATAACCGGTGTAAGCTTATGCGTTGTATCTATGGGAAGACGCTTTTTATTTTCCGTAATTTTAACGCCTGTCACAGGGATATAGACATCAATCGTACAGCTTGCTCTGAACCCGCCCTCGTCCGTTGTAACGGTTATTTCAGCCTGTCCCACAGCTTTTCCGGTTACAACGCCGTTTGCGTCAACCGTAGCTATGCTCTCATCGCTGCTTGACCATGTACGTCCTGTGTTTGTTGCGTTCGCGGGCTGAATCTGCGCGTTAAGGAGATAGGTCGTGTTTATAGGCAAGTGCTTTAAACTTTCCCCGTCAATCTAAATGCCGGTGACCGGACGGTATACCTCAACGGTACAGCTTGCGTTAAAGTTTCCGTCGTTTGTATAAACGGTTATAAAAGCCTGTCCTGTGCCGTTCGCAGTTACAAGACCGTTTGCATCCACAGATGCAATGCTCGGATTACTGCTCGCCCATCGAAGAGACTTATCTCCGGCGTTAGAGGGGGCAACGGTTGCTGAGAGCTGAAACGTTGAGGTTATGGGCATTATCTTTGAGCTTTGGTTAAGTGTAACTCCTGTAACGGGAATAGGCACATTAACCACACAGCTTGCGGTTTTATCGCCGTCGTCCGTTATGACGGTTATAGTCGTCTGCCCCGCACTAACCGCTCTTACAATGCCGTTTGCATCAACCGTTGCAACCAACGGATTACTGCTTGCCCATCGGACGCCTTGGTTGCTTGACGGGTAAGTCAAGCACACGCTAATGAATAGCGAATTATCCGAAGCCCCACAATAACAAAGCCCCTCGTAGAAACTACAAGGGGCTTTGGATAGTTCGTTTGAACTGAACCGCCTATGGGGAAAATAAAGTTTTCCTTGTAAATAGGGGATTTCTTATATTATAGCAGTTGCTTTTCCACCGCGCAAGCGGTTTAGTTCAAAAATTTTTCTGTTGATTTTTTATTAACAGCATATACAAATTAAAGCACACATACCGCCTTGACGGAAACGCTGTGCTAATTTATTTTTCAGATACCTACTGCGAAATCTACAAACTTACACCGAATTTAAAGCCGGTCATAAGGAAAAACAAGTTCCTTATCGTCTGCTTCTCTCACTTTCTCGGTGTCATAGTCCCGCAATCTTGCCATTTCTTCCTTATCTGAGCGGTAGTTTTGAAGTAGTTTTTTTCGGGGATAAGGGTAGCGTATTCAGTCTGGGGTATCTTTATTGTCGGTATCTTTTTCAAACCGAGGGCATCAAAATATTTTTTAGTGGACTGTGGGCGGTAATTGCCGCCTAATGTTTAGCGAAATATTTCTTGTCCATGCCACGATCTCTAACATGCTGATAATATTCTAAGGTCTTACCATGTGTACCGATATGTTTTTGCAACTCGGTGTCTCATTTTACTGGCCATCGACTTAGTTATTAGTTTAAACAGTGTTTTTCTTTATTGAAAGTTCATATATCACAGCTGTTTTTGTCCATATTTTCATCCATGAACCTATTATCCGAAAATTGTGTAATCAAATTGTAGCGAAAAATTTTCTTTCATAACCGCACCTGTAAGCCACTGGGATTATCGCACTTAAGTGATTACCACACAACATAAGCTAAAGCTGTGGGGTAATCATTCTCATTCGCTCTGTTTCCATATATTACAAACTATATTCATTACTCGTGTATGTGGGAACCATTTGTAAGAATGGTATGTTTTTATCAACACTAGCTTATTTCCTTTGTTTTATTTCTATACTAAACCCACTTACCCTAATTGCTAATCGGTATGAACATAACGGGAGGTGTATGTTAGATATTAACATAACTACTTTAGTTTCAAAATTATATCTTGTCTCAACTTACCTAATGGTGTATCTATTATTTCATCTTTCTTCGTGATATTAAAAATGGAATTAAAAATTTCATCATATGTGGCAGACATCAAACCATCGCTTACTAGAAAAGAAACAATCTCATTAATAGTAGAATCACAATAAAGCCTTCTCTTATAGATAAGGTCAGCAATAACATCGTTATGGTGCTTATAAATATCCTCTATTTCAAATAATGCTAAGGAATTGTCAGATTTTGCATCAGAATGTCCATTTCGATTTATCTTAACATCAATCTTACTCTTATCTCCATTAAATGCATTAATGTCAATTGGTTCATAATCAAATTTGTAATGTACATCAAGTTCATCTAAATATGGATGAAGAAATTTATTAATATCTAAGCTTTGATCTCGTTTAAATGAACTATTGCAAATTTTACAACTTGGAACTAGATTATAAAACGATAACGCAAAAATTGGATATCTTTCTTTTGGTAGAAAATGATCTATTTCTGGTCGAATTAAGGCTTTCTTGCTTTTTTTAAAGACGGTAAATGTATACATTCGATTACAGTAAGGGCAGGCATTGACATTTAATTTATCACATAATTTATAAGCATTCCAAAAAATAGAGTTTATATTAGATTTTATACCATTATTGATAAATTTTTTATAGTCAAATATGACCTCTAAAACTTCATGCATAAGCCCTTTTTGCATTCCATTTGGCTTAATACCTAAATTACTAAAAATATTACTTGCGTAAGCATAAATGTTTATCAGCTGAGCGGGTTCTCCAATAATGATGTTTTTTACATAAATATTACTTAATGGTGATAATAGTTCCTCAAAAAACCTTCTATAATCGTTACATTTATTAGTTAAATTCACGTCAGTTTGTTTATTTATAAATATATCTGAAATATCATTAATTCTATTTTGTTTGTATTTTTCATCTATAATTGCTTTCGCGAATGAGCATAACGTTTGCTTAGTATATTTATTTGTTAAATTTATTTGGAAGTCATTAGGGGCTAATAAATTATCAACGATATTACAACAGTTAATGTAAAATTGAATTACATCAGTTATGTAACCTTCGATGTGTTTGTAGTGGACTATCTCAAGCCCTTTATACTTATTGATAGGTATTTTAATCATCCTCGTAATCTTTACCTTTCATGATTCTATCTCTTTTGTTTTGTAACTTTGAAATTTCGCTTTCAATTCGACTTAATTGATCCTCACTAGCAAGTTTGGAATAATACAACTCTTGGAGTTTTGCTTTAATAACTGGTTCTCCAATAATATTAATAACGAACTCTATTTCTTTTTTGTTATTAATAAAATCTTCATAACTTCCTTTCAGAAGGCTAATTACATTTTGTATCTTGCACTTTGCAAAATCCCCCAGTAATCCATTTGACATAAAAAATGCACTTGATAGAAGCATATGTATATTAGCTCCAAATGTCTCGACAATATCATTGTATGTACTTATTTTGCCTTTATCCAGTTTTAACATAATTACGTTCTCCCTAGGTAAATCAGAGATTATAAACGGTGAACTAGAAGTTATAATGATCTGAATATTTTTTACTAAATCGTAACGACTAAAGATCATTGACAAAAATTTTAGTAAGTTATATAAATATTCTCTTTGCCAATTCGGATGCAAAAACACATCAGCCTCATCGATCAATAATATTAAATTTTCTCGTAGCTTAAAATATTTGATGTTAAATCCTGAATCATTAAATCCAAATTCCCTATAGTTCTTTTCATTTAAATATCTATCAACTAGCCAATAAATACGTGAATATGTAAGTAACATCGCTCTTTCGCCAGATGATAAATCTGATAATTTAAATATAAATAGATTCGTCTTGAAGTAGGATTTTGCATAATTTATAATAAAAGAACTTATCATATCCTTGTTCTCTATGGGAATAACAATTTCTTTGAAATTTTCGGTATAAATCAGCATTTTCTTCAAATCTATAAATAGGTGCTTCCTATACTCGAATTTTTCTTGATACTCAGCAAATCTTAAATGATTACGCCTAAATATATCAGGTTTGTTCTGTTCCAGAAATTCAAGTAAGCCATTTATTCTACGTAATATAATTTCAATGCTCTTCGCAAAAAAATTATCTATATCTATAATAGATTTCTCTTCGTAAATACTGGATATCAGTTCATAAAAATCACTACCACCTGGTTTCTCAATATTATAAACATAAATAAAATCATTAATTGAGTTCAATATAATCATGTTTGCAAATCTTACTAAATCACTGTAATATCCTTTCTCAAAACACCCATTAATTTGGCTAATAATATATTTCCTTTTATCATATTCAACTATATACTCTCTTAAAATTTCGTCTTCGCTTAATATCTTGCATATTAAGCTCTTGGGTACTGCATGAATAAACTCACTTGAATATGAAGAAAACAAAAACCGAAGCTGCTTG
>CAYPQA010000147.1:0-7713 GCA_964412725.1 uncultured Eubacteriales bacterium
CTAATTTTTGTGGCTTTATAGCTCATTTTCAAATGACTATTTTTTCAATCGCCTATAAAAATAAAGCCAAGGTGTTATCACCTTGACTTTAATAATCTTATTATTTTATTTCTCTAATCCTTATATGCACATCCTCAAGCTGTTTCTCCGTAACCTCGGATGGAGCATTCATTAAGATGTCCTGTGCGCTCTTGTTCATTGGGAACGCGATAACCTCCCTTATGTTCGGCTCGTCACACAAAAGCATGATAATACGGTCTATGCCCGGAGCTATGCCTGCATGAGGCGGTGCGCCGAACTTAAACGCATTGTATAATGCGGGAAACTTATTCTCAACCACAGAGGCAGGATAACCCGCAATTTCAAAAGCCTTAACCATAGCTTGAGGGCTGTGGTTTCTAACAGCACCGGACGCAAATTCTATGCCGTTGCAAACCAAGTCATATTGATATGCGAGGATGTCAAGCGGGTTGTCGCGTTCAAGGCTTTCAAAACCACCCTGAGGCATTGAAAAGGGGTTATGAGAAAAGCCGATAACACCGTCCTCTTCCTCAAACATTGGGAAGTCTACAATCCAAACGAATTTAAACTCCTTATTGTCTAAATTAAGGTTTTTGCCCAACTCATTGCGTAAAAAGCCCATAAGCTTTGTCAACTTCTTCTTGTCCTCGTCGGCCATTATGAATATAGCGGAGCCTTTTGTATCTTTGAGAAGATTTTCCTTCTCCTTGTCGGAAAGGAATTTTGCAACAGAACCTGTAAGAGCGCCATTTTCAGATTTCAACCAAGCTAAGCGTCCGCCTTCGTGCTCAACGGTTTTGGTTATATTGTCAAAGAAACGTCTGGCCAAAGCAGAGCCCTCTGGGTAGATTATAGCTTTAACCTGCTTATCCTTGAAGCCGTTAAATTCTGTTTCAGCAAAAACTTCCGTTATGTCCGTTATGGTCAATGGGTTTCTTAAATCTGGTTTGTCCGTTCCATATTTTTCAAGAGCATCATTATACTTTATACGTGCAAAAGGCGGTTTTGAAACCTTACCGCCTGAGAATTCCTCAAAGATGCCATAAAGCACATCCTCCGTAACGGCAAAGACATCGTCCTGAGTTGCAAATGCCATCTCCATGTCCAACTGATAAAATTCACCAGGGGAACGGTCTGCGCGTGCGTCCTCGTCTCTGAAACATGGCGCAATTTGGAAGTATCTATCAAATCCGGATACCATTAACAACTGCTTAAACTGCTGAGGAGCCTGGGGAAGTGCATAGAAACGTCCCGGGTTCAAGCGGCTTGGAACGATAAAATCCCTTGCGCCTTCGGGTGAGGAGCTTGTCAAAATAGGGGTTTGAATTTCCATGAAGCCGTGCTTAACCATTCTGTTTCTTATAGATGCGATAACCTGTGAGCGCATAACGATATTACGATGGTTTTTCTCGTTTCTTAAATCCAAAAAGCGGTGCTTGAGACGAGCTTCTTCGCTTGCTTCAAAGGAATTAGTAATTTCAAAAGGCAAAAGCTCCGTGCATAAGCCTAAGACCTCAATCTTCGTTGGGAAAATCTCAATCTCGCCTGTGGGCATATTGTTATTTATATCTGTACGACGCTTAACTAAGCCTTCAATGCAAACGGTGGATTCCCTCGGGATTTTACGGATTTGCTCCATCATATCAGCTTCATCAACCACAGCTTGGGTAACCCCGTAATGGTCTCTAAGCGTTATGAAGATAATTTGACCCTTGTCTCTGATGTTAAAAAGCCAGCCGGAAAGTTTAACCGTTTGCCCTTCATGCTCAATGCGTAACTCACCGCAATTATGCGTTCTGTATTTGTTTGTAATGTCCATTTGCTTTCTCCTTAGAAATTATTGTTTAGCTATTTCAATATAGATGACATCTTACTTACTGCAAACTCTCGAACCAAAACCTCGCCATGTTCTCTAAAATGATATTTTGAGAATTCATTGCATGAGTGCTTACGTGCATATTCGCACATAAGCGAATCAAGCATGTCAGGATATTCCCCGTTTTGGTAGCCTAAATTATCTAAAATAAGATAATAACGGTCTTTTTTCTTGTAAAGCGAGCTGCTGCCCCTGTATTCGTCATTAATGCGCGAACAAGCAAAGCTTACGTCGTCTATGTTCTTGAAAGAATAAATCATCGGGAAGTCCGGGTCATATGTAAGCTCGTCAATTGTAGACATAATGGCGGTTTGCAGGATAGCCTTTTCAAGCTCCACAAGCTTTGGCAGGATATTAAGCTTTGCCGCAGCCTCAAGTGGGTTGTCAAGCTTTGTAACAACAAGAGCAATCTCGTTTCCGCTTGTGTGTATAGCTTCAACGATTACGGGCATATTGTCCGAATCGAATTTATATTCATCAAAAGCCGTTTGCATAATTTCTCGCAAAAAAGCCATGGTCTTTTCACTGTCCGTTCCAAGATCCGCAGGCTTAATATTACGCTCCTTGAGTTCTTTCTTGGATATAAGGAATTTGATTTGAGTGTCGCTAATTTTTTCTATTTTCATTTTGACCTCCGATTTAAGGTTTCCTACTGCCTCAAAAAATGGGCACCTCACTATTGGTTTATGTCTGTTGTTAAAACTCCATACAGTATAAATAAATTTAGGAATAAAGTAAAGAGGTTATTGTTGTAATTTTCACTGTATTTTTCACTTCAAATTTTCTGTTGTCAAAAAGGAATAAGTGTGGTAAAATTTCTTGGAAAATTTCTAAGGAATTTTACGGAGGTAAACGTGGTAAGGTTTGCGCTTTTTTTATTTTTGGGCTTTATTCTTTGCAGTTCCAAAGCGTATGCGTCGTCACATTTTACACCGGGCGCTATACCATCCGTTAAAACCATTGATATAACCTCGGGATATATCCCCGGTGAAAAGGCTCAGTTTTGGCTCACGATTCCGCGCTCTTGGCAGGGGCTCATCTCTGTGGACAGGGAAAAGCTTGATTTTTCGGAAACGGGAATTGAAAAACTGATTTTTTATTATATGCCCGAAAACAAGATATACAGACCTGCGGCTTTTATGGAATTTTACGTTTTGGATAAGAGAATGTGGCCGAATACTCAGCTTAAAAAGATTGCAGAAACGCAAAAATACATATTCGCAGTTCAAACCTTTGAAAATACTTTTACTGCAGCTACGGATATTGCGTTGTTTGATTATCTTTTGAACCAGGTTTCGGATGATGATTTATTAATTGGCCTTATAGGTCTCCCGCAAGACCAGCGATTTTTGAAAAGTAATACTATAACCGTTAATGGCATAATGCTTAAGTCAAAGGTTTACAGGGATACGGGTATTGTTTACGCGCCTGTGCGTGAGGTTTGTGAGATTTTGGGATACTCCGTTGGCTGGCTTGAAAAGGAACAAGCTGTCACAATTTCGGGGCATGATAAGTATTTCCTTATGCTCACAAAAAATATGGAGCTTTATCAAAATTACAATGTTATGAATTTTTCAGGTAAGGCTTATGCCTCGCTTATGTTTTTTGTGCAGCTCGGACTTAATGTTGAAGTTGATGAGGATTATAACGTCGTTTTAAAGGAGTAAATATGATTTTTGCAAGATTGATTTTGGGCTTGGGTGAAACGCCCGAGCAAAAAGAGGCTTACCTTGATGCGTTGAACATACGTAAGGCGGTTTTTATTGATGGTCAAGGGGTTCCTGCGGAGCTTGAAATGGACGGACAGGATGAAACTGCGATACACCTTGTCTTGTATGATGTTAATGATGATACACACGAAAAAAAAGCCGTCGCAAACGGACGGCTTATATTTCGTGACGATATGTTGTTTTTAACACGTATAGCTGTATTGCCCGAGGAAAGGGGCAAAGGCTATGGTGGGTTTGTTGTGCGCCTTATGATAAGGCAGGCATTTGACGGCGGATGGGAAAAGCAATATATCCATTCCCAAAAGGACGTAGTCCCTTTTTATCTAAAATTGGGTTTTGAAGCCTTAGGTGAAGAATTTTATGAAGCCGGCATCCCGCATCTGAATATGGTTCATAATGGGGATGTAGGCTGTTGTTGTGAAGAATAAATCAGGCGGTTTTTTCGCCTTTTTTCTTGGAAAGCTTGCTCTTTATACCCTTCATTGTTTTATCAAGTGTGAAGGCAAGCTTACTCTTTCCGCTTTGTTCAAATTCTTTATCAAGTTTTGCCTTAGCAATGGCTTTTAATTCAGATTTTGATTTTAAGCCCTTCATGTCGGATATGTAAATACCCGCAATATACACCTGTGCGCTTTTCTTTACGGTCAAAGCCTCGTAGACACGTTTGTCACATATGAGTGTAATAATTTGAGGCCCGATTTTTGCCTTAACAAGCGGCATTTTCATAAACTTATAAACGGCCGGCATTTGTTCTGTAACGGCTTTTGGCATGTTAGCGTTTTGAAGCTTGTCCTTTTTCTTGTCAATAACATAGATTGTAACAAGCATCTTGGACTTTTCGATGAGCGACTGCTGCTCTGTCACCTTTTTTGATGACCATTTGTTTAGAAAATATAGACCCGTCGCAAGTAACGCTATAACAACAAATACTATAACGGCTATATCAGCTAACGTTAAAGAACCCAACAAAATCACCTCTTAAAAAAATTGTACATATGCGCTGAAGTATAGCATATACAGGCATTGTAGGTCAATAGCCGCAGTATGAAAATTATTTGAATGGGTTAGGAGAACAATAAGTGTTTTTTGATACATTTTGGCTTTTGTTAAAGGTTTTATCAATTTTGAATATTTTCTTTGCAATTTTGATAGTTGTTTATGAAAGGAAAAATCCTGCAACAACTTGGGCTTGGCTTATGGTTTTGATGTTTCTGCCGTATGCGGGGTTTATGGTCTATCTCTTTCTTGGGCTTAACGCAAACAAGCATAAGATATTTCAAGATAAGGCCAAGGGAGATTCAAGTGTTTTGCGCTCAGTTGTCAAACACTCCCAATCTTCACTTGAAGAACATATAGAACCATCATTTTTGGACTTAGTTAGTTTTAATACAACAGGAGGTAATGCCCCACTTTCAGATGCCGAGAGTGTTGTTTTGTTTCATGAAGGAAATTCGATGTTTTCATCGCTTCTGGATAATATAGCGAATGCAAACGATTATATCTATATGCAATACTATATCTTTAATAACGATAAGCTTGGCGCTTCAATCGTAGACGCACTTGCAAAAAAAGCCAGAGAAGGTGTCGAGGTTAAGTTACTTATAGACGGCATGGGTTGTATGTCAACACCGATGTCTTTTTTTAAGCCGCTCACGGACGCCGGGGGGAAGCTCAGTGTTTTTATGAAACGCGGTCTTGTGCGTATCAATTTCAGAAATCACCGAAAGATATGTGTTATTGACGGCAATCTTGGCTATGTTGGTGGTCTTAATGTGGGCGATGAATATTTGGGCAAATCTAAGCGGTTCGGATATTGGAGGGATAGCCATATTCTTTTAAAGGGTAACGTTGTGAGTTATCTTGAACTGCGTTTTATTATGGATTGGAATTTTGCATCTGATGATAAGATAGAGGTTAAGGAATTACGCAATTCTGAACCGTCTAAAAATCCTATTCCATTGCAGGTCGTATCAAGCGGCCCTGACACGAAGTGGGACATAATTCATAACGGATACATCAAGCTTATATATGAGGCCAACGAGTCTATATATATTCAAACGCCGTATTTTGTCCCTGATGACAGTATGTTTGAGGCTCTTAAAATTGCGGCACTGGCAGGGATTGATGTTCGTGTTATATTTCCTGCTCACCCTGACCATCCGTTTGTATACTGGGCTGCATTGTCATATTTTGGTGAATTGCTTAACGCTGGGGTTAAGTGCTATGCATATGAAAAGGGTTTTATTCACAGCAAGCTTTTGATGATAGACGGCAAGGTTTGCTCAATTGGAACCGCGAACATGGATGTGCGCAGCTTCAAGCTTAATTTTGAGGTTAACGCAGTTATATATGACGAAGAAACAACGAAAGCTTTTGAAAATGAGTTTATCAAAGACCTTGAATTTTGCACTCAGATGACAGAAGAGATATATGCAAAGCGTTCAGTTTGGACAAAAATTCGAGAAGCTGTCTCAAGACTTCTTTCGCCGCTTTTGTAATTGTCGCCTAATGGAGGTAATAATGAAGATTTTGCTTGTTGCATTAAATGCAAAATATCCGCAGACGAATCCAGCAGTTAGGATTCTTAAACAAGTTTTAAACGAAGCCTTTGGTGGTCTGCATGATGTTGTTGTCCGGGAGTTCTCGATTAATCAGCCCAAGGCTTTTATTCTTTCTGAAATTTACAACGAAAGGCCGCATATTGCGGCCTTTTCCGTGTATATATGGAATGTTTCTATGCTAAGCGGGCTTATATCAGATTTAAAGAAGGTTTTAGATACAATTGTTATAACAGGCGGACCAGAAATTTTGGATGGAGACGATATTGACATAACCGTCATAGGTGAGGGTGAAACCGTAATTGCAGACATAGTCTCTGATATAGAAAATAACACGTACGCATCCCGTTATGAAGCGTCTTGTACAGAATCCTTGCCCCCATTTGCTTATGAGGACTTCTCACTACTAGAACACAGAGCCATATACTATGAGAGTTCTCGAGGTTGCCCGAACAGATGCGCCTACTGTGTTTCGGGAGGTACAAAGTTCCGTCTACGTGATTTGGAAGAAACCTTCTGTGACTTACGGAAATTTCTCGCGGCAGGGCTTAAGCGTGTTAAATTCTTAGACAGAACCTTTAATGCAGACAGAAACTATGCTTACAGGGTTTGGGAATTTCTTATACAGAATAACAATGGCGTAACAAGATTTCATTTTGAGATTATGGCTGACTTGTTAGACGAGAAGTCTTTAACCTTATTAAGCAGTGCACCGACCGGACTGTTCCAATTTGAAATCGGCATCCAGTCCGTTAACATAGAAACTCTTAAAGCAATTTCAAGGAAAACAAACCTTGAAGAAACCTTTGGGAACATCAAAAGCCTTACACAAGCCAAAAACATACACATACATCTTGATCTTATTGCAGGACTTCCTTATGAGGATTTGGAAAGCTTTAAGGTCTCATTTAACACAGTTTTTAATCTCAATCCGGATGTTTTGCAGCTCGGATTCTTGAAGCTTTTGAAAGGAACAAGGTTGAAAGAAAACGCCGAAAGCTTTGGCATAATTTACAGTGAAAGTCCACCTTACGAGGTTTTGTCAACAAAATGGCTTAGTTATAATGATTTGATTCTTCTCAAAGACATTGATAAGGTGTTTGATTTATACTTTAACTCCAAGCGTTTTACATCAATTGTATCTTCTTTGAATAATTTTTTTAAAACACCGTTTGATTTTTTTGAAGCCCTTGCAAAATTCTTTAAGGCCAATCGCTACAGCGAGAATCCTCATAGTGTTGATAGACAACATGAAATCCTTTTGGAATTTGCAAACGCACATTCAATTTCATTGGAAAAAATTCTTTGACATAGTTATTGTAAAATGCTATACTTTTTTCCAAAAGTTTGCGGAGAGTGACAGCATATGCGGAGAGTGAAAGAATGATTTTATCGGGCGTTGAAATAAAAAAAAGGCTTGGTAAGGAAAATAAAATAGAGACGAATAATAAGAAAGCATTAAATCCAAACAGCTATAATATTAGAAATAAAGAAGAGCTTTAGGTCTATTATGAGAACTAAATACAAA
>CAYPQA010000148.1:0-7609 GCA_964412725.1 uncultured Eubacteriales bacterium
GTGTGCTCTCTTCATCCGTTACTTTTGACGATAACATACCCAGAACCTCTTCTTATCTATGGTTGCGGGTGGTTTTGTGGTAATGTCGTAGACAACGCGAGTTGCCTCGGGAACCTCTGAAACAATCCTTCTTGAAATTTTCTCCAAAACGTCATAATCAATTCTTACCCAATCAGCCGTCATTGCATCAACGCTGTTAATTGCTCTTAATGCAATGATATTGCCGTATGTGCGTTTTTCATCGCTAACGCCTACGGAGCGCAAACCTGTAATAATTGCAAAATATTGCCAAATGCTTTTATCCAAACCTGCATTTTTAATCTCATTTCTGAGGATAAAATCTGCGTTCCTTAAAATATCCAATTTTTCTTGAGTTATCTCACCAATGCAACGGACAGCAAGACCTGGGCCTGGAAACGGTTGACGATAGACTAAGTTATCAGGCATGCCAAGAGCTAGGCCGACATTTCTGACCTCGTCTTTAAACAAATTGCGCAAGGGTTCAAGTAAGCCTTTGAAGTCAATAAAATCAGGCAAACCTCCAACATTATGATGGCTTTTAACAAATTCTGCACCATCAAGACCGCTTTCGATAATGTCGGGATAAATCGTACCTTGAACAAGGTAGTCAAATGAATTGCCTTCCGTGCTAAGCTTCTTGGCCTCTTCCTCAAAAACGCGTATAAATTCCTCTCCGATAATTTTTCTCTTTTCCTCAGGATTTGTCACGCCTTTAAGTTTTTCAAGGAAACGAGCCCTTGCATCCAAACGAATGAAGTTAAAATCTTTACCAAAAGCATTCTCAACTTCATCTGGTTCGTGTAAACGCATAAGACCTGTATCTACGAAAATACAGACTAAATTCTTACCAATAGCTTTGTTAACCAGTGCGGCACATACAGATGAGTCCACACCACCCGAAAGTGCGCAGAGAACACGACCATCCTTAACCTCATCACGAATCTTTTCAACAGCCTCTTCAAGAAAGCTCTCAACAGTCCAGTCCTGAGAAAAACCGCAAGTTTCAAGAAGGAAAGTCTTAATCTGGTCACCGTTATCGGTTTCTTCTATTATAAGTGTGGGTTGAAGCTTGCTTAACTCCTCAGTATTAACAAAACGCTGGTTTTTCACAATAATCAAAGCCTTTGGGTTAGCCTCTTTTATGATGTATTCATTGTTTCTCGTTATAACCTCAGAATATATGTTTAAATCTCTGACTTTCCTTGCAATAAGTTGTCCGTTCTTGCCAGATGCATCTAAAATAAGTACTTTCTCGTGCATAATAAACCTCCTTGAATTAATACTCGACACTATAATTAGGTGCTTCGTTCGTGATATGAATATCGTGAGGATGGCTTTCACGTAATCCTGCGGGAGTTATACGGATAAACTTGCCGTTTTCTCTTAGCTCGTCAATGGTTTTTGTTCCACAGTAACCCATACCAGCCTTCAAGCCTCCCATAAGCTGAAATATAACGTCACCTGCAAAGCCTCTGTAAGCAACACGCCCTTCAACGCCTTCAGGAACCAATTTCTTCGCATCTTCTTGAAAATACCTGTCTTTGCTGCCTCTTTCCATTGCGGCGATAGAACCCATACCGCGATAAACTTTATATTTACGTCCTTGGTAAAGCTCCGTTGCGCCGGGGCTTTCCTCGCAACCCGCCAAAATGCTGCCCATCATACAAACGCTTGCACCGGCAGCAATGGCTTTTGTAACATCGCCTGAATATTTTATTCCTCCGTCAGCAATAATGGGTATGTCGTAAGGCTTTGCAGCCTCAGAGCAATCATAAATTGCAGTTATCTGAGGAACGCCTATACCCGCAACAACCCTTGTTGTGCAAATAGAGCCGGGGCCTATGCCAACCTTTATGGCATCCGCACCGGCTTCGATAAGCGCTAAGGTAGCATCGGCGGTTGCCACATTTCCGGCCACAAGCTGTAACTCTGGATATAGGGATTTGACCTTTTTAACCATATCCAGAACGCCACTTGAATGTCCATGAGCCGTATCAACAACGACAACGTCAACCTTATACTTCATAAGCTCTTGCAAACGTTCAAAAGCATTACCTGTAACACCTATTGCGGCTCCAACCAAAAGCCTTCCATATTTATCCTTAGCGGAGTTTGGATATTTAATACCCTTTTCAATATCTTTAATGGTAATAAGTCCTTTAAGATTTCCGTTTTTATCAACAATGGGGAGTTTTTCGATTTTATATTTGGTAAGAATAACCTTAGCCTGCTCAAGGTTTGTACCTTCAGGTGCGGTTATGAGGTTTTCTCTTGTCATAACCTCGTAAATGCGTTTATTGTGATTGGTTTCGAAACGTAGGTCGCGGTTTGTGATTATGCCGACAAGCTTTTCACCTTCGGTGATGGGAACGCCCGATATGCGATACTTAGCCATTAACTCATTTGCTTCATATACAAAGTGGTTCGGAGTAAGAGAAAAAGGATCAGTTATAACGCCGTTTTCGGAACGTTTAACCTTATCAACCTCAAGGGTTTGCTCTTCTATAGAAAGGTTTTTGTGTATTATACCGATACCGCCTTGCCTTGCAACGGCTATGGCCATTTGAGCCTCTGTAACGGTGTCCATGCCTGCACTCATAACAGGTATATTAAGAGTAATGCTTTTGGTAAGCTTCGTAGACAGATTAACGTTTCCGGGCAAAACGTCAGATTTGGACGGAACGAGAAGCACGTCATCAAAGGTAAGCCCCTCTTTTATCAACTTGTTCATTTTTTTGAAAAACTCCTTTTCAGTAAAATTCAATAGAAAATTTTCTCAAAATTTTCACAAGTCTACCAAAAATAATCTCAAGTGTCAATTTATTTACAAAATTATTTTTAATTTTTTTTGAGCTACCCCCTTGAAAAAAAACAAAGGTTATTGTATAATCAACTCATAAATTACAGAACAATTTACAAGGAATTTTTACAAGAAATTTTCCTGGATTGCTCGACAGCCTAATATTTTGAACCTACAGTGTTCATAAGGGAGTCTGCCTTTTAAATAATACGCCAGGCCGCAGCTTTAATCCCCGAACGTTTTACGTTCTCGGTCAGTGGAAGGCGGAAAAATTTATCGAGGACACCCACCTAGCTACGGCTAGGTGTCAAAATATGGGAACGGCTATCCGGGTATTTTTTTAACCACGATTAGCACTCACAAGTCTTAATGGCTAACAATGATTTTATATATAATGCAAAAAAGTCAAAGTGTAGTTCTTAGGGGCTTCCATGTTTAATATTCATATATTGGGGTAATAACTATAAACGAAACAGAAAGAAGGGATAGCTATGCTATGTGAAAAATGTCAGCAAAATCAAGCCACAGTCCATATGAAACAAATTTTCAACGGTTCTGTTACAGAATCACATCTATGCCAAGAATGTGCGGGAGGAATGGATATTCCTATTTCGTTTGAAAATATATTTCATGGCTTTCTGGATTCATTTATGCAGACTGAGCAAGGTTCTATGCACAGCAATGCAATTAAAAGCTGTGATATCTGTGGTATGACTTACGAAGACATCAGAAAGAGCGGACGCTTTGGTTGTGAAAATTGTTATTCTACATTTAAAGTAGAACTTGAAGCCATTCTTAAAAATGTTCAAGGAAGTACTAGGCATGAGGGTAAGTTCCCCAAACGTGCGGCCGGAATGCAACTTAAGCGTGAAATTGAAAAGCTTAAATTGGAGCAAATGAAGGCTATAGAAAATGAAGAATATGAAGAGGCTGCTAGGATAAGAGATTTGTTAAAAGAAATGGAGATGAATCTATGAACTGGTACGAATCCGAAAAATCAGATAATTCTGTGATTATATCTTCGAGGATAAGGCTTGCAAGAAATTTAAGAAAATATCCCTTTAGTGTCAAGCTTTCAGATGAAACATCCAAAGAAATGGTAACAGAATTGCAAAACGAAATCCTTTCTGAAACCGGATGGCTTAAAGCGTTGAATGTTGGCGGAATGAATGATATACAGAAATTGTCTCTTATGGAAAAGCATGTTGTAAGCCCCGAGTTTCTGAGAAATCCAAAGCCAAAGGAACTGCTTTTAAGTCAAGACGAAAGTGTCTCTGTTATGATTAATGAGGAAGACCATTTAAGAATTCAGGCTGTTCGTCCCGGAGATGAAATGAATGAAGCACTTGACCTTGCCGACAAGACAGATACTCTATTTGAAGAAAAGCTTGAATATGCGTTTGATAAAGAATACGGTTATCTTACCTCCTGTCCTACAAATACAGGAACCGGTTTAAGAGCTTCGTTTATGCTTCATATACCTCTTTTGGAGAAAACCGGTCAGCTTAGAAATATCATTCAAGCCATTTCAAAGTTTGGTATGACTGTTAGGGGTATATATGGTGAAGGCAGCGACCCTTTAGGCAACATCTATCAAATTTCAAATCAAGTTACTTTGGGCAAATCAGACAGAGATATCGTGCTTGGATTGGTTAATGTGACTAATCAGATTATAGATAAAGAAAACGCAATAAGGGAAAAGGTTTTTGAAGAACAAAACAGCGAATTAATTGACAGCATACACAGAGCTTATGGTATTCTTACACATTCACGTCGCATAAGCAGTAAAGAGGCGCTCAATCTTTTATCTGAATTAAGGCTTGGATATATTGCAGGCGTTATTGATTTACCTAAACCTAAACTTACTTTCTACAATATAATTATGAACATTCAGCCCGGTAGTCTTACTTTAAGAACCGGACATGAAATGTCCGAGGTTCAAAGAGATATCGAGCGTGCACGTTATTTAAGAGAAGTTTTTAAACAAAATTAATGAAATTATTATAGAAGGAGATGATACATATGCAGGGAAAATTTACCGAAAGAGCAAGAATGGCTATTGAAAATGCACAGAAATCGGCTGCCAATTTAGGACACCAAGGCGTTGGCACAGAGCATCTGCTTTTAGGCCTTGCATTGGTCGAGGATGGTGTTGCCGCTAAGGCACTCAGCGCTCAAAACGTTACAGCAAGGGATATTGAAGAAAAAATCTCTGAATTTTTAGGTGAATCCCAAAATAATACAGGCGTTCTGGATTTCACACCGAGAACCAAACGTGTGCTTGAAATGAGTGCACAAGAGGCTTTGCGTATGGGTGCAGGCTATATAGGTACAGAACACCTACTTCTTGCCTCATTAAGAGAGCAGGATTCTGTTGCTTTCAGAATACTTGTCGCACTTAATGTAAATCTTAAACGTCTTTATGATGACATTATGGGCATGCTTGGAGAGGGTGCTAAAACCCAAACAGTAAGCCCATTGGATATGGCTTCAATGAATTTTGCGCAAGCCTTCGGTTTTGCGCAACAACCACAAAAAAAACAACAAAAAGTTAAAAGCCAAACACCTACATTAGATAACTACAGCCGTGATTTTACTCAAATGGCTGCCGATGGTAAATTCGACCCCATAATCGGACGTGAAAAGGAAATTGAACGTGTCATTCAGATTTTAAGCCGCCGTACAAAGAATAACCCTTGTCTTGTCGGTGACCCGGGCGTTGGAAAGACGGCCATTGCAGAGGGTCTTGCGCAAAAGATTGTTGAAGGTTCTGTTCCAGAATTGTTGAAAGACAAGCGCGTTGTATGCTTGGATTTATCCGGAATGATTGCCGGAAGTAAGTACAGGGGCGAATTTGAGGAACGCATTAAGCGCGTTATGAACGAGGTCAGAAGTTCTAACAACATCATTTTATTTATTGACGAGCTTCATACCATCATTGGCGCAGGTTCCGCAGAGGGAACCATGGATGCGGCGAATATCCTTAAGCCTGCTCTTTCCCGCGGTGAAATGCAGGTTATTGGTGCCACAACACTTAACGAATATAGAAAGTATATTGAAAAGGATGCGGCTTTGGAAAGGCGTTTCCAACCGGTTCAAGTTGACGAGCCTAGCGAAGACGAGGCTGTATTAATTTTGCGGGGTATCAGGGATAAGTACGAGGCTCACCACAAGGTTAGGATTACGGACTCAGCCATTGAAGCGGCTGTAAAATTTTCATCAAGGTATATTCCGGACAGATTTCTGCCGGACAAGGCTATTGATATTATTGACGAGGCTTCATCTAAGGTTCGTTTAAGAATGTATACCGCTCCGCCTAATATCAAGGATCTGGAAAAGAAATTCGCAGAACTTGAAAAGGAAAAAGAATCAGCCATTAAAACAGAGGAATTTGAAAAGGCCGGTATTTTAAAGCAACAACAAAATAGAATTAAAGAGCAGCTTGAACAGGAGAAGAATGATTGGCATGCGAATAATTCTAAGTCGGACCAAGTTGTAGACGAGGAAGAAATCGCAAGCATCGTTTCAGCTCAAACCGGCGTTCCTGTGCAGAAGGTTCAAGAGGAAGAAACGAAACGCCTTATGAATATGGAGGAAATCCTACACAAACGTGTTGTTGGTCAAGACGAGGCTGTTTCGTCTGTATCAAAGGCCATAAGGCGTGGACGCATAGGCTTTAAAAACCCTAAGCGTCCAGTAGGCTCGTTCCTATTCTTGGGCCCGACGGGTGTCGGTAAAACCGAGCTTTGCCGCGCATTGTCAGAGGTGCTTTTCGGAAACGAGGACTCAATAATTCGTGTAGATATGTCTGAATACATGGAAAAGCACAGTGTTTCCAAGCTTATTGGCTCACCTCCTGGATATGTCGGATATGAAGAAGGTGGCCAAATAAGCGAGAAGGTTAGACGCAAGCCTTACTCCGTTGTATTATTTGACGAGATAGAAAAGGCTCATCCGGACGTTTTCAACATCCTTCTTCAAGTCTTGGAGGACGGACACATCACGGATTCTCAAGGTCGTAAGGTAAGCTTTAAAAACACTGTTATAATCATGACCTCCAACGCTGGTGCTAGGAATATAATATCACCTAAAAAGTTAGGTTTTACTTCGCAAGAGGACACCCAAAAGGATTATGAAAAGATGAAAAAGGGTGTTATGGATGAGGTTAAGCAAATCTTCCGTCCAGAGTTTTTAAACAGAATTGACGATATAATTGTTTTCCATCCGTTAGGCAAGGATGAAATTAATAAGATTGTCGAGATAATGATTAAAGAGGTTTCCGATAGGATTCAGAAAAACATGGATATCAAGCTTGAACCAACAGCTGCCGTAATTGATCATATTGCCGAGGAAGGCTTTGATGTTGCTTTTGGTGCAAGGCCTTTGAGACGTGCCATTCAAACCAAGGTTGAAGATGCTTGCGCTGAAAAGGTTCTTGAAGGAAAGATTCGTGAGGGCGACAGGGTTAAAGTTGATTTGTTGGACGGTAAGGTAGTCATTGAGAAGATAAATTAAAAAAAAGCGGTGTATAACCATATTAATGGTTTATGCACCGCTTTTTTTGACAAAAGGCTATATCGCCAAAGAAATGTGGGATGATCTCATTTTTTCTTGCCCTTTCGTTTTTGCATAGATTATCATATAATCTCCATATTCTCAATAAATGCGCTTTGATTATACACCATAAATTTATTAAAAGGTCTCCCATTACAAAGCAATTAAAATTAAATTTTTTTAAAATATTGACAATGTATTATTCTATATAGTATTATATTAAATATAACTGAG
>CAYPQA010000149.1:0-7533 GCA_964412725.1 uncultured Eubacteriales bacterium
CATTGACTTGGGCAGTTGCAACCAATCTAGGCTTTAGAACCGGTTGCGACTGCCTATTCTGTACTTTGCATGTTATAATGCGTATAGTTTTTTAGTACAACATTGAGTATAAATTGGTAGGGGTATTATGTACAAAAAAGTTATAGCTATCTTAGTAGCCTCCATACTGTTTCTGAACACATGCGAGAACGCAGAAGCATTGACCTATTCTCCAATAACCGCAAACAATGTAGAAGACATATTGGCGATGGTAGGAGAAGTTAGGTTTAGCGAAGATATTAAAGTTTTACAAAGACCAAAAACCAATACCATTGGGCTAACATCTTTAACAGAGATGTATGTTCCGGTTAGCACTGAAATAAGAGGTATGAAGTTAAGCGAGATGAATATGTATTACAAAAGCGTTGTTACGTATATTTATAAAAACAAGGACGGTGAATTTTTTTCTTTCGAATGGACTCGTCATTTTGCCACAGCATACGCTGAGCACCCTGAAGGTTTTAGACAATATGCGAGTTTTGAGGAATTTGCAGCAATACGCAATTTCGGATATTATGGAGACACATCCGAACAGATAGTAGAACGAAACGGGATAACCTACGGCATACTTGATAAGCTAGACTCCAATACAGGTAAATTTAGAGGCTATCTGATAACTTGGGCTCAGTACGGCGAATCTTTTGAAGCTAGTATACCCACTGGCGTTAGCCTTGATGAAGCCATCCACTTTTGCTATGTCCGTCCGGTAAACTCATGGGAGATTTATGGGAAAGCTGTGTCTGTATCTATCCAAGGTATGGAGGAAGTCAGTATCTTAGACAACGAGGGTAATGAAATTCTTGTAGAGGACGATGTGCTGTATAAGATTAACCCAAGTGCAAATCCCGATACTTCACTGCAAAGCGAAGATACAGAGCAGGATAAAACCAGGATAGGCTACCGTTGGCTTATTGACGAGGACTCCCTCAGGTATCAATACGTGCTTAATTCAGAAGAAGAATACACTTTTCAAGCCGAGGGTGTTATAAGCACACCAGAGGTTCTTGTAAAGTATTTTGAAGGCGGTGAGGTTATTTCAAACGAGGACTATACTCAAGCCTTCACTGAACAGAATTCTAACCGGTTTGAGTTGACTGTTATGCCGAAAGATCAAAAAGATGTTCTGATGCCTATTAAGGAGTAGTGGACTTTTAGGTGTTAACTTATCCAATTAGTTCTTGAATAAAATTATTCAAAAACAGAGGGGCGTTTATTATGAAAAGAAAAATGAAAATGTTATTAGGGCTAGTTTTCACTACTTCTATGGTACTTTTGACGCCTGTTTATTCTTACAGTGATGTACAAGAAAACATCAATGAAGTAATACCAGAGATAGCATATGATTATTCTGAAGAAGATGTTGACGATTTAACCTTCGACCAATCAAATTCATTGGACGACGGCGAAATGGATGTTGGTGATATTCCAGAAGAAGAGGAAGTAGAAGAAAAAATTCCCTATAATCCACCACCTGTGGCACAAACACATGAACCTAATGCCTATGCTATAGCCGTTACGCGAGCTGATGGTGCTGGTAATCCTATAGTTATTCGATACTCAGAGGGCGGGCTGATCGGTTCTGAGGTAAGGCTATACACGTTTGACGGAATGAATTATACAATGCTATTTAGCCAAATAGCTTATAACAATGATGTGGTGTTCACTATTAGCGATTCTACAATTTTTGACAAGGGGTTTGGTGGCTTTTACATCTCCTTAATTTAAAGTGGCTTGAGTGAGAGTAACAAGGTTATGATTCCATATGAGGCCATACCGGTATCAGTTGACCCATCATCTAAAGGAGAAATTCGCGCACGCCTTAAATCAGCGTTCGATTATTCCCCGTTTGATGCCATTTACGATCCTTTAACCAGAAGAGTTTCTATGGTTGATTTGAATGGTGTCGAAATTAGTCATCGCTTTGTCGAAAATGAGGCTGCGTTTTGGCGGATGGTTGAGATTAATGCTGAAGTTACAAGCCCATCTTATGTGCTCCAATCTACAATCGACAGGGTAAATCGTAATGTAACTATGATTGACGTTGAAAGGGAACTCTTGATTGAATATGATGAGAATGGGGTTATGACTGAGACACCGCTTAATTCAAGCCATCGGGAAAAATATGGAAGTTCAAGGGCGTTTACTAAGTACCTTGAGATGCCTGGTATCGATATCCGTGATTATTATAAGCAGTTTGATTTGGACGCATGGAACATTAAACCAAACTATGACCAGCATCCGGAGTTACTTGAGGAGCCCTTGTATCATCTTGAGATTCATGAAATGCAACTGTCCTTTGAAGAACGCGATAAATTCATGAAGTGGCTTGACGAAATGATATTGAATGGACAGCTTATTCGACCCGGTAAGCAGCTTGAGTAATCTAATGCTATGATTGCAAACTTGCAGAGGCAAGTTTCCTGCTATGAACAATCAAAACACAAAAACCCCGCATAACGAGCGGCATTCAACTTTTCACAAATTGAATGCCGCTCGTTATGCGGGGTTTTTACTTTGGTTTGATATAGACTGTGTTTATCATATACAACTGAATAAAATATCCGGTCAACTGCTCTAAGAGCCCGTTTAATATCTCCAATTTACGTACTATCGGTTGATTTTTTGCTCTGCTACGTCAACGCCTCCTAGCAGACTTTTCTTCGAGTATGCGTCGTCGGCGTTTCCTTGCATATCAAATAATCATCTCGAAATTACGCTAAAAGCGAGATATTAAACATGCTCTAAGCTTTTTGATGAGATGTTTGGCCTTTCCATTAAACTTGCGCATCCATTTACATTTCTTTAACATATCTTTTATAGCGACCACTCTGAACGGGTTTTATAAGCCCGTTCTTTTGCATTTCTGTAAGTACATAAAAGGCGCGTGTTTGCTTTATGCCGAGCAATTCTTCAAGGTCCTTTCGCATTATACTGCCGTGCTCTGTGATATAGTCCATAACTGCTTTGAATTGGGAGTTCATATCGGACTGTTCATTATGCAGGGTTATAATAAATGCTCCGGAAGTTGTGCGAATTTGCGGGTCTATGTCCATTATTTTTCCAAGTCCCACACCAAATGCGTTTATATACTGCAAGGTGCGGAAAATATCTGCAAGCTTTTTATTCCGGCATTGGGATATGCCGATTAATATATCCTGTTGTGAGAGACCTGTGGGAAGTCCGCCAAGTGATGCAAATTCGGTTCTGTCGTCGTAAATGCTAACGAGGATACTTCCGCTGTATGCATACTCACGATGTACTATCGCGTTGAGCAAAACCTCACGTACTGCGTTTTCAGGGTGGGTTGTGTTCTTTAAAATATAAGCTTGTGCATCTTTATATTGTCGAAACAGCGAGCCTCTAAACTCCTGTACTTCTTTTATTGCACCCTTTTCCGTACCCTCAAAACGTGCAACCTTAATACTATGTTCACATTGATCGGAGATTAGCAGAGCAAGATTTGTATAAACGCCATGCTTTAGCAAGCGAAGCTTGACTTTCATGTTTTCGTCAAAGTCTAACCCTTGTTGCGCAAACTCTGCGCTTGCATCCTCAAAGGTAAGGTCTTGATTAAGCGAACGCATAAACTCATAGACATTGCCGTCAGTTGACTTTATCATTCTCAAAATGACCTCTTTTGAAGCTTTAACGCTCAAAGCGCCTTGACGGACATAAACTCCCGAAGGTGTTAAACCTTTATCACGCAGAAAGTATGGTCTGTTGTCCCCGCGTGTCACCGTTATCTTTATTGCCCCACCTTTAACCTCATAGCTCACAAGCTCGGACACATCCGGCAATATGCCCTCTCTTATATCATTCGAAATGCTCAAAAGAACCTCGTCTATGTTTTTAACGCCAACAACGCGCCCGTCCTCATCAACACCTACAAGGATTGAACCCCCGTTTTCGTTTGCAAACGCCACAACATCCTCTCTTATACCCGCTTTTGCATCTTGGCTAAACATGCTTATCCCTCCTCAATGGATTGTCACTAAACATATGTTTTGATTTTATACCTTACATTATACGTTTGCAAGATTTAATAAAATTATTGCATTCCGGTGCATTTCGATTATAATGTCTTTTTGTGAAGAAAAATTATGGGAGATGAAAAAATGAATAAGGTTCATCATATTTCCGTTGGAAAAGCTTTAGCATGGATTTTTGGATATTTCTTGGTAGTGATTCTCTATACGGCTTTGAACAATTTGGTATGGAGAAAAATTGCAACCTCATATTCGGAATGGCTCAATCTGGTTACAATGGTTGTTTTTGCGATTGTTTTTCTCTATAGACTTACATCCAAAACTACGTATAGGATACGGCTTTTTGAAAACTTTTCAGCAAAATGGTTTGTTATTTCTGTGCTATGTTCAATTTTGTTTTATCTTCTTTTGGATAAAGGGCTTGACCCAATGCTTGAAAGACTTTTTCCGGCCAGCCAGGAGGCTTATCAAAATTCAATAAAGAGGTTATCCCATTCGCTTGTGACTACGTTTATTCAGGTCTGTTTTTTTGCTCCTATGATAGAGGAGCTGCTTATTCGAGATTTTTTGCTTGGAGGACTAAAAAACAAATATGGCGCATTTGTTGCATTGGTAATTTCCTCTTGCCTATTTGCACTTATGCATTTCAATATGGTGCAAACACTTTCTGCTCTTGTGGGTGGATTAATCTTAGGCTTGCTTTATCTAAAAACGCGCTCTATTCTTTGCTGCATACTCGTGCATTTCGGCTATAATCTTATTTCGTATATTACAGTGATTGTTCCGGCCATATAAAAATATAAGGGGGAGAATTTTAAATGGGAGAAAAAAAGAAGTTTAAGCTTTCTGAAATACTTATTATAGCTATATGTACTATAATAGGAGGCATTTTTGGCGCAAGGATTGGAACGCTGGCTGTCAAACTGGGGTCTAATAATTTATTTATCTCACTGTTTTTTTTACTTGCCATGATGTATATTGCTTTTGTTGTACAGATGTTTTTGCATGAATTTGGGCATTATTTTTTCGGAAAATTCACAGGTTATACGCTTGTGTCGTTTCGGATATTCAGTATAGTTTTCATTAGAGATAATGGGCGGATTGTGGTTAAGAGGCTGAAGCTGGCCGGAACAGGCGGGCAATGCATTATGTCGCCGCCCAAGGATAAAACGCCATACGTTCTTTATAACATGGGCGGGAGCATTTTGAATGCAGTTGTCGCAGCCGGCTGCTATGCTTTGAGTATTGTTTACGGTGAGTCATCCTATGCGTATACTATCTTTATAACGCTGTTTGGGATGGGCATTGTATTTGCGCTTGCCAACGGCATCCCCATACGCATGAAGGGTTTACCGAATGACGGGCACAACGCGCTAAGCCTTAGCAAAAATAAGAAAGCCCTTAAAGCATTCTACATACAACTCTGGGTAAATGCGGGGATAATACAAGGTCAGAGGATTAAGGATATGCCACCCGAATGGTTTGAGATAAAAGGCGACGAGGATAAGAGCATACCGCTTGTTTGCAGTAATATCGTGAATGCGGGTGCATATTGGCAGGATAAGCACGACTTTGCAAAAGCAAGAGAGATTTTCGAGATGATTTTGCAAAGCGACGCTCTTATATCAATTTACCGCAATGAGATAAATTGCGAACTTTTGTTCTACGAGCTTATCTCCGGCGCTGATAAAGAGAAGGTTGAAAATCAATATACACAGGAACTAAAAGCATATATAAAGGTTACAAGCGGCTATCCCACACGCAGCCGCTTGATGTATGCGTACCATTTACTATATGAGAGGGACGAGGCTAAGGCTTCTGAGGCTTTGGAAGCCTTTGAGAAAAACGTCAAGACCACTCCCCATAAGGGAGAAATTGAGGGTGAGCGTGAGCTTATAGAGATTGTGCAAAACATTTATCTTTCACTCAAATCCAACCTGCAATAATTCCGATATGTTTGAAGCTCCATATATGTTTATGCCGGTTATTTCTTTAACCGTTTTAAGATTTGCCTGTGGGACTATGCAATTCTTGAAGCCAAGCTTTTGGCTTTCGAGTATGCGGCGTTCGGGGCTTGGAACCGAGCGCAGCTCACCTGTAAGACCTATTTCACCAAAAACCATTAAGTCCGGTAAAACGGGCTTATTTTTATGGCTTGAAGCAAGCGCAAGCACAACGGCTGCGTCTATAAACGGCTCGTTAAGCTTAAGGCCACCCGCTATATTCACATAGCTGTCGTAATTTGAAAACACAAGGCCACCACGCTTTTCAAGCACGGCAAGTAGCATAACGAAACGATTATAGTCCGTGCCTGTTGCAGTGCGACGCGCAACGCCGTAGTTGCTGTATGAAACAAGCCCTTGAACCTCGGCAAGCATAGGTCTTGTTCCTTCAACGATACAAGTGACAACAGAACCCGGCACATTCTTCGGGCGACCCGACAGCAGATATTGTGAAGGATTTTTGATTTCAACAAGACCCCCTTGCGACATCTCAAAAACACCGACTTCATTCGTACTGCCGAAGCGGTTTTTAACCGCGCGTACAAGCCTGTAAGCCTCAGCGCGCTCCCCCTCGAAATAAATGACCGTGTCCACCATATGTTCGAGCACGCGCGGCCCGGCTATGTTGCCGTCCTTTGTAACGTGTCCTACAATTATTATTGCGACGCCTAAGCCCTTGCTGATTCTCAGAAAAGCTTGGGTTGCTTCACGCACCTGGACCACACTGCCCGCTGCATTGGACAAATTCTCTCTATAAATTGTCTGTATAGAGTCCACGATAACAAGCTGGGGCATAGAGCTATTAATTGCGCTCTCTATGCCTTCGAGACGCGTTTCCGTTAAAATTTTCAAATTCTTTGTATCAACGCCGAGACGGGTTGCACGCATTTTAAGCTGTCTTGCAGATTCCTCACCCGACACATATAAAACAGACTTGCCCATAGCCCCTATGTTCTGACATATCTGAAGAAGTAGCGTTGACTTTCCTATGCCCGGGTCACCGCCCACGAGCGTTAGCGAGCCTTCTACGATACCGCCGCTAAGAACCCTATCGAATTCATCAATCCCTGTCGGTATACGTTCCTCAGAGCCTTCTGTGTCAATATCCGAAAGCGTAACCGTTGTGACCGTTCGTTGCGAAACGGTTTTATTAGCTGTCACAGCCTGTGTAACAGCCTCCTCAAATGTATTGAACTTTCCGCAGTTCGGACAGCGTCCGAGCCACTTTGGATTTTCATATCCACACTCATTACAGACAAAGCTTGAACGTTGTTTGGCCAAAGTTATCACTCCTATAAAAAAAGTCCACTAAACTATACTTCTTAGAGCCTGTTTAATATCTCGCTTTTAGCGTAATTTCGAGATGATTATTTGATATGCAAGGAAACGCCGACGACGCATACTCGAAGAAAAGTCTGCTATATATTTGGAAATTATATTTCCTCATATATAGGAGGCGTTGACGTAGCAGAGCAAATAATCAACCGAAAGTACGTAAATTGGAG
>CAYPQA010000150.1:0-7514 GCA_964412725.1 uncultured Eubacteriales bacterium
CTTGCTTCGAGTGGGGTTTACAGAGCCCTCCTTGTTACCAACGGAGGCGGTGAGCCCTTACCTCACCTTTCCACCCTTACAGGCCTTTTGGCCTGCGGTTTATTTCTGTTGCACTATCCTTAGAGTCGCCTCCACCGGCCGTTAGCCGGCACCCTTGCCCTATGAAGCTCGGACTTTCCTCCCTGACACAAAGTCAGAGCGCCTGTCCGGTCTACTTAGTACGTTAGTTGACGTAGCCGTCAATTTACGTATTTGATACTGAAGTATAGTATAATTCTTAGAAAAATGCAAGAAATTTTAAAATTGGTGGTTGACAAATACTGTCTACAGGTGTACACTATCGATGTCTACATAAGTAGACGAGACTATTAGGGGGGTGAATTGCTTGATTGACAAGATAGCAGATTCCGAATTAGAGGTTTTGAAGATTCTTTGGAGAGAAAAGAGGGCTGTTTCTTCGACAGAAATTCGAAACGAGCTACAGGAATCAAAGGGCTGGGAAAGAACCACTATCTTAACCTTATTGCGGCGATTGACAGATAAGAATATCATAAATGCCGAAAAGGGTAATGTATTTCAGTACACTACAAATGTATCCAAAGAGGAATACGCAAATTACCAAACGCAAGGTATTATTGACAAGCTTTACGGAGGCAATGCCAAAAGTCTTGTTGCAACACTTTGCCGAGCAAGCAAAATCACAGAAGATGACATTAACGATTTGAGGAATTATTTCAAAGTTGGTGATGACAAATGAGAGCCTTTGTTTTGACGCTTTTATCGCTCTCTTTGTCGGGCAGTTTTATAGCAATTATTCTTCTTGCCCTTAAACCTGTAATAAGGCACAGGTTTTCAAAAGCATTCCAGTACTATATTTGGATAGTTGTACTTCTGCGGCTTGTTTTGCCTGTGTCTTTGGATGTTAATATTGTTGACGGCATATTTCGTTCGGCTGATGTGTTTGTTAAACGGCAGGTGGACGTTATAGAGTCGGCTGATATGGGTGTTAGGGATACCATTAACATTGGCAACTTCATACCACAAGGTGCAGAACAAAAAACAGTGAACAGTCTAAAAATCATTTCTGAGCCTTGGTATGCAATCTTTTGGGTATGGCTTGCAGGTATGGTAGTATTGCTTGCATTGAAAGCCGTCGATTATCTAAGGTTTGTGCGTAACATGAGATTAACAGATAAGCTTGTTCATGATACGCAAATGCTAAAGGTATTTGACGAATGCCGTCAAGAATTGGGGATTGTTACTAAACTATGTCTTTGTACTAATGTATTTGCAAAGTCACCGATGCTTTTAGGTGTATTCCAATCGGAATTGGTTATTCAAGAAAAGGACTACACCTCAACCGAACTGCGCTACATCGTCCGGCATGAACTTATACATTATAAGCGCTTGGACTTACTCTATAAATGGGTTGCGCAGATTGTGTTATGTGTGCACTGGTTTAACCCCATTGTGCACTTGATGATAAGAGAGATTAATCATTGTTGTGAATTGTCCTGTGATGAGGCCGTTATAAGGCATATGGACAGTAATGAAAAGCAGGGTTATGGAAATGTGCTTATTGATACAGTATCTGATGGGATTTATAAGAAGGGAGTTGTTTTAACAACCATGTGTGAAGACAAACGTACATTAAAAGAGAGGTTGACTGGTATTATGAAATCAGGTAAAAAGAGCAAGATTGTGACCGCCATTTCGGTTTGTTTCTTTATGTTTATCTTTAGTTTTGCAGTTATGGCCGGAACATTTCAAGACGTACGCTATTTGCCGCCTATAATTTTTGAGACACAAAAAAGCGATGCAATTAATGTTGTGATAAAAAACAGAAACACTTTTAACATAAGCGAAAGCGGATATTTTTATGCAAATGATGGAGACGTAATAAACATATCTATCAAGGAGAATCTCACAGGAAACGATGCAAAGTTATTTATTTTCAGCCCAAGCGGGAAACAAACAACCTTTGATGTTGTGAGCGGCAATTACACCTTGAAGTTAAACGAAGGCAAATGGGCTTGGAACTGCTCGGGAATGTTTAAGTCTGGAAACGTTGAGATTGTGATTAGCAATCAAAAGAAAAAGGACAGCGGTTCATCTATATCTGATGGCAGTATTGTAAAGATACGTGAGCTTATAGTTGGAGATATCTTTGAAGTTAATTTTGATGTATACAAATTATATCAGGAAGTTGGTGTTGACGGCGCCACACCGGTCTATGTTAAGGTTGGTAACGAAACTATAGAACTTCCTTTGTCTTCTGTTACAGAAGTCATAGGCACTGAAATTCAACTTGAAGGTAGTGCTAAGTCTGCAAGGCTTGATAAGACGGTGGGAAACTACAAGGTTTCTTCATCACTGCCGCTATATAAGGTCAGTATGGGGGACGGGGAGATTACGAAGTTAATTGCACTTTCTGATTTTTGATTGGCCAAAGGTGTTATCTATACTCAGTGTATAGCTTGCCGTTTTATACGAATGAATGTGAATATGTGAAAGTATAATTATAGTTATCAAATTAAGCTTGAGCCTTTTTAAGCATCTTGCGTTTGAAATTCCTATATCGTAATAAGAAACACAACACGCTCGGAACAAGTATAATTTTTATACATTAAACGGTTAGAAATAAAGATAAGGGTTGATAGATAGTCTATCAGTCCTTTTTTTATCGACAAATTCTTTGAAAAATTCATCGAATTTTGCACTACGTTGTGCAAAAACAAGGACATGCCATGAAGATTTGTTCATAATTAGTTCATAATTGATTTTCAAACCCGCGTATAAAATAGTGGCAAACGGAAGAAAATAGTCCCAAGGAGGCGCATGCGCATATGGGCGACGTTCATTTTATTCATACAAATAAATTTAAGACAATCTCGATTGTATATTTGATAAGACGTCCTCTTTCAAGAGAGGAGGCAACAAAGAATTCGCTTTTAAGCTACGTGCTTAAGAAGGGTTCTGCCAATTATCCATCTATAAAAAGCTTAAACAGGGCTTTGGAGGAATTGTACGGCAGTGTGTTTGATGTTGCGATTATAAAGAAGGGTGAGGAGCAGATAATTCAGTTCTACATGGAGTTTATAAACGAGCAAAGATTGTTGAAACGCTGTATAGAATTTATGAAGGATATTATCAACAATCCTTTAACGGTCGAAACGGATGAAGGCGCAGGTTTTAATGAGCGTATCTTTGATACAGAAATGGACAACCTTAAAAAAGATATTGAATCGTTGATTAATGTAAAAAGTGAGTATGTTAGATTGAGGTGCATTGAGGAAATGTTCAAAGGCGAACCATTTGGAGTTAGTGCGGACGGTTACATTGAAGACTTGCCACAGATAACCAACGAAAGTTTACTTGCACATTATAATGAAATTAAGAACAAAAATGGCATGTGGGTTGTTGTTGGAGAGCTAAGCGGATACGAGGAGGTTAGGTCATGGCTGTAAATGTTATTGTTGAAAACCTTCAATCGATTCAAGGCAACCTCTGCGTAGGCTATAAGAGTCAGGGACTTTCAAATAAGGGTGATATTTTCTATAGCCTTCTCGTTTTTAACGAGATTCTGGGAGGCGGTAGCGTTTCAAAATTATTTGACAACGTGCGCGAAAAGGAGAGCCTTTGTTATGGCATCAACTCCTGCATTTATAGGTTTAAGCTGCTTATGCTCATTAATTCTGGCGTTGAAGGTTCAAAGCTGGATTACGTAAAGGACTTGGTCGTTAGGGAGACTGAAAAGCTTGCAGAAGGCGATTTCACAGATCAGGATATTGAAAAAGCAAAAGCAGGACTTGTTAAAAAATACAGAGGTGTACTTGACTATCCAAGTTCGTTGATGGACTTTTATGTAACCGGCAAGCTGCTCGATGATCCAGACGAGATTGATGATGTTGTGCAACGTATAAATCGTGTGACAAGAGAAAATATATGTAAATGCGGAAAGGCGCTTGTGTTGGATACTATTTTTATCGGAGGCAACGATGATTATAAACAACAAGGAAATTAATGAAGAAATGATTTATGAACAACTTGACAACGGAATAAAATGTTATATCATACCAAAACCCGGTTATGTTGAAAAGGTTGTGGCGGTTGCGGTCAACTACGGTTCAGCTGATATCAAATATAACAAGAACGGTAAAACCATAGATACACCGCAAGGTGTTGCACACTTCCTTGAACACAAACTCTTCGAAGGCAAGCATGAGAATACATTTGACAGATTTGTGAAGCTTGGTGCATCCGTAAATGCGTTTACAAACTACGTTAACACAGCCTATCATTTCAGCTGCAACGAGAATTTAGACGAATGTGTAAAAATTTTGTTAGATTTTACATCTGAATGCTACTTTACTGATGAAAATGTCGAGAAAGAAAAGGGCATAATAAAGCAGGAAATAAAGATGTATCAAGATGACCCGTTTTGGCGCGGATACCTTAATCTTATGGGCGGGCTTTATAAAGAATGCCCTGTGAAGTATGACATTGCTGGCACGCCGGAATCTGTTGATGAAACGGATAAGGGTGTGCTGTTCGATTGCTATGAGGATTTTTACGTACCTTCAAATATGGTGTTTGTTGCAGCGGGTGATGGGGTTGAAAGTATCATTGATACGCTGAATAATTTCAAAGGCTACAACAAGCGTTCAGGGCGTTCGGTTGAACGCCACTATCCTAGAGAAAGCACAGAAACTCAGAAAAATGTTAAATCTAAAATGAACGTGTCAAGGGATATGTTTAATTTAGGCTTTAAGGAAACGTCAATGGAGGGTGATGTGCTTTTACGTAATCTCTCCCAAAAGCTATTTCTGGATTATATGTTCGGCACAAGCTCGGATTTTTACGAGAATTGTTATAATGAAGGACTTATTGACGATTCGTTCTCATCAGAATATTCAGGTAGTACATTCTATGGTATGACTGTGTTCTCAGGAAATTGTAGTGAACCCGAAAATCTGACAGAGCGCATACTAAATGCGGTTAAAGACTTAAATGGGCTTGACAACGAACGGTTTATGACCATAAAAAGGAAACATATTGGTCGATTTATACGCGGCTTTAATTATCTTAGCGGCATAGTAAACGGTCAGATAGATATGTTTTCAAAAGGCTTGACTATATTTGACTTTTACGATAAACTTAGACATATTTCCGTGGAGGAAGTATATGCGGCGCGCAAATTATACACAGACAAGAATTATACTCTGTCCTGCGTCGTTGCTAAGTAAAAAAATCCGGGAGGGGATTTATGCAAGCTGATGTAATTTTCCCGCATTTGGGCATAGCTTTCCAAGATGTACCGCGTGTTGCGTTTAATCTTTTTGGGCTACCTATATACTGCTATGGGATTACGATGGTTAGCGGTGTTTTGGCCGCTGTATTGCTGTGTGACTATCTATCAGAAAAACAAGGCATGGGTAAACAGCTTTTTACCGATTATATCTTTTTTGGTATTATCGGTTCGTTGATTTTTGCAAGAGCGTACTATGTTATATTTTCGTGGGATTATTATAAAAATAATCTTGATAAGATTTTTGCATTCCGCGAAGGTGGCATAGCTATGTTTGGCACTATAATTGGCGGCATTATAACCTGTGTCTTGTTTTGCAAGTTTAGAAAGCTTAAGCTCAGACAATTTTTAGACGTTATAGTTTGCGGTGTGTCTATCGGCCAGTTTATTGGGCGTTTTGGGAACTTCTTCAACAGGGAAGCTTTCGGCACATATACGGACAATATCTTTGCGATGCAGTATCTTGCCTCAAAGGTTTACGACATCCCGCCAGATATGCCGCTCATAACCGTGAACAATGCGCAATACATACAGGTTCACCCAACATTTCTCTACGAAGCTGTATGGGATTTAGGTCTGCTTTTTATTTTGCTTGCATTTCATAAGCGGAAGCGTTATGACGGTCAGGTGTTCTTGCTTTACTTTATAGGTTATGGATTCGGACGATTCTTTATTGAATCCCTACGCACTGATGCATTGCTTGTCTACAATACTAACATCCGCATTTCACAGGTTACGGCGGCGGTTATATTCCTAATCGGCGTTGGCACAATGGCTTATATGCATTTCAGACCATCAAAGCCTGTAGGAGTAGACTCATCTGCAACTGTCCTTCCAGATGAAGTCGCTTCCGGTTCGGAAACAGAAACGGTAGTCGAAACTGAATAAGAAACAGCGCAAGTGGGTAAAATATCTTTGGGAGGCTGGTTGCTAATGAAGATACTAAAATACTCACTTGCGCTGTTTTTTTTAACAGCCATTGCATATATGTTTTTTGCGGTTGGTTCGATACCTGATGAGATAAAGTTACGTCAAAATACGTCCGGTCGCATAAACGTAAGCTTTCCTCTTGATATAAGCGTTGAACCAGAAACCATAAGGGTTATAAACGTTACGAATGCGCGCGTAACGGAAAATATATCTATCACACAAGCGCGCCCTTTTACCATACAGGCAGAGGATATCGGCACAGCGAGCATAACATTCAACGCATTGGGCATACCTATAAAACGCGTTAAGGTTGACGTTAGACCGGACATTGAGGTTATACCCTGCGGTATGACTGTTGGTGTGCGAATTAATACAGACGGCATTATGGTTTTGGGAACGGGCTTTGTAAACACAGAAAATGGAGATCGTTCAAACCCTTGCGAAGGTAAACTTATTTCGGGGGATTTATTGCTTTCCGCAAACGGGCAAACATTGAACAACAAAGAAGATTTAGTAAGGATTGTAGAAGACTCGAACGGGACAGTTAATTTTACATTGAAGCGTAATATGGAAAACATAGAACTGGCTGTTGAGCCGGTCAAAAGTGCAGACACCAGGAAAAACAAGATAGGACTTTGGGTTAGAGACAGCGTTCAGGGCATAGGTACCGTGACTTACTACAATCCGAACACAAACGGATTTGCCGCGCTTGGGCACGGCATAGTTGATATAGACACAAAGAAACTCATAAATATTAAAACGGGCAGTGTTGTAAAAAGCCAAATTGTTTCGGTCAAGAAGGGCGACAGAGGTATTCCGGGTGAACTGGTCGGCGAGATTAGCCACGACAGAACCCTTGGCTCTGTGACTGCGAACAGTGCGTATGGTATTTTTGGAACAGCGGATTACTCCTTGGTTGCGCAAAGCCGTTCAAACAAAATGCCCATTGCTTTACAGGCCGAAATTCATGAAGGCCCTGCAAGGATTTTGTCGAACGTTGAAGGTGAAGATGTGCGCTCATTTGATATCTACATCGAATCTGTGAACCGGCTTTCCACAGACGACTCTAAGGGCATGGTTATCCGCATAACAGACCCTGAGCTCCTGCGTATAACGGGCGGAATAGTTCAGGGCATGAGCGGCAGTCCTATAATACAGGACGAGAAACTTGTTGGAGCTGTGACACATGTCTTTGTGCAAAACCCCACAAGGGGCTATGGAATATTTATTGAAAATATGCTTAGCAATGAAACAGGACAGGGCAGATAGAGAATTT
>CAYPQA010000151.1:0-7478 GCA_964412725.1 uncultured Eubacteriales bacterium
TGCACGCTGGATATTTTACCAACAATATCAAAGGCAATTTATTCCTTAAGACACACAAAGTGTCCGTATTGCATTAACGGTCTTGATTTTTAAATTAGTTTGATTACCTCCCGCCGGAATTATGCACGCTGCTAATTCCGGCGGGAGGTTTTTAATGTAAAATTTCTCTGGATTTTTCCCGAAATTTATTGTCTTAGGCTTTTAAACGTGGTATACTACCGTTTGCAGTAACGCATTAAATAATTTAACGGAGTTGATTTTAATGAATTGTTCATGTTTGAAGGACTATACATTTAAAGATCCTAATATCGACATACAAAGGCTTATCCCTGTTTTGGACAAATATAAGGATATGCCCGGCAGCCTTATAACCATTCTTCAAAAGGCTCAAGAATTTTATGGATACCTTCCGGTTGATTTGCTTACTTACATAGCACTTTATACAAACAATAAACCGGCCAAGGTTATGGGTGTTGTTACGTTCTATACCCAATTTCGTCTTAATCCCGTTGGAAAAAACCTCATACTTTTATGCCAAGGGACGGCTTGCCACGTAAACGGTGCAAGCGCCATAGAGGAGGCTATCGTTGAGGAGTTAAAGGTTGAGGAAGGTGCAATAACCGAGGATGGGCTCTTTACCTATAATAATGTTGCATGCTTGGGTTGCTGTTCTTTGTCGCCCGTTATGATGATTAATGACGAGACTTACGGCAATCTTACTCCAGCCAAGATTAAAACCATTATTGACGATTTAAGGAGGACTGTATGAGTGCTTTGAATGTTGTTAAGATAAATGTTGGTAAGGGTAGCTGTGGTATCGCAGCGGGTGCGAATAAGGTTTCTGAGATTTTTGAAAACGCTTGTAAAGATAAGCTGTCCGATTGCGGATGTATTGGTATGTGTTACCTTGAGCCTATCGTTGATGTTTATTTTTCCGATGGAACTAAAAAGACTTATGTTAAGGTTAATGCAGATGTTGCTTCTGAAATTGTAAAGCTTGTTAACGGCGAAGATAATGAAGCTGAAAAATATCTGATTGAAAATCAAGATTTGGATATCCTGAATAAACAAACCAGAATTGCACTCAAGAATTGCGGTGTTATTAACCCTGAAAGCATTGATGAATATATTGAAAGAGATGGTTATAAGGCCTATCAAAAAGCACTGGCTATGACCCCAGATGAGGTTATAGAGCAGATTAAGGTTTCCGGGCTTGCAGGCCGCGGAGGCGCGGGTTTCCCGACTTGGTTTAAATGGAATGCAGCCAAGAGTGCCAATTCAAAGAAGAAATACACCATATGCAATGCAGACGAGGGCGATCCAGGCGCATTCATGGATAGAGCTGTTATCGAAGGTGACCCGCACGCACTTATTGAAGGTATGCTTATAGGCGCTTACGCTATGGGCTCTGACGAGGGCGTTGTCTATGTAAGGGCGGAATATCCGCTCGCAATTAAGCGTCTTGAACTTGCTTTGGAACAGGCTCGCGAGAAAGGCTTTTTAGGCAAAAAATTTGATATTCGTATAAATGCCGGTGCGGGAGCGTTTGTTTGCGGAGAGGAAACTGCGCTTATCGCGTCTCTTGAAGGCGAACGCGGAATGCCTCGTCTTAAACCGCCATTCCCGGCTCAAAAAGGTTTTTGGCAAGAACCCTCAAATATTAATAATGTAGAAACTTATGCCAATGTGCCATATATAATTTTAAACGGCGGAGATGCATTTGCGGCTTACGGCACAGAAAACAGCAAAGGCACAAAGGTTTTCGCTTTGACAGGCAAAATCAAAAAAGGCGGACTTGTTGAGATACCAATGGGTTCCACAATCCGCGAGGTTATTTACGACATTGGCGGCGGCATCAAGGATGACAAGGCTTTTAAGGCTGTTCAAATGGGTGGGCCTTCCGGAGGTTGTATCCCGGCGGAATTGATTGACACCTGCATAGATTATAAAACCCTTGCAAGCACGGGTGCTATTATGGGTTCCGGCGGTATGGTTGTTATGGACGAGGGTACTTGCATGGTTGATATGGCAAGGTTCTTCCTTGATTTCACCTGTAAAGAAAGTTGCGGCAAGTGTGTTCATTGTCGAATTGGCACAAAGCGCATGCTTGAAATTCTTACAAGAATCACAAACGGCGAGGGCAAAGAGGGTGATATTGAGCTTTTGTCCGAATTGGCAGTCCAGATTAAAGATGGTGCGCTTTGCGGTCTTGGTCAAACAGCTCCGAACCCTGTTTTAACTACCTTAAGGTATTTTAAAAATGAATATGAAGCACATATTAATCACAAAAAATGTCCTGCCAAGCAATGCAAATCGCTCTTAACTTACAGCATTGACAAAGAACACTGCACAGGTTGCACACTCTGCGCAAGACGCTGCCCTACAAAGGCTATATCCGGCAATGTCAAAGAGGCTCATTCTATAGACAATGCTCTTTGTACAAAATGCGGCAATTGCGTTACAACTTGTCGTTTTAATGCGGTTGTTTGTGATTAAGCACCTCAAATAAGGAGGTTTTTATGATAAAAAAACTTCTTGGAAAAGTTTTTTTGATCTTTTTAATGTTGTCTATGTTTTGTGTGAATGTCTTTGCGGCTGTTTCAGTAAAAGAACTCACCTATGACGAGGCCGTCAAGGAGGCAATTAAGAATAATTCAACCCTTGTAACGCTCGCAGATAGTATTGAATACATGGATGAAAAGTCCAAGGACAGCAATGATATTCTGCCTGTTGTCGTTTCAACTCAGAATATGTCAAAGGTTGCGGAGATGTTGCGCGGTATTAATGCTCTTGACACTCAACGCAGTTCAGCAGATTTAAACAAGGTTATTCTGGAAAAAACTACAGAATATATGCTAAGAACAACCCTCACAAACCTTGCGTTTGCGGAAATGGATTTGGCTATTGCAGAGGATTCTGTTCTTCTTAATGAACAAAATCTCAAGAATTTACAGCTTAAGCAATCCCTTGGTATGGCAAGCGATACGGCTGTCAAGGCGGCTTCATTGGAGCTTGACAAGTCCAAAAATAATATAAACCTGCTTAAGCTTGTTATTGAGAACGAAAAAAGGAATCTAAACAAGCTGCTTGGTAAATCTGCAAATGACCGCATATCGGTTAAATTTGAGCCGAAGATGGAAAAATTGGACGAGAGAGTTTTTTTTGCGTCTATGAGCCAAAAAATTGAAAAGACACCAACCATAAAGATAAAAAAAGCGGCTTTTGAGCAAGCTGAGACGGATTTGGATTATGGCGAGCGCCTTTTGCATCCGATGGATCCGAATGTTAGTAACGCCGAGTTGGATAAGCTTGAATTATCCAACAAATTAAAAAAGGCTGAACGTGAGTATAACGATGCTATCAAGGAGCTTGAAGTTGCGTTAACTAAGACTTTTAATAATTTTAAGCAAATGCAGGAAAACGAGTTGACGCTTAAAACTGACCTCACAAAAGCAGAGGAAAATTACGAGACAGTTCTTTTAAACGTTAGTCTTGGAAACGCTATAAGATTTGATGCTGACCAGTTAGAGCTTTTAATTCAAAAAATTAAAATTGATATTGATAAAAATGTATACAACATGAGTAATTTGCAGTTTGTTTTAGAAAATCCGTTGCTTTTGTCACAATGAAGCCTCGAAAAGAGTAAGTGGTTTTTAGAGTTGACAATATAAGGAGGAAGTATGCCCTCGAAAAGCAAGACAGAAACCGTTGCAGTTATAGACATAGCGTCAAACGAACTAAGACTTAAGGTTGCCGAGAAAGGCAAGAATGACGTTAGATATCTCGAAAGCTTGCACTATCCACTGAGTTTGGGGCGAGATACCTTTAATACAGGGAAAATCAGTTTTGATAAGGTTGATAAGGTTTGCGATATAATCAAAAACTTCCTGGTTGTGGCAAAGGGTTACGGTATTAACAATATAAAAGCCATAGCCACAACGGCAGTTCGCGAAGCCACGAACAGCGCATACATCCTTGACCAGATTAAGATAAAGACTGGTGTGGATGTACGCGTTATGGATGATTCTGACGAGAAAATCTATATTTATAAGCTTGTTGCTCGTCTATGCAGTGAGGAGCAAAAGCAAAGTGGACTTATGGTTCATATAGGCTCAGGAAATATAGGTATATCTGTTTTCGAGGACGGCTATATCCCGTTTATGGAGAATATCAAGCTCGGAACTTTGCGCATAAACGAAATCTTTGATGGGGTTCAGGATCATGTGAGCGAGTTTCATGCAGTCGTTGAGGATTATATAAGAAGTTTTACAGATATGCTTCAAAATGAAGTGCCCAGTGATATAAAGAACTTTATTGTTTCGGGCTCGGATTCGGAAGTTATCGCAAAGCTTTGCAAGGCTTCCAGGAGTGGAGACTTCTATAAGTTCAACAAGGAGAATTTGCTCAAACTTTATGAAGACATTAAACATAAGAGCATTGAAAAAATTTCAGATGAGTATGATATAACTTACGACAAGGCAGAGGTTTTGATGCCGGCCATGTGTATCTATATAAGCCTTATCGAGCATACGAAAAGCGGGCATGTACTTGCGCCTAACAGCTTTCTGATAGACGCTTATATTTACGAACAGCTCTTTCCAGAAGAATTTGGAAAGATAAACAAGGAATTTAACAAAAACACCATTCGCTCCGCTCAGCTTGCAGCCAGAAAGTATAATGCAATTGTGAGCCATAGCGATTGTGTTACCTCTTTCGCAAAGAGTATTTTTGAGAAAATGAAGAAAATCCATGGGCTTTCAGGGCGCGAGAAGATTTTGCTTGAGGTTGCTTGCATCTTGCACGACATAGGCAAATTTATCGGAGTTAAGTCGCATTACAGGCATTCTTACTATATTGTTAAAAATCTTGAAATCGTGGGTCTTAACTCTGAGGAAATCACAATTGTTGCTTGTATATGTCTTTATCATAGCCGTTTGGTTCCTTCAATTAACGATGAGGTGTATCGAAGTCTTTCACCACAGAATAGAGTGCTTGTATCTAAGCTTGCGGCAATACTTCGTCTTGCGGATGCTTTAGACAGAGGACACTATCAAAAGTTTAAAGATATAGACATAAAGACAGACAATGATGAATTGGTTATAACCATTGAAACCGACAAGAATTCTGATTTGGAAAGCTGGTCTTTTAAAGAAAAGAGCGTATTTTTTGAGGATGTATTCGGAATAAAGGCTGTTTTAAAGAAGAAACGAGGTTAGCAAAGTGAGCTTTATAAATAGGGAATTGAGTTGGCTTGAATTTAACGAAAGGGTTTTAGAGGAAGCTTGGGATAAGTCTAATCCCTTGCTTGAACGGCTTAAGTTTTTAGCCATAACAGAATCAAACCTTGATGAATTTTTCATGGTTAGGGTTTCCGGGCTTAAGGAGCAAGTGGCCGAGCGTATCGAAACGCCTGATATTTCCGGCTTAAGCCCTTCGTCACAGCTTAACCAAGTATTGAAGCGTATTCACGAGATGACGCAAAAGCAGTATAGCTGTCTTATGCGTTCTATTTTTCCTGCCTTGGAAAAGGAAAACATCTGTTTCTTGCGTATAGAGGAATTAACAGGAGAAAATGAGATGTTTGTTAAACGTTATTTTAACAGCACTATCTATCCGATTCTCACGCCTATGGCCGTTGACCAAAGTCGCCGGGTTCCGCTTCTAAACAACAAGGCTATAAACCTTGTTATAGAAATTGAGGACGAGGAAAAGGAAACTCACTATGCGTTTTTACAGGTTCCAACTGTTGTCCCTCGTATTATACAATTGCCAAAGTCAGGTGAAAAATCCGAGTTTATTTTTATGGGTCAGCTTATCAAGGCATATTGTGACAAGCTTTTTCCAGGCTACAAAATAAAAAATAAGTCATTGTTTAGGCTCACCAGAAATTCCGACCTTGAATTTGAAGAAGAGGAAACGGAAGACCTTCTTGTTGAGATTGAGAAGTCTATAAAAACCCGTAAGTGGGGGCGTCCGGTTCGATTGCAAGTTGAGAAGGGCATGCCAAAGGCATCAAGGCGTTTCTTGAAAAAGATTTTTAAGCTTAACGATGATGATATTTTTGAGATATATGGGCCTCTTGATTTGAATGTCTGGATGTATTTTGCGAATGCGCCGTTTATGAATGCTTATGAGCATCTTAAGAACAAGTCATTACCACCTACGAAATTCTTCGAGCTTGAGGATAAGGATATTTTCTCTGTGATAAAAGAAAGGGACTTACTCATACACCATCCATACCAGTCTTTTGATTATGTTATTGATTTTGTGAGACAGGCCGCCGCCGACCCGAACGTCTTGGCTATCAAGCAAACACTTTACCGCGTGTCCGGTAACTCGCCCATTGTGCATTCACTAATTGCCGCGGCCGAGAACGGAAAACAGGTTACGGTTTTGGTTGAGCTTAAGGCGCGTTTTGATGAGGAGAACAATATCCTTTGGGCAAGACGTTTGGAAAAGGCGGGTTGCCATGTTGTTTTCGGTCTTGTTGGGCTTAAGACGCACTGTAAGATATGTCTTGTTGTGCGCAGAGAGGACGACGGCATAAAGCGTTATATCCATCTCGGAACAGGCAACTATAACGACAGCACTGCTAAAATCTACACAGACCTTGGCTTCTTCACTTCAAGAGAAAGCTTTGGTCAGGACGTAAGCGCATTGTTTAACGTGCTTACAGGATACTCTCATAATGTGGATTGGAATAAGCTTTCTGTCGCGCCAAAAACCTTGCGTAAAAGCTTTCTTAAGCTTATAAAAAACGAAACACAGAATGCGAGAAACGGAAAGCCTTCGGGTATAACTGCAAAGATGAACTCGCTTGTTGACGAGGACATAATGAGAGCTTTGCTTGAAGCCGCTAATGCAGGCGTTCAGATTAAGCTTATTGTGCGCGGCATTTGCTGTCTTAAACCCACAGAAAATATAACCGTTATGAGTATCGTTGACCGCTTTCTTGAGCATAGCCGTATCTATTATTTTGAAAACGGCGGCGAACCTAAAATATTTTTGTCAAGCGCGGACTGGATGCCGCGTAATTTAGATAGGCGCGTTGAAGTAAGCTTTCCTATTGAGGATTCGGACTTAAAGGAACGCATTGTTTCCATACTCAAAACAACATTATCGGACACGGTGAAGCTTAGATATATGTTACCGGATGGGACTTACGAGAGAGTGGACAGACGCGGAAAGGATTTTATTCAATCGCAGTACGAATTTTATAAAGAAGCAAGCGAGGAGTATAGAATTAAAAGTGGGGGATTGGATTGAGACTAATTAGTATTGATACATTGAGAGAGAATGACAAACTTGGATTCAACATACTGAACCAAGAGGGCGTTGTTCTTCTTCCGGCCAAGACGCCTATAACAAAGGCATATATTTCCAAGTTAAAGGGTTATGGAATAAAAAACACATACATTGAGGATGACTTGTTCGACGATGTAATTTCTGCACCAACCCTCAAAGAAGAAACAAAAACT
>CAYPQA010000152.1:0-7475 GCA_964412725.1 uncultured Eubacteriales bacterium
ATGGTCGTACTGGCTTTTATTGGATTGCTATTGAGGAGATTCTAAACAGTTTCTATTGGTTATGGTGCCTTCATTGATGATGGTACCCTTGTTGGTGAGTGTTTTTCCGCTTGGGATGGTGAGCAGACTTCTAAACGGAACAAAAAGCGTATAAGCGGTCTGAACCTCAAAATCATCAGAAAGGCTTACACTTCCATTTGTTTCGCCGACTTTTTCCTTAAACAGAATGCCCCTGATATGGGTGAGTCCATCTACCGCAAGATTGGCATCTTTCGAGCTTGCAAAAACTACAGCGTTTTCTCCGTCAATTATATGGCCACTGCTGATACCACGGCCGCCACCAAAGACGCCGCCGCTGCCGATACCTGCACCGGAAGAGAATGCTTGGGCAGCGGTTGAGGTTGCAGTTACTGTACCGCCGGTTATAACAATGGTATAACTTCCTCCACCGTAACCACCGCCACCGATACCTACGCCAGAAGGATCGTCCTCTGCGTAAGTACTTGCATTCACAATTCCACCACTTATGGTAATTTCACTCCCTTCACTAAGAGAACCGCCGCCAATACCCGCACCAACTGCGCTTGTTGCGCTCACGAAACCGCCGTTTATGGTGATTTTGTTCCCTTCACAAAGAGAACCACCGCCTATGCCTGCACCTGAAATGCCTGTTGCATTAACCGTACCGCCACTTATGATAATTCCACTGCCTTGGCCAAAGGTTACTCCGCCTATGCCTGCGCCACCATTGGTGCTTATTGCGTTCACCGTACCACCACTTATGGCAATTTTACTGCCATCGCTGCCGTATCCGCCACCTATGCCTGCACCACCGGTTGTACTTGTTGCGTTCACTGTACCGCCGCTTACGATAACTTCACGGCCTTGGTTTCCCCCTCCGCCGCCGATACCTGCACCTGAAATGCCTGTTGCATTAACCATTCCGCCACTTATTGTAATAAAGCTGCCTTGGCCGTTGAATCCACCGCCTATGCCTGCACCGTTATTGCCGCCTGTTGCGCTCACGAAACCGCCGCTTATTGTTATTTCGCTACCTTGACCAAAGGCTCTGCCCCCTATACCCGCTCCAGAAATGCCTGTTGCAGTCACCGTGCCGCCAGTTATTGTGATTGCCCCGCTGTCGTTGTCCGAATAAGTTTCATTGCGGTTTTCTCCTACAATTGCTGTGCATCCCGCTCCGATGCCTGCGGCAAAATATCCACCGGTTGCTTCTAAGGTGCCGTCTATTTGAGAGGTTATTATTAACTCAGCCCCCATCGGAACTTGTAAGCCAGCTTTATATGAACCGCTATGAAGAATGTTTGTACCCGTAAGTGACAAATAGACCTTTGCGCCTGACTTTAGTTCAAACGCACAAGTCCCAGGGATATTAGTATTATAGTCACCATCACTGAATTGAATATCTGCGCCGTTTAAGCTGATGTAGTGGATCCCACTGCTGACAAGGATTTTGTTGGCCGTGGTTGTGCCTGAAACCACATGAGGGGCAGAAACCGTACATTCGTCCAAAACCGTAATTTCTAAGTTTTCGATTCCTATGTCATGAATACCTGTCACTGCCAGTGCAAGGGCTTCGGAACTTAACAAACCCATAATGATGCATAATGTAATGGAAAAGCCTAAAGCCCTCTTTCTCATGTCTGGATTTCCTCCTTTTTATTCTGTATATTATACTCGAGAGTATATCAGGTTGAAATGTCCACTTCGTCCCAAGGCTTGGAGAAATTACCTATCAGCCAGTTCAAGGCGTGGTGACGTTCTTGAACCACGCCTGGCTCAAGCTTGCCCGGTGCATCCAGTTGATTAACGCGTGCATCTACGCAAGCCCAGTCTGCACGGAAAATAAAATCAGCTTGTTCGAGCAGTTCGTTGTGGCTACGGAGCTTGGAACGAGACACCAATTCCGATAGAGATTCACAAGAAAAAATATTGCGAGCGGTCAAAGGTACATCGCATAAAGAGTTTGGATATGGCAATGTGCCAATAAGTCCCAAGGCCCATTCCATAACAAAACAGCATTCATATTGCCAAGAAAACTTTATAGCTTGCTTTTCGTCGAATTCATCGGCTTCGAGATAGGCTTTCTCATCTGGCGAAAAGAATGATTCCGCATCAAATCTTTTGATTAAACCCTCCACCTGTTTCTTTGCTTGGGCAACAGGCAGTTTTTCGCCCAATAGATATTCCGAATAGAGTGAAACAATGAATAATGCAATGGTTCTTTCAACAACCTCCTGAAGACTTCGAAACTCGGCATCATCCTCTGTTTCGATAACTGGGAGCCATTCTGATACAAAAACCCCCTTGCTGTTCAATAAGTCAAGACTTAACTTTCTTCTCTCCATCTGGTCGGGAGTTGCTTTTGCGAAGAATTCTCCGACCGGATATAAATACGGCAGGAAGAAATCAACCTCGCATGGATGCTTGTCAGATAACAATACCTTGCCTTCGTTATTAATAACGGTAAAACCATCATCAACAATCAAAACACCCTTGATAGGCTCTAGTGCAGAATATAGGATTGGAAACAACATAGGCTTTATGTCATTTTCTGTCATATCTTGAAATTTTGCTTCAACTACAATAAAACCATTGCTCTTTCTAATTTGGTGCAAGACATTCATCTTCACATTATGCGCCGTCGTTTGCAAAGCTTCAGGATTCAATTCTTTTGTTTCAACGCCATGAAAATGACCCCAAGCATTTCGCTTGTTGTTTTCAATAAATTCTCCACACTCTTCGCCTAAGTCCCTGGAATAAACGGAAAAATCTACGGTAAGATTACCTGATTCGGCGTGCAGCGCATTGTTCCCGTTAAATTCTTTCTCTATGCCAAAGAGCCTATAAAAAACATTCATAATGTTTGCCAAGCTAGGCTCAACGCAAAAAATAAAATATCTTTTTTCCAAGACAATCCCTCTTTCTGTGAAATTTAACCTATTCCACAATTTTTGTAATTAGTTTAATGCATTTATTGACATTTGTACAGCAAATTTTACATCTTACGGCACGAAAAAAGGCTTTTGAGCATTGTTAAAACAATGCCCAGAAGCCTTTTGTTGATTAAGTAAAATATATGTGCTATACTAGCGTAAAACGATAAATAAGAGGTTTGTATGAATTTCTCAGAAAGATTATCGGTGCATGAGTTTAAATTGAACGATACAGATGATGAAATTGCTGATTACATGAAAAATTATAAAGGCGACATTATTAAGCTGTCTATACAAAAGATTGCACAGGACTTGTTTATTGCGCCGAATACAATAATGCGTTTTTCAAAGAAGATTGGATATAGCGGCTTTTCTGAATTAAAGTATTCTTTGCAAAACGAAATCAAACCTTTGGAGGACGGCGCAACAATAAGCGGGCAGTTATTATCTCAGTTACCCTCAAATATTGCAAAGACACTTGATATAGTTGACACTGCAAAGATAAAAAAAGTTGCGGAGCTAATGCGCAAAGCTAATTGCATAATCTTTGCGGGCGTTGGGGATTCCGGATATTTTTGCGAAATGCTTGGCAATAATCTGAGATGCGTTGAGTTTAAGGTGCAATATTATACGCAGATACATAACATGTTTTTTGCGGTACGCCATGGTATGAAGGAAGACCTTCTGTTGGTTATAAGTGCAAGCGGTGAAAATAATCGGCTATGTGAGCTTATATCCGAAGCAAAGTCCAGAGGTATGTATACTGTAAGTATAACACATTTTTGCGAAAATCCGGTAGCAAACTTAGCGGACGAAAATCTTTACTTTTGGGGTGAATTTAGAGAAGTTAATGGATATAACGTTACGGACAGAAGCGGATTGATGATGATAATAAGGCTCCTTAGTGAAGAATTTTGGAGGAATATTTGAAAGACTTAAGAATTGTGTATTTATGCACAATTCTTTTTTATTTATGTGCAAAAATTATGAAAATAAAAGGTAAGGAAAATTTTATGTTATAATAATTGCAATAAAACTAAGGGGGATATATTATGGATTTGCAGAAAATCACCAGCCCTAGTCTAATATTTGTTAACCAAGACTTTAAATCAAAAAAAGAAGCGATTGAGTTTTTGGTGAACCAACTTTACAAAGAGGGCAAATTAAAGTCAAAAGAAATGTTCTTGCAAGCGGTGCTTGAAAGAGAAAAGTTGTCTGAAACGGGAATGGATTTAGGGCTTGCGATACCTCATGGCAAAAGTGACAGCGTAAAAAGTGCGACATACGCTGTGGCTACATTGAGAAACCCGATAAAAGATTGGGAAAGCATAGTGCCCGACAATCAGGTTACGGTAATCTTTTTGCTTGCGATTCCGTCTTCGCAGTCAGGAGATACCCATTTGGAGATTTTAGGCGAACTTATGGAAAAGGCAGGTGACGAAGATTTTATCAACAGAATTAAGAACGCAAAAACGCGTGAAGAAGTCTATTCCAACCTTGCTGGAGCTCAGAAAATCGAAACTAAATCTGCAAAAACGTATACCAAAAGCATAGTAGCGGTTACAGCATGTCCCGCGGGAATAGCCCACACATATATGGCCGCAGAAGCGCTTGTGAAAGCCGGTGAGGAATTAGGCGTTAAGTTATATGTGGAAAAGCAAGGTGCAAACGGAATTGAAGGTAAACACACAGCCCAACAGCTAAAGGAGGCTGATGCAGCAATTTTTGCGGTTGATGTAGCCGTAAAGGATAGCCAACGCTATGCACATTTGCCAATACATACGGTCAAAGTTGCAGCTCCCATCAAGGATGGTAAAGGCGTTGTTCAAGCCGCACTTGATAAGGCTAAAAATTTTACGAAAACTCAGTACACCGGAAATTCAGAGCCGGAAGACAAACCAACTACCGCAGGCGAGATAAAAAAGGCTGTACTTACAGGCATATCTTACATTATCCCGATAATAGTTGCGGGAGGTATGATTAATGCATTCGCAGTACTATTTGCGCAGGCTTTTGGCTTACAAGAGTTGTATAACCTTGAAAACAGTTGGCTGTGGATGTTCAGACGCTTAGGCGGCAATACCTTAGGAACGCTTATGATACCCATATTAGCCGCATATATGGCATATTCGCTCGGAGATAAGACAGCGCTTGCACCAGGTTTTGCGGCAGGTGTGGCGGCGAATCTGATTAACGGCGGTTTTTTATGCGGAATGTTAGGCGGATTGATTGCGGGTTATTCTATTAGAGTTTTACGAAAAACTATTCCGGCTAAGGGTGTGCTTGCAGGTTTTATTTCATTCTGGGTTTATCCTGTAGCAAGTACGTTAATTATAGGAATTTCCATGTTTTTATTAATAGGAAGACCTGTCGCATGGCTAAATCAGGCGTTGATAAATGCTCTTGGTTCAATGAGTGGTTCTAATGTAGCTTTACTCGGCGCAATTATCGGCGTAATGGTTTCATTCGACTTGGGAGGACCGGTAAATAAGGCCGCATACACCTTTTGCGTTGGTGCGATGGCTGAGGGAATACTTATGCCCTATGCGGCGTTTGCTTCAATTAAAATGGTATCCGCATTTGCTGTAACGTTCTCAACGTTGGGCTTTAAAAAATATTTTACAAAGGATGAGCAAGAAGCCGGTATGTCTACATGGATATTGGGATTGGCAGGCATAACGGAGGGAGCAATTCCGGTTATGATGGCAGACCCTATACGTGTAATTGTATCGTTGTGTACAGGTTCCGCAGTAACAGGTGCGATTATCGGATTAAGTGGAATTGGATTAGATGTGCCCGGTGCCGGTATATTCTCAATGTTTCTTTTGAAGGACGGACAGGGTTCTGCGGTAAATGCACTTATTTGGTTCTTCGCGGCAGTCTTAGGTGCGCTCATCTCTACATCAATGCTGGTATTTCTAAAGAAATTGAAATATAATAAGCATATGGAGGGCAAATAATATATGGCAAAATATGTTCATATTGTACCGCACTTCCATTGGGATAGAGAATGGTACTTTACAGCCGAAGAGAGCAAAATTCTCTTGGTTCGGGATATGGATGAGATACTTAATATGCTTGAAAATAACCCGGACTATCCATGTTTTGTTTTAGACGGTCAAACCGTAGTGCTGGAAGATTATTTTTCGGTAAAACCAGAAAACAAGCCGCGTGTAGCCGAACTCATAAAGCAAGGGAAGCTCATCATCGGCCCTTGGTATACACAAACCGACGAAATGGTTGTTGGCGGTGAAAGCATTGTACGCAACTTGCTTTATGGTAAACTGGACTGCGAGGAATTTGGAGATATTATGCAAATAGGTTATCTTCCGGATTCATTCGGACAGACAGCGCGAATGCCGCAAATTCTTAACGGGTTTGGAATAAATCGTTGCATGTTTTGGCGTGGAACATCCGAGCGTATGGGTACTGATAAAACTGAATTTTATTGGAGCGATGGTAAATCTAAAGTTATTGTACAGCTCTTACCTTTGGGGTATGCTATCGGTAAGTATTTGCCCGTAGAAACCTCGGCTCTTAAAACCAGACTGGACAAATATTTTCCGGTTCTTGACAAATGTGCTACGACGGATCATATACTCTTGCCGAACGGCCATGACCAAATGCCCATCCAAAAAAATATTAAAGAGGTTATGACACAGATTGAGGCTATATATCCTGATAAAAAGACTTCTCTTAACAGATATGAGGATGTGTTTGAAGAAATTGAAAAGGCAGAGAATTTGGTAACGATGTCGGGCGAGTTCCTTGATGGTAAGTACATGCGTGTACATCGCAGTATTTTTTCAACACGCGCAGATATTAAATCCGCTAACACTCGAATTGAAAACAAAATTACCAATATCCTTGAACCGTTGATGAGCGTTGCTTATCGTCTGGGCTTTCCTTATGAACACGGGCTTTTAGAGGATATATGGAAGGAAATAATGAAAAATCATGCACATGATTCGATTGGATGTTGTTGCAGCGACAAGGTTCATAAGATTATTGCAGACAGGTTTTTTATCGCCGAAGAGCGTACAGACAGGCTTATTGACTTTTATAAGAGAGCGGTCGTTGACGCAATGCCTTGCGATAAAACGATTGATAAGTTAACATTATTTAACCTTCTGCCATACGAGCGTTCATCTGTAGTTACCGCTGAAATCATAACTAAAATGAAAGGCTTTAAATTGTGCGATGAGCATGGTTCTGAATTGGATTATAAACTTATAGATTCAGAAGAAGTTGATGCGGGGATTATTTACAGGCAAATCGTTCACTATTGCAACTATGACCCTTTTGTGAAATATACCATTGCTGTTGATGATACATTGCCGTCATTCGGCTATAAAACATATTTAATCTCTGAGAGTTCTCCAATACAGAAAACTCGCAAAGCAAGCGACAAATTAGAAAATCAGTTTGTTTGTATTACCTTTGAGGCGAACGGTACCATAAATGTCTTGGATAAGAACACCAACATCACATATAAAAACGTTTTGCTTATCGAGGATGGCA
>CAYPQA010000153.1:0-7466 GCA_964412725.1 uncultured Eubacteriales bacterium
TATCCCAAAGAACTTTCATTATCATCCATTCACTTTCGGTAATACTTATCTTTTTATTCAAAATAATCACTCCTAATCAAACAATATGTTTTGATAATAATATCTATATAATCATAACACAAGGACTTGAACAATAAAAGACTAAATTTGTTTTCGAAACTCTTGACATAAGATTAAGGGCACTGTATAATCGAAAACACTTGTAGTCTAATATTAAAATGGGGAGGATAAGTATGCAGATTAGTAATAATAACCAAAACATCGCTCAAAAATTAAATGGTTCTAACGAAAGTTCAGGAAGTGGAGAACAACAGATTCAAGAATTGAAAAAAGAAATTGAACGTTTACAACAAAAAAGAGCCAGCACTGTTGCGGTTGGAGAATGTCGCGATGAAAGTGGTAGCCGTCCGGACATAGCCAAGGCTAGTGCAAGCAATGTGACCGCAAAAGTGAGAGCAGAGATTGACCAAAGAATACAGCGATTGCAAATGAAAATTCAACAGTTGGAAGGCCAAAGCACGGACAATTCAGAAAGTTCTAAACAACAGAATATTAATAATGAAAATGGCATTCAAAACATTAACGCTGAGGTATTAAAGTCTATGGGTGAAATTGGGCAGTTTATTGACGAGAGAGTATAAGCAATTTTGACACTAACTCAATATTTCACTTAACGCCGTAAGTGTTAGAATCAGCTACATTTAAAAGACTTGGCATTGTGTCCAAGTCTTTTTTTGATTTTAACAACTCATGTCAAGCATTTTGCTTTAAAAAGTTATATAATATACTCCTTAACGCATTAAAATCGCACTAGTTTCGAGCGTTTGCAAACTTGTAGAGGCAAGTTTGCGCCATTTCGCGAAGAAAGAAACGCAGATTTTTAGCGTTAAGGAGTATAGCTTGGGGAGTGAGTGAAATGTCTGTTCAAACTATGGAAACAATGGTTAAGTGGGTTGATAATAACGTGCTGGAGAATCCAACGCTTGAAAGCATGTCGTCTTTCGTCGGATATTCACCGTATTACTGTTCTATAAAATTTCGCGAATACACAGGTTTAACATATAAACAGTATTTGGCGAAGTGCAAGCTGAATGCTGCGGCAGAAATGCTTCGTGCCTCTGATGAAAAGATAGTTGATATAGCGTTTAAATGCGGCTACCTTTCGCCGGAATCCTTGACACGAGCTTTTACGGAGATGTTTAAATGCACCCCTTCTCAATATCGTAATAGCGAAAAAGGAGCTATCCATGATTAAAAGGCTTGGAAGAAACGACGATTGCTGGTGCGGAAGCGGCAAAAAATATAAGGTGTGCCATATAAAGATTGATGAGAAGATAAAGGGTTATAAAGCTAATGGTCATATTGTTCCGGCTCGTAAATTACTTAAAACAGTTGAACAAATCGAAGGGATTAAGGAAAGCTGTAAAGTCAACACAGAAATCTTAAACTGTCTGAGCTCCTTCATATCCGAAGGTATTACCACGGCAGAGATAGACAGGCTTGTCTATACCAAAACCAAAGAGCTTGGAGGCACACCCGCAACACTGAATTATAACGGCTACACAAAAAGCATATGCACATCTGTAAACGAGCAAGTCTGCCACGGCATACCCTCTGAAAATGTCATTTTAAAGAACGGCGATATAATTAACATTGATGTGTCAACAGAATACAAAGGCTACTTCTCGGATTCATCACGCATGTTTTGCATAGGGTCTGTGTTAGACGAGAACAAACGGCTTGTTAATGTTGCAAAGGAATGCATGGAGCTGGGGATACAGCAAGTGCGCCCATGGGGTTTCCTTGGCGACATTGGGTATGCGGTCAATGAACATGCGAAAAAGAACGGCTATTCTGTTGTTCGAGAAATAGGCGGGCATGGCATCGGGCTTGAATTTCACGAAGACCCCTGGGTAAGCTATGTATCCAAAGCAGGAACAGGCATGCTATTAGTAACCGGTATGGTATTTACCATCGAACCAATGATAAATATGGGAACCCACAAGGTTACAACCCGTGGAAACGACAAATGGACTGTCTACACAGCAGACGGCAAACCCTCCGCCCAGTGGGAAAGTACGGTGCTTGTAACGGAAAGCGGATGTGAAGTGTTGGCGTAATGGGCTACAATAAAGTGGCATAAATATTTATTTACATTATAAAAAACATGTATATACTAAAGTGTATACATGTTTTTTAGCGAGGTAAGCCATGTTAGCAACAATTCAAAAGTGGGGTAACAGCCAAGGAATCAAAATTCCAAAGCGGATATTGGAGGATTTGAAATTCGAGGAAAATCATTTTGTGGAGGTAGTAGCTTTTAGCGGCAACATACTAATCCAAAAATCTGTTGAAAAGCATACCGATCTGGATAAACTTTTCGAAGGCTATACTGGGGATTATAAATGCTCGGAATATGATTTCGGTGAGGATATGGGGCGTTAAAAAGTATGGTAGATTATATTACAAAACAGGGAGACATTCTTGAATTGGATTTTAATCCTACAAAGGGACATGAACAACATGGCAAGCGACCAGCTTTAATTATTAACAACGATAGGTATTATCGCTATACAAGGCTCATTGTTGTATGCCCTATTAGTAATACTGATAATGACTTCCCGCTCCATTTAAAATTAGACAGCAGGACAAAAACAACCGGAGTTACTTTAAGTCAGCACATAAGAACCATAGATCCTGTAGCAAGACCGATTTTATTTAAATAGTCCATCCCTGCTGATATTTTAAAACGCGTTATTCAAATGATTAATTTCTTCTTTTAGTAGTAACAATCCGATTTGGAGGTGAAATAATGGACACGGGTAGTAATTTAATTATGATAGGGATCCAGATATTCAACACCCTTATCTTATTACTTATAGTTACAACAATTATTGTTGCCTGCATTAGGTTTTTAAAACGTAAATAACGCAACTTATCCAGCCAAAATGCAACTCATCCAAATTTGCTTGCCTTGGCATAAATCTTCACTATACTGGGGATATAAGTCATTGAATACAAATTTGGAGGTAAATTATTGTGAGACTAATTGCGTTAATAGTTTCGCTTGCGATGCTTTGCACTTTTTTGATAACGGGCGTTTTGGAGTGGGGCTTTCGATATTATTTAATCTTGGCTGTACTTGCTGTTCAAACGGTTGTGGGCGTTATTATGTTGGCTAGGAAAACTGAGAAACAGTATAAGCTTAGCAAAAGTATTTTATGCTTGGTCGGGAATGTGTTTATCTACGCCTTAGCTTTATTACCTGCCATCGTTTTTCCGCAGTATACTCCTCCGGCTGTAACGGGCAGCTATGAGGTTGGAACGGCAAAATATACATGGGTGGATGAGAGTAGAATTGAATCTTTTTCAAACACAGGAGAAAACCGAGCCTTGACGGTGGAGTTTTGGTATCCCAAGAATATTGAAGGCAAGGTTCCTCTGATTGTTTTTTCGCACGGTGCATTCGGGTTTAGCGGCAGTAACCTTTCCATTTTTGTCGAGCTTGCCTCAAACGGCTATGTTGTAGCCGGAATCGGGCATACATACCATGCATTTTACACGAAGGACACGAGCGGTAAGCTAACCATCGTAAATACTGATTTTCTAAACAGCATCTATGCAGTCAACGCTCTCAATGACCCTGAACAGCAATACTACCGAACACGAGACTGGATGAATTTGCGAGTTGCGGACGAACATTTTGTTTTAGATGCCATCGCCAATAACGTAAACGCAGATGTGAAGGACGCTCTGTTTTCTATGATTGACCTTGAACATATCGGCGTGTTTGGACACTCTTTGGGCGGTGCGTCCTTTGCCCAATTAGGCCGTGAACGTAATGATATTGATGCGGTCATTAATCTTGACGGAACTATGCTTGGCGAGGAAATAGGCTTTGAAAGCGGCAAGGTGATTTTGAATGACACACCATACCCAATTCCGATTTTGAATATATACACTGAAAACCACTATCAAACGGCAATGGAGCTTGCGGGTGACGAATATGAGAATTTCAACGCCGTCCGAAATGCAGTCTGCGCTTATGAGGTTGTATTTAAAGACGCGGGACATCTTAACTTCACAGATCTGCCACTGTTTTCACCGCTGCTCGCAAAAATGCTGGGAATTGGCACTATTAATGCACGCTATTGCATTGAAAAAAACAACAGTCTTGTGTTAGAATTTTTTGACTGTTACCTAAAAAATGGAGAAACCCCAACGTTCGAAAAGGAATATTAAGCATGAAAGTAGAAATCAAACAAATATCTAACCCAGACGACGAACAGGTCATTATAGAATGCGTTGAGGTCACAAAAGACATAGATGATATACGAGGCTACATTTTAACCAAGGGTACCACTTTGACAGGGACTTGTGGTGAGCGAGTATTCCGATTCAAGTTGGAGGACGTATTCTATTTTGAGGCTGTGGATGAGCGTGTATTTGCCTACACAAATGAAAAAGTCTATGAACTGAAAATTCGTCTGTATGAGCTTGAAACTGCCTATTCCGGCAAGCGTTTTGTGCGCTGTTCACAAAAGCATTCCTCATAAATCTTATGAGGCTTGAAAGCATAAGTCCAGCTTTGAACGGACGTTTTATGGCACATATGAAAAACGGCGAGAACATCATAATTTCAAGACAGTATGCAGGAGCCGTTAAGCTCGCAGTCATAGGCAATTTACATTAAGGGGATAATAGGATGGATTTTAAGACATTTGCAATAAAAAATATATTAATGCCGTTTTTCATAAGTGTTTCTTGCATTTGTGTGGCTATGGCAGTCCTTGGTATGCTGTATCAGCCTGACATGCGTTTTGGCTATCAGATATTAATTTCTCCGTTGGTTTTCGGAGCCGCAACAACTCTGACATCGCTTGTTAATTATTCAAAAAACGAATTGACTGTCCGAGAAGCGTTTTTGCGCAAACTTCTTCAGTTTGTACTTATTGAGCTTGTTGTCTTACTTACAGTGTATTCGAGTGGCACGCTTACTGGCGTTTCAGAGCTAGTCTCGCTGGCATTATCTGTGTTTTTGGTTTTTGCGACAGTGCATCTTGTTCAATGGATAGATGACCAAAAAACAGCGAAATCATTTAATGAGGCATTGAAGAAAATGCAAGAGGAGCATAGAAAAAGCCGCTAAATTATAATAATTTAGCGGCTTTTTCTATGCTTTAACTCTAAAACGTTTTAAACAAAGTCTCAACGTCCCTTAACTCTTTGGGGATGTCTATATGCTGTGGACATTTTTTGACGCAAGCACCGCAGCTTGTGCAATGCTCCGCACGTTTATTAGGGTCGAAGGCTTCAAAATATTCTATCCTTGTTCTATAAGCCTTGTTAAGGATTTTGTAGTAGTTGTACATACTGAAAATCGCGGGTATATCAACACCGAACGGGCACTCCATGCAATAGCGGCAAGCTGTACAGGGGATTGTTTTCTTAGTGTGGATTATCTCAACAATTTTTTCTACAGCCTCATGCTCTGAATCCGTTAAAGGCGTTGCTGTGCTGAGCGTCTGCACGTTTTCCATAGTCTGCTGCATATCACTCATACCGCTTAAGATAACTTTCACATTCTCATGTCCCGCAACCCATCTCAATGCTAACTCTGCAGGTTTAACCGTTGGCTCAAGCTTAGAGATTAATTCCAAGCCCTCTGGCGTTGGTTCGTTCAAAAATCCACCTCGTACGGGTTCCATAACCACTATCGGTATATTGGCGTCGCAAAGATATTTGTATGCCAGTTCCGCATTAAGGTAGCTGTAGTCCACATAGTTATACTGAATTTGTGCAAAATCCCACTTAAATTCGTCGATTATGTTTTTAAGCACATCAGGGGTGTCGTGAATAGAAAAGCCCAAGCGTCGTATAAAGCCTTCTTCCTTCTTTTTTGTAAGAAATTCGTAAAGCTTTATCCTCTTTGCGGCTTCAAACGTTGCCGCGTCGAGTGAATGCACAAGATAGAAGTCGAAATAATCCACATCGCAGCGTTTTAACTGCTCGTTAAAAACCCCCTCCATATCCTCTGCCTTTTGAAATGTCATAATCGGAAACTTGTCAGCCAGATAGTATGACTCTCTTGGATATTTCTTTAAAGCCTTACCTATGAAAACCTCCGATTCGCCGCCATGATACATATATGCAGTGTCGAAATAATTAACCCCGTTTTGATAAGCGTAGTCAACCATCTTACATCCAAGCTCGTAATCAATTTTATCGCCGGTTTTCGGCAATCTCATACAGCCAAAGCCCAACAAAGAAACCTCTGTATCTCCAATAAAGCGTTTTTGCAATTGTCCTTCCCCCTAGAATTAAGATTATTGAATTATATTTTACTAGGTTAGGCTTGTCAAGCACTTGGACAGGCGGATTTCGCTTGTGATTATAGCGAACGCATATGCCTGAGTTATGCAGATGTATTCTGTTTTCAAAACGGCTTGTTTAATTTTTGATTTGTTATCCAAACTAAACATATATCTAGTAGGCGCATAAACTAAAAATATGTATTTACCATTTTCCAAGTTGATTACCTTTTGAATACATCTCAACATCACCATCTTCAGAAATTTTTATAGAAAGTCCGAAACTTGAAGCATATATTGCTGCTCTAGTCCTAGCTCCAAATTTTTTAACATTATTAACATTAGTTTCATCAGGGCGATCATTCTGCAGAATTTCGCCAAATCCTAATATTTCAAATTTGCCATCCAAGATCATTGCCCCATCTATACTTATTAGTGATGCTATAAATTCTAAGTCGAGTTCCAATATACTGCGTGTTCCAGTTAATACCTTTTTAAATAAATGATCGTTAGATATCTTATTGATAAATCTAACAATATCTTCGTCTTCTGATTCTTCATAAGTTTCAGATTCTATATCAAGAACTACAATCAACCCTCCTATATTGTGAATGGATAAGTACTTAATAACATTTAACAAACGCATCATTTTATCTATTAATTCTTTATAATCTGATTGGGAGCAAATATAATATTGGTGGCGCAGATACCATAGCAGTTCGTCAAAAAATGTTACATAATTAATAGTTTCCCATAAGTTATTCCTGTAAATCATATCAATTTTAGCATTTTTAATAAAATGCAACTTTTTATTATATATATTTATATACATAAAATCATTGGATTCAGATAACATAGTATTACATGGCTGTAATTCCTCGTATTTTTCTGACCAAGATTTGGCAAGAGTTTCAAAGATATTTTTTTCAACTTTAAGTTGAAGCTTTGCCATAACTTCATCATAGGGGGTTTTGTAAATATTGTATAACTTTGCGTAAAATTCACTTACCTGATTTTCTAATTCATGACTCAAATTTTTTTCTATATAATTTTCCAATGCTTTTTCAATGCTCAACCCACCCAATTTTTTTCTTACAAAACCTTTAAATGTTAAATTTGAATCAAAAATTAAAGCAAGTGTTTTGTTGTCAATTA
>CAYPQA010000154.1:0-7371 GCA_964412725.1 uncultured Eubacteriales bacterium
TACTGTATATTATGATATTTACAAAATTTTGTGAAAGAATTGGTGAAAATTTCATCTGTAAATTTCTTTGACAAATTAATTTGCAAAATACATTGAAAAAATCCATAAATTGTTGTATATATATACGGTGGAATTTAATTTACCAAGGAGGACTTATGGATTTTTTCTCTGTTTTAAAGCTTGTGGGGGGGCTGTCTTTATTTTTGTTTGGCATGATAACCCTGGGGGGCGGCCTTGAAAAGATGTCCGGCGGTAAATTTGAAAAAACCCTCGAAAGACTTACAGACACGCCTATAAAAGGCGTTTTATTCGGGGCGGCCGTTACCGCGGCAATTCAATCGTCTTCCGCAACGACGGTTATGATTGTGGGCTTTGTTAATGCTGGTATCATGCGTCTTTCACAATCCGTTGGAATAATTATGGGTTCAAATATCGGCACAACGGTTACGTCATGGATACTTTCGCTCACCGGACTTAAATCGTCTAACCCTTTTGTTATGATGCTACAGCCCAAGAACTTCTCTCTTGTTTTTGCGGTTATAGGTATCATCTTACTTATTGCGTCAAAGTCTGAAAGCCGCAATAATGTTGGGCGTATTCTTTTGGGATTCACTGTCTTGATTTTCGGTATGGACATGATGTCCGGAGCTGTGTCACCACTTAAAAATAATCCACAATTTGCCGAATTGCTGGTTTTTTTTGAGAACCCGATTCTGGGTGTTTTGCTTGGTGCCATTGTTACTGCCATCATTCAGTCCTCGTCGGCTTCTGTGGGGATGCTTCAAGCGTTGTCTGCAACGGGTGCAATTCATTTTTCATCCGCCATACCTATAATCTTGGGTCAAAACATAGGAACCTGTGTCACAGCTATGCTGTCTTGTATAGGTACTAACAAAAGTGCGAAACGTGTGGCCTTGGTCCATTTGTATTTTAACATAATCGGAACTATCATCTTTCTGTCTTTAATTTATGTACTTAAGACCTTCATAAACTTTTCATTCTGGAACAACTCTATCGACGCGTTCGGCATTGCAATTGTACATACGATATTTAATGTTTTTTGTACAATATTGTTCCTGCCGTTTACAAAGTTTCTTGAAAAGCTTGCTTGTATGACTATAAAGGACAAGGACGATGCCTCTGAAACTACTGTTACAATCGGTCAGATGCTTGACGACCGTTTCTTGAATTCTCCCGGCTACGCTCTTGAGCAATGTAAGGCAACTATTTTAAAAATGGCTGAAATTATCCGCACAAATTTGAGCCAAGCTTGCGATGCGCTTTGGGATTTTGACAATAAGGTTATGGAAACTCTCATTGCAAATGAGCACATTGTAGATTCATTGGACGACAAGATAAGCGGGTATCTTATTAAGCTTACAGACAAAAATCTTAATTTCAACGAAAGTAAGCTTGTGTCAAAATTTTTAAAATCCGTTTCGGATTTTGAACGTATTGGCGACCATGCTGAGGCTATCATGAAACATGCCGCAGAAAAAAATAAAAACGGCATTATCCTATCCTCGGAGGCCAAAGGCGAAATCGAGAATATGGCTAAAGCCGTTTTAGAGATTTTAGATATTGCAATAAGCGTATTCGATAGTGACGATGTTGCTGTAGCGCATAAGGTTGAACCGCTTGAGGAAATAATTGATGTTATGCGAAACAGATACAAGGCGCTTCATGTTGAACGTGTTAAAAAGGGAACCTGTAACATTGAAATTGGATTTGTCTTTTTGGAGCTTATTCTGAATCTTGAACGCATCTCCGACCACTGCTCTAACCTTGCGGTTTATGTTATAGAATACAAATGCGACGACAAGGATTACCATGCACATGAGTACCTGCGAAACCTTCGTGAGAATGCATCAGATGTTGAATATGATAAAGCACTCCTTGCTTTCAGCAAGAAGTACCTTATAAAGTAATCTTTGGATTTATAGAAACATAAGCACAAGATATGTTGCATAGACACCCAGCGATAAAAACCCTTGAATTTTTGAAAACTTTCCGCGTATCAAAGTTGGGACAAGCGCAATACAAATAACTGCAAAACATACCGGCATATCCACATAAAGGGTTTGTTTTGATACAGCTATCTGACCTCCCGAAACAAATGCACAAAGCGGAAGTATGAGCGCTGTGTCTATGATGTTTGCACCTATAACATTACCAACGGACAAAGATGATTCCTTTTTGATTATGGCTGTAACGGCCGTCACAAGCTCCGGAAGTGATGTTCCTATAGAAACGGCGGTGAGACCGATTATGCTTTCGGATATACCGAAAAGTCGGGCTATCTCACTTCCGTTGTTTACAAGAAGGTTTGAACCGATTACAACACCCGCCGTTCCTACAACAAACATTATTATATTTTTTGTAACAACTCCAGGGGAACTGTCAGGCTTTTCGGAATAATTTGAAGGTTCTTCTGCCTTTGCGGATTTAATATTTTCCAAAATGAAGAATATAAATATTGCAAAAAGGAAAAGACTTTTAACAAGTGTTAAAGAGCCAGAAAGTGACAGTGCCCAGAGGGTAAGCACAGTTATCAATAAAATAAGGCTCTTGGTAACGATAAACACACGCTTAACAACAATGGGCATAAATATTATAACAAGCCCTAAGATAAGTCCTGTGTTTGCAGTTACAGAACCGATTGCATTTCCGATGGCCATATCTGTTTTGCCGTCTATTGCGGCGATACAGGAAACAAAGACCTCGGGCAAGGTTGTTGCAATACTTACAACGGTTGCACCAATAATAAATTTTGGGATTCTCAAAATCTCGGAAAACCATGTGGCGGCGCTTACAAAAAAGTCTCCGCCTTTTATTATGATTATGAGTCCCAGAGCAAAAAGTATAAACATTCTAGCGTTTTCCATAAACAGCCTCCAACATATTTTTGCGGTATTTTACCCGAAAAAATTCAGGCTGTCAAACTATTTCCATCACATAATTCGTGATACTCAATGATTTACATTTACAAAGGAGGTTTTTTATGCCAATAAAAATTCCGGATAATTTGCCGGTTAGAGAGAAACTTAACGACGAGAGGATATTTGTAATTGGTGAGAGCAGGGCTTTTCATCAGGATATACGCCCCTTATCCATAATTATTGTTAATCTTATGCCGCTTAAACAGGATACAGAATTACAGCTTTTGCGACTTTTGGGCAACACACCTTTGCAGATTGAGGTCAAGCTTGCTCATATGGAGACGCATGTGTCTAAGAACACCTCGTCCGAATATCTTAACGAATTTTATTATGTGTTTGATGAATTCAAGGATGAGTTTTTTGACGGAATGATCATAACCGGCGCACCGGTTGAGCATATGCCTTTTGAGGAAGTGGGGTATTGGCCGGAGTTAAGCCGTGTTTTTGAATGGAGCAAGACACACGTTACTTCAACATTTCACATCTGTTGGGGTGCTCAAGCCGGGCTTTACTATCATTACGGCGTAAATAAAAAGGCTTTGCCCGAAAAGATGTTTGGCATCTTCGCACACGAGAAGTGCGCCTCCTCTATGCTTATTCAGGGCTTTGATGATGTATTTAACGTTCCGCACTCCAGACATACAGACATTTGCGAGGATGAGCTTTTGCTCCACTCCGACAAGCTTACTGTCTTATCACGTTCAGAGGAATCAGGAGTATATATCGTTGCTTCAAACGACGGACGGCAGATTTTTGTTACAGGTCACTCTGAATATGATGCGCAAACTCTTAACAACGAATATGTGCGTGACTTGTCAAAGGGTCAGGAGATAAAGCCTCCCAAAAATTATTTCAAAGACAACGACCCAACAAAACCGCCCGTTGTGACTTGGAAGGGTCATTCAAATCTCTTGTTTGCGAACTGGCTCAATTATTTTGTCTACCAGGAAACGCCATATGAATTTGCAAAGGGAGGTTCCTGTTGTGGACTTTAAAATAAAATCTGAATACAAACCTACCGGTGACCAGCCAGAAGCTATAGAGCTTTTATCCGATGGTTTTTTAAATGGAAAGCGTTTTCAAACCCTTTTGGGCGTTACAGGCTCCGGAAAAACATTTACAATGGCCAATGTAGTTGAACGTTTAAACCGCCCAACTCTTGTTATAGCGCATAACAAGACACTTGCCGCACAGCTTTATAATGAATTTAAGGAATTTTTTCCGGATAATGCGGTAGAATATTTCGTAAGCTACTATGATTACTACCAGCCAGAAGCCTACGTGCCTTCAACGGACACCTATATCGAAAAGGATTCGTCAATAAACGACGAGATAGACAAGCTGCGCCATTCCGCAACATCATCCCTTTTCGAGCGCAACGATGTTTTGATTGTCGCAAGCGTATCATGCATTTACGGCTTGGGTGACCCTGTAGAATACAAAAACATGATGCTGTCTTTAAGAGAGGGAATGCAAAAGGATAGGGACGATTGTTTGCGCCGGCTTGTTGAAATTCAATACAATAGAAACGACATGAATTTCATGCGCGGAACCTTTCGCGTGCGCGGTGACGTTGTAGAAATCTTTCCGGCCTATTCATCCGAAACAGCTTATCGCGTTTCTTTCTATGGTGATGAGATTGAAAGCATAAGTGAGATAAACGTTTTAACCGGAGAAATTTTAGGTCTGCGAAAGCATATCGTTATCTTTCCCGCCTCCCATTATGTTACATCAAGGGAGAAAATGGAAGTAGCTATAAGCACGATTAAACAGGAATTGGATGAACGCGTGAGTGAATTAAAGTCTCAGGATAAGATTTTGGAGGCTCAAAGACTCTTGCAACGCACACAATATGATTTAGAGATGTTACAGGAGATAGGCTTTTGCTCAGGCATTGAGAATTACTCAAGGCATCTTTCACAAAGAGAGCCGGGTAGCACTCCCTATACCCTTATAGATTTCTTTCCGGATGATTTTCTATTTATCGTTGACGAATCCCACGTAACCATACCGCAGGTACGCGGCATGTACGAAGGTGACCGTTCAAGAAAGACGACGCTTGTTGACTTTGGGTTCCGCCTTCCCTCAGCTATGGACAACAGGCCGCTTAAATTTGTAGAGTTTGAATCCAAAATCAACCAAATGCTTTTCGTGTCCGCAACGCCATCGATGTATGAGGCTGAGCATTCCGAAACTGTTGCAGAGCAGATTATCCGTCCGACCGGACTTCTGGATCCGAAGATTGACGTTCGTCCGGTTAAGGGACAGGTTGACGACCTTATAGGTGAGATTAAACAAACTGTAGCGGAAAAAAACAAGGTTTTAATAACAACGCTTACAAAGAAAATGGCCGAGGATTTGACGAAGTATCTTAAGGAGAACGATATAAGGATTAGATATTTGCACTCTGATATAGATACGCTTGAAAGGTTGGACATCATACGCGATATGCGTTTGGATGTGTTCGATGTGCTTGTTGGAATTAACCTTTTAAGAGAGGGATTGGATATCCCAGAAGTTGCGTTGGTTGCGATTTTGGACGCGGACAAGGAAGGTTTTCTGCGTTCTGAAACGTCGCTTATTCAGACTATTGGGCGTGCCGCAAGAAATGTTAACGGACGCGTTATAATGTATGCGGACAATGTGACAGACTCCATGCAACGAGCTATCTCCGAAACAAACAGACGTCGCGCCATACAAGAGGAATACAATATCAAAAACGGTATAACTCCAAGGTCAATAATCAAAAAGGTTCAGGAAAAGATACAGGCAACCATAGCGGTGAGTGAGAAGGTCAAGAAGGGCTTGGAGAAAGACCCTGAATCCATGAGCCGTGACGAGCTTACGGCGTTGCTAAAACAACTCGAAACGCAGATGAAGAAAGCCGCATCAGACTTGCAATTTGAACAGGCCGCGATGCTCCGTGACGAGATTGTCAAGTTGAAAAAGTATTTGTAATTTTTCCATAAAACCCCTTAACAAAATATGGAATGTGTGATATACTTGTACTCGTAAACATAAAAAATTTATAAAAATTTGCAGGAGGTTAAAAATGGTAAAAGTAGGTATTAATGGTTTTGGACGTATCGGTAGACTTGTTTTCAGAGCATCTCTAAACAGGTCTGATGTCTCCGTTGTTGCTATCAACGACCCATTCATCGATCTTGATTACATGGTCTATATGCTTCAATATGACTCTGTACATGGCAGATTTAAGGGCGATGTATGCATTAAGGGTGACAAGCTCGTTGTAAACGGAAAGGAAATCTCCGTATATGCTTGCAAGGACCCTAAGGAAATTCCTTGGGGCAAGGACGGCGCTGACTACGTTGTTGAATCCACCGGCGTATTCACCACCGTTGACACAGCCTCCGCTCACTTCGAAGGCGGTGCCAAGAAGGTTGTTATTAGTGCACCATCCAAAGATGCAAGAATGTTCGTTATGGGCGTTAACCACGACGAATATACTAAGGACTTAAAGGTTGTTTCAAACGCATCTTGCACAACAAACTGCCTTGCACCATTAGCAAAGGTTATTAACGATAAGTTTGGTATTGAAGAAGGTCTTATGACTACCGTTCACTCTACAACAGCTACTCAAAAGACTGTTGACGGCCCTTCAAAGAAGGACTGGAGAGGCGGACGTGCAGCCGCTGCAAACATTATCCCTTCATCAACCGGTGCTGCTAAGGCCGTTGGCGAGGTTATCCCCGCTTTGAAGGGTAAGCTTACAGGCATGGCTTTCCGCGTTCCTACAATTGACGTTTCTGTTGTTGACTTAACCTGCCGTCTTAAGAATCCTGCGTCTATGGATGATATTAAGGCTGCGGTTAAGAGTGCATCTGAAAACGAAATGAAGGGTATCCTTGGTTACACAGAGGATGCTGTTGTTTCCACTGATTTTATCGGTGAAGTTTGCACTTCCGTTTTTGATGCTGATGCATGTATTTCACTCAATCCTCAATTTGTTAAGCTTGTTTCTTGGTATGACAATGAATGGGGCTATTCAAATAAGGTTGTTGACTTAATTGAGCATATGGCTGTTGTTGATGCGAAGTAATCTTAAATAATGTCATTAAAAAATACTCCTTTTATGAGGCATCATAAAAGGAGTATTTTTTATATCAATAAAAAGTAAATTAAAAAGGAGTGAATTCCATAAGATGTTTAATATACTAATAGCTGAAGATGACCAATCTATAAATGACTTAATCGCAATGAATCTAACCTTGGTTGGATACAATTTTAATCAATCGTTTGATGGCAAAGATGCCCTAAGCTTAATAAATGAAAACAACTATGATTTGGTTTTGCTTGATATATCTATTCCCCATATAGACGGTTTTGAATTAATGCACCATTTACAGAAGAAAAATTTGCCGGTTATATTTATAACTGCCAAACAATCTTTAATGGACAAAATCAAGGCTTT
>CAYPQA010000155.1:0-7353 GCA_964412725.1 uncultured Eubacteriales bacterium
CGTCTAAAGGAGTGAAATGTATCTTAGGCATTAAAAAAGTGGCATCCTTATTTGTGATGCTGGGCTTCATTATTTTTATGTCCGTTGCGACATATGCAAATCAATTGCCCAATCCGAGGCTTATCGTGGGAAACAAACTCTACACAGGACCGCTTAGGCAACAAGACGGGGTGACATATGTGGGTCTCCGTGAGTTATGCTCCTATTTTGACTGTAAACTATATTGGGATGCAAATGGAAAAAAATCTATTGTGTATTTCAGAAATAAGGAGTATGAACCAACAACCGTTATATGGGATAATCTATCCTATTTGCCTGTTGATGAAGCGGCTTCAATTTTTATGCAAGGCTTTGAGGCCTATGCAGATTGCAATATCTTTATCATATCAAACCGCAAGATGACCAAGTCAGAGGCAATAAGCAAGCTTGCCACATACAAAAACTATTCCGCAGAGGACTTGACTTGGCTATCAAAAATTGTGCACGCGGAGGCAAAGGGTGAGAACTACAACTCTAAACTGGCCGTAGCAAATGTAATAATAAACCGCTGCAACAGCCATCTATATCCTAATACGATAAAAGAAGTTATATTTGACAGACGCCATGGCGTACAGTTCACACCAACAGCAAACGGTGCAATATATAACAACCCCTCGGATGAAAGCATTTTGGCCGCAATTGAAGCCCTTGAAGGTCGCAACAATGCGGGACTTGCACTATTTTTCCTAAACCCCAGAACAGCTAAAAATTCCTGGATAAAAAATAACAGGGAGTATGCGTTCACAATGGAAAACCACGATTTTTATTACTAAGGCGTGTTTGCATTGTGCATTGCCGCATAGCGTGCATTTTTGCGTATAAGCTCGTCGTGATTTCCAGCTTCAACGATTTCGCCGCCCTCCACAACCATGATAAGGTCGCTGTCTCTTATGGTAGAAAGCCTGTGTGCTATCACAAAAGAGGTACGCTCCTTCATCAAGGCAAGGAGGGCTTTTCTTATGGCCTTTTCCGTCATTGTGTCAACGGAGCTTGTGGCTTCATCTAAAATGAGTATCTTGCCTTTTGAAAGCACAGCTCTTGCAATTGTTAAAAGCTGTCTCTCACCTTGGCTGAGCATACTGCCGTCTTCTCCGAGAATGGTTTCATAACCTTTGGGTAGGCGCTCTATGAATGTGTGTGCGTTTGCAAGACGTGCGGCATCCTTGACCTGTTCTGGTGTTGCATTCGGCGCACCATAACGGATGTTCTCAAGAATGGTTGTATTAAACAAAGCAGGTTCCTGCAAAACTACGCTCAACGCATCGCGCAACGCACGTCGCTTGTACTTCCTAATATCAACACCGTCAAGCAGAATTCGCCCGCCTGTTACATCATAGTAACGTGACAGTAGGCTTATTATGGTTGTTTTGCCCGCACCTGTACTGCCCACAATCGCAACCTTTTGACCAGGCTCTACATGAAAGCTCACATTTTTAAGCACAGTTTTCTTTTCGTTATAACCGAACGATACATTCTCAAAAATAATTTCACCGCGCGGTTCGGGCAAATCTTTTGCATTCTCTGGATCAGCAGTTTCCTCAGCTTCGTCCATAACCTCAAAAACCCTCTCAGCACCCGCAATTGCTGTTTGAAGAGTGTTGTATATGCTTGCAATCTCGTTAAGCGGACGCGAAAACTGTCTTGAATAGAGCAAAAAGCCTGATATTGTGCCAGTGGTTATAAGTCCGCCCACGGCCAAATATCCTCCCACAACACTAACGGACACAAAGCTCAAGTTGTTAATAACGTTCATAATAGGCATGAGCAAGCCAGAAATAACCAAGGCCTTTGTGCCAACCTTACATAATTCTTCACTCTGAGCCGCAAATTCCTTGCCTATCTCATCCTCACGGCAAAAGGATTTCACAACCATAAGACCAGATATACTTTCCTCAATAAGACCGTTAAGCTTACCCAAGGTTTCCTGTTGCTTTTTGAACAAAACCCTCGAACGCTTGGTAACTAACTTTGTGAGGATGAAAACCAAAGGAGCTGAAATAATTGCGGCAAGCGTGAGGATAAGATTTGTTCTAAGCATCATAATAAAAACACCTGTGAGAGTAACGGCTAGGAGCATAAGTTGTGTAAGTGAATCCGACACGGTTGAGCTTACATTCTGAATATCATTGGTTATTCGGCTCATCATCTCGCCATGGGTTCGCGTATCAAAATAAGCTATTGGTAGACGTTGAAGTTTCTCAAATAGAGACTTTCGCAAAGACAGCACAATACGCTGTGAAACCTTTGCATTTATAAAGCCTTGCAAAAACCGCACAAACGCATCACCCGCATAGAGTGATAAAAGAATTAAAAGCAGAGACATAAGAGGCGTCTGTGACTTTACCGCGTCCACACAGCGTCCTATTATCAGCGGTGTAAAAATGGCCGCAACGGATGATAGCGCAGACAGGAAAAAGACAATCATAATCCCATTCTTTTCGGGGCGGATGTAGTCAAAGATGCGCATTAACGTGCCTTTAAAATTCTTGGGCTTTACCACATTAAAACGTGAAGCAGGCCCGCCCTTCCATTGCGGTTGCATACCGGCGGGCACATCCTTATTCTTATCGTTGGCCATCTTCTACACCTCCAACCTGTGAAATATAAATATCTTTGTAGACCCTTGACGTATCGAGCAACTGACTATGTGTGCCCATTGCCGATATACGCCCCTCTTCCATAACGATGATGTTATCGCAGTTTAAAACAGAGCTTATTCTCTGTGTGATTATGAAGGTGAGAATATCCTTGCTGTATGTGCCTATACCACTACGCACAGCGGCTTCGGTTGTTGTATCAAGCGCAGATGTGCAATCGTCCAGTATAAGTATCTTGGGATTTTTGACGAGTGCGCGTGCAATAGACACCCTCTGCCTTTGCCCGCCGGACAGGTTCACACCGCCTTGACCAAGCTGTGTATCAAAACCCGCTTCAAATCCCTTTATAAAGTCATATGCACAGGCTGCTTTTGCAGCCTTCTCCAATTCCTCCATGCCAGCATCCTTTTTGCCCCAACGCAGATTTTGAGCAATGGTTCCTGTGAAAAGCAAGCTTCGTTGTGGAACGAGCGCAATGTTCTCACGCAAGGATTTTAAACCCACATCCCGCACATCCTGACCAAACACACTTACAACACCTGTTTCAGCATCATAAAAACGCGGGATCATATTCGCAAGCGTAGTCTTGCCCGAACCCGTAGGCCCCACTATACCAATAGTTTGCCCGGGAAATGCTGTGAAACTAATATCAATAATACGCTTTTTAAAACCGACAGAACTAAACTCCACACCCTTTTTAAAATCCAAGGGCTTAGGCTGTTCGGCCTCCTTCATTGTTACTTTCTCATCAAAAATCTCCTTGATTCGATTGGATGAAGCCGTAGCCATAACAAGCATATTGAAAATATTAGATATCATGCCAAGCGCAAACAAAACCTGTGTCATATAATTAACACCGGCCATAAGCTTACCAATTTCAATGTCACCGTTTCTATAGCCGCCAAGCCACAAAAATGCAACAATACCCGCATTAACGGTCAGAGATATAGCTGGCATGAATATCGAGGTGAGCCTTGTAGCCGAAACAGTTTTTTCGGACAAGCCCTTTGCGGCTTCATAAAAGCGCTCTGTCTCGTATTCCTCACGCCCGAATATCTTTATAACGCGCACAGAGTGCAGATATTCCCTTGATATCGTGTTAACCTTGTCAAGCATAGCCTGAACAAGTCTAAAGCGCGGATATCCGAGTCTTATGTTTGCGGTTATTAAGCCAAAAACAATAAAAAGGATTATGATTAACGCGGGCGCAAGCTGTGGCGTTCTTGTAAGAATTAAAAAAATAGCACCCACACAAGTTATGGGCGCCTTCACAAATATCCTCATAGAACCGTTTATAAAATTCTGAACGGAAGTAACGTCGTTTGTCAGCCTTGTTATAAGCGAAGCAGGCTCCAGCTTGTCTATATTTTCAAAAGAATAGGCTTGGATTTTTGCAAATATGTCCTTTCGCATTGCAAGTCCAATATTTTGTGAGGTGCGGCTTGCAAGCGTACTGCGTATAAAAGCGCAAATTGCGCCCAAAATAGCCACAAGCAGCATAGTAAGCCCGATACGCAAAACCGTATCAATATCACCATTTGCAACGCCATTATCAACAACGCCGGACATAAGCGTAGGTTGAAGCAAGTCGCAAACGGCTTCAATTGTAAGAAATAAAATCCCCACGCTAAACGGCAATATAAAACGCCTGATGTAAGAAAAAATAAGCTTCATATAAGCAGGCTCTCCTTTTCAAGATTCACAATTTCAAGGATATGCCCGATATTGCCCTCTCCCGCAAAAACAGACATATCAAAGAAATTATTGTCCAAAGAAACCCAAAGCAATTCATTCTCATCGCCATGGACATCAACAGGTTCCCTAAGCCGCCCCACATAAGCCTCGACATAGCAATCACTACGCGGATAGCTGAACCTCATAAGGTAAGTAAGCGTTATATCGTCTCGGGTTACGCCCGTCTCCTCGTATAGTTCCCTATACGCGGCATCCAATCCATCCTCCCCATCATCAATCTTCCCGCCCGTAAGGTTCAAAAGACCAAGGTAAGGCTCCTTCTTCCTCTTGCACATCAAAATCTCGCTACACTCACTGTTATAAACAGCAATAACGTTAAAGCCTTGCACATAATCACCCCATATGCTTAATTTTTGTTAAAATATTAAACCTGTTAGTGTCCCATAACCTCAAGTTTTTCAAAAGTCTCATTTGAGGCATAGTTAATTGATATACCCGAAACGGTGTTGGTATTAATATCCACAACTATATCTATTCCAACATCCGTATATGCTTCATCCGTCCCAAAGTCCGGCCTGTATTGATACCACTTTTGCTTTACAACATTAGTATATTTTTGGGCATTTTCGTCCCATACTTGGCGAGAATCATTTTCCCATATTTGAACATTATAACCATATGCCTTGATTAAATCATCCAAGCTGTCTCCAACCTTTATACCCCGATAGGTTTCTGTAGTATGCAAATTGACGCTGACCAACCATGTTTCCTGCAAAGTTCTGTCAACAACGTATTCAATTGTCATTTCTTCATTCTCTTTATCGGGATAATGCGCAATAAACCAATAATACATACCATTAACTGACATTCTAAGCTCGTTATAGTGATTTTCTTTATATGAATCTTCTATATTAAGTTCAATGCCCAAATCTCTAGCTATCTCATGAAAAGGGCGATGACTATTAATAATAATGCCCTTGTAATTTATATCAAAATCCTCATCTGTCAATATGCTTATATTTCTAATATCATAAATGTCAGTTTTGTTATCGGGAGGATAATTCTTATCGTCGCCCCCAGAAACGACTTTAAAGACAATATTATTATTAACATCAATATAACCACGCCAGTAGTTTTCGTTCTCTGACACAACTTCAATCAAACTATTATACATATAGTTGTCAATTTCGTAATAAGTGTTAGCAGCGTATCCCAAAGAATACTCACAGTCGATTATTAGTTCTCCCTTTTTATTTATAAAGCCAATTTTATAATCAACGCCACTTTCCAAATACACTGCGGCTACGCCTTCCGAAAAACCACCTACCCCATCGTACTTAGGCTCCATAACGATATTGCCTGTAGTATCTATAAACCCCCACTTGTCATTACTGCCAAGAATTCCGGCATATCCTTCCGCAAAGGGACTTGCATATATGAAATTAAATGGTATTGCTACATCCCCTTGTTTGTTAATAAAGCCGTACTTACCATCTGAATCAGACAAACATGCCAATCCATTACTAAAGTAATTATTTTCATTAAGAATGTCGTAATCAAAGCCTGTTTTTAAAACAATATTACCTTTTTTGTCAATATATGAAACCTTATCATCAATTTCAACTGCTGCTAAGCCCTCACTAAAGTCTTGTGCATGTTTGTAAACAGGGCCGATAGCAATGTTGCCATTTAAATCAATAAAGCCATATAAATTGTTTTCAAACTTCACTTTTAACATACCATCGCTATATTTATAAGCATTGGCATTGGCAATATTAGAAACCATATTCCCTTTGTTATCCATAACTTGCATTTTACCGTCCGATGAAAATACAACAGCTCTGTTTTCCGAAAAATCACTTGCCGACTTAAAAGTCTTATTAAATACTTTTTCTCCCAATTCATTAATGTAAAACCAATCCTCGCCGTCTTTAGATACAGCAGCAAACCCTCCATAAAATTTACCGGTATAGACATACGTTGGATTAATGGCAACCTTACCTGTGGCGTCAATATAACCCATCAAAGAATTTTCACTCATAAACGGATACAGATATTGCGGGTTTTGAGTCTTAAGGAGCAAATTAATATTCTCATCGTTTATAGGGTACATCTCAAGGAGATTGTGCGTGTAATAATTAGATGAGTGAGCGTTAATTGATTCGTTAATAAGCTCTTTTTTATTTGAAATCTCTTTTTGCCGTGGCGGTTCTGTTGTACGGTCAATATACCATAAATACTCATAAGATAACCGCTCATTCCTAACCGTCAAGTATCCGTAATGCTCTACGCCTCCACCCCACCAAGAGGTAAACAATCCGGGGAACATCGGATTATCCGAGATACGCAGACCTGCCACTCCTATTTTAGAATCTGAATAATCCCCGATTTTATAGACAGTACCGTCATAGTAGTAAGTGGTTAAAACTGAATCCGTCGTTTTCCCATCCTCATGAACAATTATTAATTCAGGAATACCGTTATTATCTATATCTCTCAATGAAAAGCTAGGTTCATTGTCAGTAAAAACCGAAAAGTCCCTTAAAAACACCACGTACGCTTCCTGCCACGTCTTCACCACTGAATCTTCGTCTTGATATCTAAACAACTCTGAAGATGCGGATGGCTCCGCTTTAATCTCTGTGCGCACATCGTTAGTTTCAGATTTCTCTGGTTCGGACTTCTCATTTTTTGGTTCAGATACTTCAAGGCTTGTGTTTGACTTAACTGTACCCATTGGTTCGCGCCTATCAATTGATCTGTTATATAAAAAACACCCAGTTAGAAACAGCGTAGTCAATATGCTAAAGCCTAGTGCCAAAATAAATTTTTTCATGCTTAATGCCCCCATAAGCTTAATGTGAAACGATAAACCATCCTTTTACCTCATTCAAGCAGTGGTGTGTTTATACTCAACCTATCTATATAAACCAAAAAGAAAACAGTTATTAAAAAAATATTCACCGAGCCCGAAATAGGATAAAAACATGTACCGAAGATATCAAACGGATAAAAGGACAGC
>CAYPQA010000156.1:0-7293 GCA_964412725.1 uncultured Eubacteriales bacterium
TTTTGAATTATTTCAATATGGTTGGTAAGTTAAATAATACACTTATTTTTGAAATTTTAGTATTAAACTTCACTATAATACTTGCAATAAGTATAGTTGATATCATTCCTATACGCAGTACAGCAGCTTATATTTTGTTAAGCATAATCGTTATTAATTTGGTTGTTATTGTTTTGGGGGGAATGGTTTTTAACTTTATCCCAATGAATATATATGGCATAAGCATTTTATTTTTTATGAGTTTATTAATTTATGGTGTTGTTTTTTGGTTAACTTATGTAAAAAATCAGGCCGATGCAGAGTTAATTAATAAGAAAATAAAGGAGAAAAACCATGAGTAAAATTATTGAGGTTTCAGGTTTGAAAAAATCCTACGGAAATGTTCAGGCTGTGAAGGGCATTGATTTTTATGTAGAAAGAGGTAGTTTGTTCGCATTTTTAGGCGTAAATGGTGCAGGTAAGTCTACTACAATTGACATACTATGCACCCTTCTAACTCCTGACGCCGGCACGGTAACCATAGACGGACTTGCGCTTGGCAAGGACGACGATAAAATTCGACATTCTATAGGAATTGTTTTTCAAGACAGCTTGCTTGACGGTACGCTCACCGTTTATGAAAACCTGCAACTTAGAGGCGGGCTTTATGGTTTATCAAAAAAGCAACTCAAAGCTGCCATTGACAAAGCCGCTGCGGTAACCGACATTAGAGATTTTTTAAATCGACCATACGGAAAACTCTCAGGTGGACAACGCAGACGTGCAGACATTGCAAGAGCATTAATCAACACACCCAAAATTCTGTTTTTAGACGAGCCAACCACAGGGCTTGACCCACAGACAAGAAAGATGGTGTGGGAAACAATAACAAGTCTACAGAAAGACACAGGAATGACAGTATTCTTAACCACGCACTACATGGAGGAGGCCGTGCTTGCAGACTATATAACCATAATGGGCAAGGGTGAAGTCTTGGCAAAGGGCACGCCTATTGAGTTAAAGCAAGCCTATGCGAGTGACTTATTGAAGGTTAAGCCCCGTGATAAAAATAAACTCTCTGAAATTTTGGATAAGAATAATATTGCACACGAGTATGTTGGTGAAACCTTTGTTATTAAGCTCAATTCAACCTTAGACGCTTTAGAAATTCTTGAACAAATAAAGCCGTATGTTTCAAATATTGAAGTGACCAATGGCACTATGGATGATGTGTTTTTAAATATTGTTGGGGAGGTACAAGGTTTATGATTATTGCAAAACGTAATATAAAACTTTTTTTCAGAGATAGGGCACAGGTTTTCTTTTCGCTCTTGTCTGTGTTTATTATTATAGGTTTGTATGTTTTATTTTTGGGAAAGAACTTTGTGAAAGGTTTCGATGGAGCAGAGGGCGCGGTTTTCTTGGTCAACAGTTGGGTTATTGCGGGTATACTTGCAGTTATTTCCGTTACGTCAACTCTTGGTGCATTCGGAGTTATGGTTGAGGACAAGGCAAAGAAGGTATCAAAGGATTTTAACTGTGCGCCTGTAAAGCGCTCACAGATTGCAGGTGGTTATATTCTAAGTTCATACTTAATCGGTGTTATACTGAGCATCATAACTTTTCTTGTTTTTGAATTCTATATCGTTGCAACAGGCGGCGAATTACTGCCCGTCGTTGATATGTTAAAGGTTTTTGGGCTTATTCTTCTTTCCGTAGCTTCAAGCAGCGCTATGATGCTTTTTATGGTATCTTTATTTAAAAGTCAAAATGCATTTTCAACCGCAAGCACTGTTGTTGGAACACTCATTGGTTTCTTGGTTGGAATGTATATAAACATAGGCAGTCTGCCTGAGGCTGTGCAATTTATTATGAAGCTTTTCCCAACCTCCCATGCAGGCGTACTTTTTAGGCAGGTACTTTTGAAAGCACCGATGGAAATTACTTTTGCAGGCGCACCCGCCGAGGTTATTAATGAGTTTAATTACAACATGGGTGTCGTGTTCCAATTGAACGGAACAGACATAAGCTTTCTCACAAGCATCTTATATCTGCTTGCAACAACTGTAGTTTTCTACCTATTATCTGTGCGCGTTAAATCAAAGATTTAGTTTCCCCATAGCGTGGATTTCCTGAATAGTCTTATCGTTCCATAATTTTTTGCGCCATTCGGTATAATCAAAATTGTCGCTTTAAATCAAAAAGGCTTTTGAGCATTGTTTTAAATGCTCAAAAGCCTTTTTGTGTGTTGTAAGCTACAAAAGCTACAAAATTATCTTTAAACAATTTTCGTAAGTAAGAACATACATTTTCCAGATACGCTATATTCGCCTTCATTAGCATTGACAAATATGCTGTCTCCTTTTTCTACACTAAGTGATCCTATCTTAGCGTTACCGTCAAGTATTAAAAGGGAGTTGAACGAAGTTTCATCTGCATTAAGCGTAACAGTTGTATCTACCTCAACTAATGTTACGTCAAAGTAGTCACACGATACAAGTTTTCTCATAACATATCCACTATTTTTTATTTCGGGATAAGTTGGATATGATTTTGCGGGAGAAAGCGTGGTCACATCGAGTGCCTTTTCTATATGCAATTCGCGTGGTTTTCCGTCTGCACCAATACGTTCATAATCGTATACTCGATATGTAGTATTAGAATTCTGCTGTATCTCCGCAATAAGACAACCTTTACCGATAGCGTGCAGGGTTCCGGATTCAATAAAAAATACGTCACCTTTCTTAACGCGCACTAAGTTAAGTACCTCAGTAAGTGTATTATCAGATATCCTTTGAGAAAATTCTTCCTTTCCTATATCCTTGTTGAATCCATAATAAATAAACGCACCATCATCACAGTCGGCCACATACCACATTTCCGTCTTCCCGTACTCTCCTTCGACACGAAGAGCGTACTCGTCATTAGGGTGTACTTGAACAGAGAGATTATCGCTTGCATCAATTAATTTCACAAGTATAGGAAAATAATCAAACCTATCGCAATTTGTGCCAAGAACAGTTTTGCCATTCTGTTGAATATATTCAGCAAACGTCATATCACTGTAGCTTTCATCAATAATGGTGTTTATCCCGTCTTTATGGCATGAAAGCTCCCAACTCTCCGCAATTCGTTCAGCATTGCTGGTTTTTCCCCAATCGGCACGCAATTTCGTACCGCCCCAAATATAATCCTTACATGTTGACTTTAGTTTAATCACTAATTACGCCTCCATTATTTTAGCTGTCTGACAATACTGCGTAAGGGTAGAACGGAAGAGGGTGCTACAGAAAGCTCATCAATACCGATTGAGATAAAATATTCCGTTAATTCCGTGTTAGCACCTAATTCTCCGCAGATACCAACCCATTTGCCATGAGCATGAGCGTTGTCAGCAACAATTTTTATAAGCTTTAACAGCGCGGGATGCTTTATATCGCAAAATTCTTCAAGTGCCGGATTTTGTCTGTCGATTGCAAGGGTATACTGAGTAAGGTCATTAGAGCCTATGCTGAAGAAATCGACAAGAGCTGCTAATTCATCGCTTATTAAAGCAGCGGCAGGTGTTTCAATCATAATCCCGAGTTCAACATTATCAGAAAATGGCAACTCGTCCTTAACAAGCTCGTCTTTGACCTCAGCAATGATTTTCCAAATTCGCTTTATCTCATCAACGGAAACAATCATAGGAAACATAATTGCAAGGTTTCCATATATGGATGCACGTAATAATGCGCGAAGTTGCGTTTTGAAAATTTCAGGACGAGTAAGACAAATTCTTATTGCTCGCATACCAAGGGCAGGATTTTCTTCTTTGGGCAGATTGAAATAGTCAATTTGTTTATCTGCACCTATATCAAGCGTGCGAATAACAACTTTTTTCTTGCCCATTGTCTCCAATATACTTTTGTATACAGCAAACTGAGTTTCTTCAGAAGGGAAGTCGTTGCTTTCAAGATATAAAAATTCACTGCGAAAAAGTCCGATACCGCCCGCATCGTTCTGAACCACAAGCCCCAAGTCCTTAATGCTTCCGATATTTGCATATATATCAATGCACTTGCCGCTAAGCGTAACGTTTTTCTTACCCTTAAGGTCAAGAAGTAAGTTTCTTTTTTCGGCCTCAATAGATTGCTTTTCCCTATATAATTGCAACGTTTTCTCGTCCGGTTCTATAAAAACCTTTCCAGTATGCCCATCCACAACAGCCAGCAAGCCATTGTATTTCATATCAAGGCTTTCATTAAGCCCAATAATTGCAGGGATATTCATTGTCCTTGCAAGAATAGCTGTATGTGAGTTTGAAGAACCCTCTTGTGTCAAAAATGCGAGAACCTTTTCCTTGTCAAGTTGAACCGTCTCGCTTGGAGCCAGATCATCGGCTGCGATTATTTGCGGGCTGGAAAGTACGTTTTTATTTGTGTGCCCGCTTAAAATACCCAACAAGCGTTTGGATATGTCCTTAACGTCTGCGGCACGTGCTTTCATATAAGGGTCATCCATAGATGAAAACATCTCGGAGAAGTTATCTCCTGTCACGGATACCGCATACTCAGCGTTTACAAGCTGGAGTTTTATTATATTTTGTATTGAGTCACAGAAATCCTCGTCATCAAGCATCATTTTATGAATATCAAAAATCATAGCGTTTGCTTCGCCGACATCGCGTTTTGCATTTTCAAAAATCACATCTAGTTCAGAAATTGCATTTCTTTTGGCCGAAATGAACCGTTCAATTTCTTCATCAGGATTATCTATATGTTCACGTTTAACGACATTAACATCCTGTTTTATAAAAAGGATATTGCCAATCGAAATGCCGGCGCAAACAGGTTTCCCCTCAATGACAATCATAACTGCACCCCCTATAGATTTGTTTTTATCAATTCAGACATTACCTCAAACGCTTGTTCTTCATCCTCACCTGTAAATGTAACGGTAATTTCCTCTCCGCATTTCGCCGCAAGTCCCATAACAGAGAATATCTTTTTCAGATTTCCCTCTTTCTCGCCCTTCGTAATTGTTATCGACGAATTAAACTCGGCGGCCTTTTTTACAAGTATTCCTGCGGGACGTGCATGGATACCTTCCGCATCCTTTATGGTATAAGTAAAAGTTTTCATATATACCCTCCTGTTAATGATTAATTTGGTAAAAGCTTAATCTGCTGCCTATTTTTATCATCCTAAAAGCTCTTTCTGCCGCGTTCGAGTAAAGTTTTTCGGCGTTAAGAATTGCACTGTCCAAAGACATACAGCTATCCACAATAGGCATAATACTCTCGATTCCCATATCATAGAGTTGCTCGGCTCCATCGCCTGTGCTGCCGACCAACGCCAATACAGGAACGCCCTGCTCTTTGCACCGCGCACCAACTCCGGAAATAGCCTTACCATGCGCGGATTGCATATCCATCCTACCCTCACCTGTTACAACAAGACAGGCATCTTTAATTATCGCATCAAAATTTACTGTGTCAAGAAGTATGTTTATTCCGGACCTCATCGAGGCGTTCAAAAAAAGTCTTAACGCGGCACCGATACCACCTGCTGCTCCTCCGCCCTTAATACTATTTACATCAATATTGAAATGGTTCCCAAGCAGAGCCGCATAGTTTCGCATACCGTTCTCCAAGCATTCAAGACTTTCCGCAGTACCGCCTTTTTGTGCGCCAAAGGTATTTGTTGCGCCATGCTCGCCCGTTAATGGATTATCCACGTCGCACATAACGGTAAATTCCGTTTCGGTTATAGCCGGATGCAGCCCATTGGTATCAAATCCTGCAACTTTTTCTAGGTTATTTCCAATGCCTTCAAGAACATCACCTTTTGCATCAAAAAATTTCACACCCAACGCTGATAACGCACCCATTCCTCCGTCATTGGTAGCCGACCCGCCAATTGCGATTATAATTTTGCGGAATCCGTTGTCAAGCGCATTTTTAATCAACTGTCCTGTTCCATAGCTTGTGGTATTAAGCGGGTTTCGCTCAATATCCGAAAGAAGTGTAAGCCCTGAAGCCGCCGCCAATTCGACGACGGCGGTATCTTCAGAGATTACACCATATTCGGCAACAATATCTTTCATTAGCGGATTTTTCACAGTAACAGATTTTTTAACGCCTCCGACTGCCATAACCATAGCGTCAACTGTACCCTCGCCGCCGTCCGCAATAGGTATTCCCACGGTTTTGCAACCGGGGAATACTTTCTTTGCAGCCTCTTCCAACAATAAATTGATACGTTCAGATGAAAGACTACCCTTAAAACTATCTGAAGCAAATACAATTTTCATTTCCTACTCCTACCTTATCGCGTAAGTTTTTACTTCATTGCTGTCAAGCGTGACTTCACTTACATTACACACTTTAACAACGCTTTCGTCAAGGTTAACTTCTTTTGTCAACTGTACATTAAAGCTTTCGCTCAAACTATTGTTCGACGGGTTATATAATCGTATCAGTAATTCATCCGATTTTTCTGCCTTTTTAACTGTACTCATAACAATCCCGTTACGAGAAAGCTTAAGCAAACTAAATTCATAAGGCGTGTTTAAATCCCATTTGTTTAGTTTCATTGCATTAAATGGCATTTTGTTATAAAAAACAACGGGTGTCAAGTAGTTTTGAGATAATAATGCGATATTATTAATATCTGTTGTAAACGCAAGTTTATAGTTTCCAATCCCTCGCATTTGAGAATCAGGGGTATCAAGCTTTATTCCCGACGGTCTGCCCGGACGTCTTAGCAAATCTTCTTTACCTAAGTTTCCAACTCCTCTGAAAATAGTGATAGCTATTGTGTCAAAAGCCTCACCCGTTATTTCAAATTCACGCACAGAATTCGTAATAACGCCAATACCTGTTGGGGTTTTGCAATGAACGTAAGATAGAAACGGATAGATTGCGTCTGGACGCTCCGACCATTTTTCATCTTCCCAGACAGCCATAGCACTATCAACAACAGCCCTCTCTATACTTCCGAACTGGTTATCGCTTACTGAAAACATCGTGCTGAGATTATTCGGAAATAATAGCCTTACGCGATGGTCGTCGGCCTGGTTGTCGATAGTAATGTCCAATTCCGCAGCAGATGAATATTTTTTAAGGGTGATGCAAATTTTAACAGACATAATGCTGTCGCAGATTTTATTTTTTCTGCTTTGCAAGTCTTTGGGAATGGAAAGGTTGTATAAAATATGCGCCTCACTAAAAAGCTCATAATCGAATACAGTAACATCAGCCCTAACATCCTTATTTGTGACAATAAAATCATCTTCAAGCGGTGAATAATCATATTCGTCACCATCGTCACT
>CAYPQA010000157.1:0-7212 GCA_964412725.1 uncultured Eubacteriales bacterium
ACAAGGTATTATTATATATAGTATTATATTAAATAGAACTGAGGTGATTGATTGCTTGAAAAAACCGAAGGTGGATTTTTAATCACACAAATCAAACAAATTGGCGGAAGAATCTTTGAAAAATTACTCGCAACTGCGGGTGTGGAGGCCTTTAACGGTGCGCAGGGGCGTATTCTGTATGTGCTTTGGCAGACGGATAATATCCCGATTGTTGAACTCGCTCGAAAAACAGGCCTTGCAAAAACAACGCTTACAAGCATGCTTGACCGCATGGAGGAGCTTGGGCTTATAAACCGCATATTTGACAAATCCGACAGGCGGCAGATACGCATTGCGCTTACAGATGCTGCACGAGTCTTGAGTGATGAATATGAAAAAGTGTCATCTCAGATGAGTGAAATCTATTATGAAGGATTTTCTGATGATGAAATTGTCGCATTTGAAAAGACTTTAAAACGAGTGCTTGAAAATTTGAATGAGAGGGAGAAAATGTTATGAATGACAAAATCAAAAATGAAATTAAAGCCTTGGTGGAGAACGTAAAAAATGTTTACGTCTCATCGGTTGACGAAAACGGTTATCCGAACACAAAAGCTATGATGTCACTCCAGCGTGACGGAATGGCTATCCATTATTTTTCAACAAACTTATCTTCAAAAAGAGTGGCTCAATTCAAAGCCAATCCGAAAGCATGCGTATATTATTGTGATGAACCTGCTTTCCAAGGTCTGATGCTCACTGGTACAATTGAGGTTTGCACAGATGCCCACCACAAGGAACTTCTATGGCGAGATGGTTTTGAAATGTACTACCCTAAAGGTGTGACAGATGATGATTACTGTATCTATAAATTTACAGCAGAAAAATGCAGGTATTATCCCGGATCGTCGGATACATTCGATATAGAGGAGTTACTATAGTTATGAGGGCTGATGTGCCGGAATTGCTTTTTGCTTCACGCGATGACTTCCGTGAATGGTTAAAAGAAAATGCGGAAACCAGCGACGGTATTTGGCTTGTATTCGGAAAAACAAAGGCAGTAGTCACTTTAACTGCAAACGATGCTTTGGAAGAAGCGCTATGTTTCGGTTGGATAGACGGGCAAATGAAAAGCATCGACAATACGAAATACATAAAATATTTTGCCCGCCGTCGAACAAAAAGTCCTTGGTCTGAAAAGAACAAGAAAACGGTTGAACTGTTGCAAGAAAAAGGAATGATGACAGAACTGGGTGAAAAAGCTGTGAGAGTTGCAAAAGAAAACGGCATGTGGGACGCTCAAAAGTCTAACCCGATAACCGAGGAGCAAGTTGAGGCATTTGCGGAAAAATTGTCAGTTTCGTCACCCGCATATGAGAATTTCAATAAAATGTCGTCGTCTGTGAAGTTTGCATATACAGGCAGATACCTTTCCTTTAAGACAGAGGAAGCCCGTCAGCGAGACTTTGAAAAAATAGTAGACCGACTTAATAAAAATCTAAAGCCAATGTAAGACATCTCAAAAAAATAAGACCGCAGAGCATTCATGCCCTGCGGTCTTATTTTTTTGAGTACATCAATTAGTATTAAACTCCAAAAACCCTTTCAAATATACAGGTCTTTTCTTCAGCTATGCCTTTTAGCAACATCTCCTTTGCACTAATTTTTCCATAACTAATCAACTTCTTGTGAGTTAAAAGTTCCCAACATTGATTAGAAGGCACGGATATGCATAAAATTAGGCATCCCTTGAGCCTAGAATAAATTAATCAGCTTTATGCATAAGAGCCAGGATAAACTTAAAATGCATTTATTCACCAAATTAATTTAAAATATGGCATATAAAATGAAAAACCGCACATTGCAAGACCAATCTTTAAGCGTAGAACTTTCAACTCACAAGTCAACTTTATATGAATAAAAATCACATGTTTTTATTTCCACAAAAGTCTCTTCGCCCTCTTGCGGTAAACCATTGAAGTACCAATTAATTGGTCGTAAAACATGACTATGTGCAACAAGTAATACATTTTGTCCATAATAATTTAACTTAATATAATCCAGGAACTCAGATACCCTTTTAAAAACCTCTCGAATTGTTTCCCCGTTTGGTGTTGGAGCATTATCAGTCCATCGTCTTAAAGAAGGCATGTCTACATCATCAATATACCTACCTTCATAATCACCAAAATTACGCTCAATCAACCGCTCGTCTATGAAAATATTGACTCCAAACCGCGCATTTATAATTTCCGCAGTTTCTCTTGCACGTTTTAAAGGAGACGATATAATCACATCAATATTATCCGGCAAGGATTCGGAAACATTTTGAGCCTGTTTTCGACCAATTTCGTTAAGAGATATGTCTGTTCTTCCTTGTATACGGGAATCTGCATTCCAATCTGTTTGACCATGTCTTATTGCAATTATTTCCATAAATTACTCCTCTCCATCCTAGTTTCAATTACAAAACCTATGTAAATACAGGATTTAGTATATGGACATATTTAAAGCCTGTCAATAAATATCCTAAAAACAGTTCAATAAAAATAAAAGCAAAGCAAAAAGGCTTTTGGGCATTTTTTAATGCTCAAAAACCTTTTTGTGTTTTCTTCTAAAGTGTTTTATGCTAAAACTATTTCAAAATCAATAATTTCTGACCCGCAGATATTTCATCGCACTCGTTAATTTCTTTGATGTCATCAATAGATGTGTTATAACGCTTGGCAACGCTCCATAGGTTGTCACCTCTTTGAACAACATAAATGGTCATAGCTGCAAAGCTGTCCAAAAATGCCTTGTCGAGATCTGTAAACTCAATATCGGTTATCATGTTGGCTTCACGTTGTTCAATAATCTGAGTACCGAAACCTATCATAAGCCTTAATTCCAACTCGCGGCTGCTAAGCATATTAAAGCCTACGTGTTCAATAGCCGGCGAAAGCTTAACCTGCATGTTGCCTTTTGCACCCTTGGTTTCTATGACCTGCCTGTAGGGAACGAGTGACTTTTGAGAAAATATAGGGCGTTCGTCACTTTCGGCCACATAAAGGATATCTGCCTCAACTATTCCCTCAACCAAAACCTTATCTTCAATTACGCGAAGCTCGTCAACCAAAACCCGTCCCTTAACGCGCAAAACCTGTAAAATATCTGGACATTCTTCGTCGATCTGAACAACCTCTTTGACTTGGGCTTGATTTTTGTTTCTGGATATAAGGCAAGGATACCTTACAGGGTTTTTGGTAAGTTCAAGACTTTTGTTAATACAGTAGGCATCTTGTAAAATTTCTAGGTTTTCACGGCTATGTACCCTCAAAACAACACCCAATGAAGCTTCTATGTCTATAACCCTGTTTTCGCCGTCGGCATCCTGCTCAATCTTAATGTTTTGCTCCATAACACAAACGCTTATGTCTGCAAACATATCATCTCTAACGGACGAAACTTCAATAACACCGTTAAACGGCAGTTCATTTTCCAAGAACTCAATAACACGCTCGTCATTGTCGGAACGGTAAAGTATAGTGACGCTTATATCACCACTAACGGTAACCTTGCCGTGCGAAACCCGCACATCCTTATTCCCCACATTAACGTTGCATTGCAGAAGCTCCAAAACATTAGGCTTGCCAGACGGAACATTGATGTGCTCGCTTATTATAAGACGTTCCTCTCTGTTCTCAATGCTGCGCTCAAAGTTAAGCGTAAATTTTTGAAGTTGATTTTCAGGAACATCCTTAATGTTGGTTACAACCTCTGCTGACTTGGTTGCATCAACGGACGTGGTAATTCCAAGGACGGCCTTATAGTTAATCTTCCTATCATTCTGCATTTTATAGTCTATGTTGGTTATATCGCCGGAGACCTCAACCCACATATCCTTAGTGCAGCCGTCGATATTAATCTGCTCGTCAAAAGGAACAGAGAGCATCATGCTGTTTACAAGCCCCGAACCCTGCTTGGCAAGGTAAAGCACAGAAATCTCTAAACGTCCGTTTACAAGTACTTTATCCTGTACGCATTCCTTCTTGTCCACAAGACAGCGTGCATCCGTCTGAAGTATAACAGACATATCGGGCTTAACATCGGGCACTATAATGTCGCCTTCAACCAAGACTTGAGTTTGTTCATTATAGATACGTTCATTCAAAACCAACTTCTCTTTTACCAAATCCATAAACTACCTCCTGTAAATTCTTTAATAAATATATATTAAGCACTCTATGAAAATATGCTATTCGTTGGAATTCTTCCGTAAATCCCAAATTTGAAAAAGTTATTGAATAATTAATGATTATATGTTACGATAAGACAATGCTCGTAAAACATATTTTTTTGGAGGAAATCAATGGTAAAAACAAGAATTTTGCTTATAGAGGACGAAAAAAAGATAGCACGTTTTTTAGAGCTCGAACTGGTTCATGAAGGTTACGAGGTTAACGTTGCTTCAAGCGGTCAAGAAGGCTTGGATTTTTTTCGTAGAGAGCCACATACCTTAATCCTCTTGGACATTATGTTGCCGGATATGGATGGTATAGCCGTTTTGAGCGAAATACGCAAGCAAAGCTTTATACCTGTCATATTATTGACTGCAAGAAGTGAAACTGCGGATAAAGTGCTTGGCTTGGACGCAGGCGCAGACGACTACATAACTAAGCCTTTTGCAATCGAGGAATTGTTTGCGCGTGTAAGGGTAATTGTGAAACGTTTGGAAAATGCGGATGAGAATATAATTAGAGTTAAAGACTTATGTATAGACTTAAGTCAAAGAACCGCATTTTATAAGGATATTGCTCTTGATTTGACGAAAACTGAATTTGAGCTTCTCACCTTTATGTGTCAAAATAAGAATGAAATTTTATCCAGAGACCAAATTTTAAACAAGGTTTGGGGTTATAACTATTTCGGAGAAACAAATGTAGTTGACGTTTATATCCGATATTTGCGTTCAAAATTAGACGATAGATTCTCAACCAAGCTTATCCACACAAAACGTGGTGTGGGATACGGTATTAGGGATGAAGAGGAATAAACGCCTAAGGATTGGCCCCATGTCTATTCGTCAAAAGGTTACAATTTTATACGGTAGCTTGTTTTCTTTGCTGATAATACTATTTGGTTTGGCTGGTATCTTGGGCATGATGTCTAATGTTTCGGTTTTTTCAGAATCAGATTTGTTAGATAACATAAAACTTATTGCTGAGCAGAATGATGAATCACAGGAAAAAGAAGTTATTCAAAACTTGATAGTACTTTTGAAAAAGGAAAAAAATTTTATTTCTTTTGTAAATACAATATTTTTTATTTTTTGTATATTTGGAATAATTCTATCATTCTTTGTCGGATGGCGTATAAGCAAATTAATGCTACAGCCTATGAAAAGGATAATAAAGGAAGTAAGCGAACTAAGCGTAAGGGATTTAAGCCGCAGAATAAACTATACCGGTACAAACGACGAATACGCTACGCTTGCCGCAACCTTCAACGGGATGTTTGAACGCTTGGAAAATTCCTTTATCCAACAGTCCAACTTTATCTCCAACGCATCCCACGAACTCAAAACCCCTATCTCTGTCATACAAGGATACATTAACATACTTAGACGTTGGGGTAAGGACGATCCCGAGATGCTTAAGGAGAGCATTGATGTTATAAACAGCGAAACAGAGAGAATGAATTCTCTTATAAATAAGTTGTTGTATTTAGCCAGAAATGATGAATTGACGCACAAGTCCGTTCTAAATCTAAATGACTTGGCAAGTGAAGTGTTTAATGATTTGCTTATAGCGCGTTTTGACAGAGAGTTGCATTTAGAGCTTTCTCCACCGGCTATTGTAGAGGGTGACCGCGATCTTATAAAACAACTTATGTGGATATTTGTCGAAAACAGCTATAAATTTACAGACAAGGACACCGGTTGTATTCGCGTAAGCATATTCACAGACGGTGATTTTGCTTGCCTACGTGTAACGGATAACGGTGCCGGAATAAGTGAAGAGGATTTGCCGCATGTTTTTGAGCGTTTGTACCGTGGCAAGTCAAAGAGCAAAACAAACGGCCAAGGCTTGGGATTAGCCTTGGCCGACTATATAGTACAACAACACGGTGGTTATTGTATAGTTCAAAGTGAACCTGCTTTAAGGAAAACGTCGTTTACAGTTAAATTTCATCTGTTTAAGGGATAAGGGTTCTAATCCTTAGTTCAATACCCAAGCTGTCTGCAATATTTTTGCAGGCAGCTTTTTCTTTTTCACCAACCACATCGACAATAGTAAATACAGTTTTAGTATAATCCTTAGCTGAAACAGCAAAACGTTTCATAGCCTCATAAGAATCCTCTCCAAAAACAGGCTTGCATAATTCATAATATGATTTCGCATCCGATGCGTTGAGGCTTATAGAAATAATATCAACACAATCCTTAAGTAAAGGCGCTGTTTCCTTTCCGTTAATCAAATCCGAGAGCCCGTTCGTGTTTAATCGAATGGGCTTTTTGAAATGCTCCTTAATATACTTAGCAATAGAAATCAACACATCAAGCCTCTCGGTAGGTTCACCAAAACCGCAAAAAACAAATTCATTATATTTAGAGACGTCATAAGCTTTTATGGCATCAATAACCTCATGAGCTTCAGGCTCTCTTTCAAGCCATAGGCTGTCTTTGTCTCCAACGCCCTCATTCTCCATCCTTATACAAAACGTACAATTGCAAGGGCATCTGTTGGTTATATTCAAATATAAGTTATCGCCATAAGCGTAAACTATGTTATTCAATTAGTTGTCAACCTTTCCAAAATCAAGTTCGAGCGCTCAATAAATAAAGACATATCTTCCGCGTCAAGGGGTTTATGGCTCATCATAGCCAAATCATAGATGTGGCGGCAGATTAAGCTTAAGTCATCTTTCTTAGTCTCGTCATTGCTTAAAGCTATGAGCTTTTGAACGAGGCTGTTATTCTTGTTCAAAACAAGCGTTTCGTCGTTGGTTGCAAAGCCCATGTTAAGTCCGCCAAACATCTTAGACATGTCCTGCATACGGCGTGATTCCTCGCTTAAAAGCATAACAGCGGAAACAGAAGGTGATTTTAAGCTTTCAACCTTAATCTTCATTTCAGGCTTGTTAAGATTGCTTGTGAATAAATCCGTAAGCTCCTTATCTCCAATATCATCGGTAGCAGAATCTTTAAGCGTATCAGACAATTCCGCATCTATACGTGCAAAACGTATATTG
>CAYPQA010000158.1:0-7203 GCA_964412725.1 uncultured Eubacteriales bacterium
CTCCTTAAATTAAAATTTGCAGAAGTATATCATTATTTAAATTTATTTTCAAGAATATTTTGAGCATATGCTCTGAGAGGGTGATAATGTGAGTTACATTAAACAACTGGTAAGCAAAATGACACTTGATGAAAAGGTTGGCGCTCTGTTCACGCTTGGATTTGCGGGCACGTTTGCAAGACCGCATGTCTATGATCAGATTACCAAGTATCATTGCGGCGGTCTTCGCCTTACGCCGCACGCAAGGTTATTCGGCAGTTATGTAAATCCTAAGGATAATAAGAGTGTTGTTGACGTCGTGGACAACAAAGGCTACAAGCCCGGAGGTAACGCACCGATGGCAACCGCCGAAGGTTATGCGCAGTTACTGGACGAACTTCAAAGCGTGGCTAGAAGCCGTCGTATGGGATTGCCTTTGCACTTCTCTTATGACCAAGAGGGCGGCACAAGCGCGGATTTTAATTTCGGCGGTGTAAACATTTTCCCAAAACCAATGGGAATTCGTGCAACAGGCGACAAGAGCCTCGCATATGAGTGTGCAAAGGCGGTTGCAAGACAGGGCAAGGCGGTTGGATTCGGTTGGATTCATTCGCCCGTGCTCGACATTAATACAGAGCCTATGAACCCCGAAATATACACCCGTGCATACTCCGACAACCCTTTCGAGGTTGCCGAATATGCGGTTGAAACCTGCCGCGGGCTTAAAGAAGGCGGTATGATTGCAACCGCAAAGCACTTTCCTGGACGGGGACATTCAAAGGTTGATGCACACTTTGAAATGCCCGTCATAGATGTTGACCGCGACACAATGCTTAAACGTGAGCTTTACCCATACAAGGTACTTATAGAAAAGGATTTAATCCCGTCCATTATGATAGCGCACAGCATCTTCCCGGCCTTTGATACAAAGGATATAGCTACCGTATCAAAGCCTATAATAACAGGGCTTTTGCGTGACGAACTCAACTTCAAGGGCGTTATAACAACCGACAGCATGACAATGGGGGGCGTTGCTTTAAAGTATGGAGTCGCCAATGCATGTGCGCTCTCGCTTGAAGCAGGCGCAGACCTCGTTCTTATGAAGGCCGAAAGCTCACTTGTTGGAGAAACCATCGAAAAGGTTAAGGAATTTGTGGCTACAGGGCGTATAAGCGAAAAGGAACTTGACGAAAAGGTTGAAAGGGTTCTGTCTTTAAAGCACGAGTACGGGATGTTTACGACCTTCACACGTGGAAATGCAGACGAGGTTGTGAAGGATAGGGAAATCATTAATCTTTCTAAGCACATTGCAAAAGCATCTGTTTTGGTTAAGCGTAACAAGGGCTTGCCTATTTCCACAAACGAGAAGACCTTGGTTGTCGAGCAAATAAACAAAACACCGAATGATATGTTCTGGCATCCGGGCATATTGTATAAGGAATGCATAAAGTACAACAGAGAAGCTCAGTATCTTGAAACCAATTACAGGTATGATGAATCAGACAAGGCAACGATAACGGAAACTATAAAACAATATGACACAATAATTTTTACAAATTTTTATATAAGGGGCAATATCTCAAACAACGAATTCCTTGAGGACATCATAGCCAAAAATCCAAACAAGAAGATTATCATTATAACAAATACGCCGTATCCATTAAGCATACCCGCAAACAGCGAAAGTCTTGTAATAACCTTTGCAACCTCACCTGCTAATATAGAGGTTACAGCCGGTACGCTTTACGGCACAGTACATCCAACTGCACAATGGCCTGTTAAATTTGATATTTGAGGCACTATGCCTAATCTAAAGGGGGATATTTATGAAGATTGACGCATTAATGAAAATGGACTTGGAGTACATCAAAGGGTTTGAACCTAAATCAAAGTTTTTCGTTGGTATTGATTCCGACGGAACTGTGTTTGACTCTATGAACCCAAAGCACTTCGATGCTTTCATTCCGGCCGCAAAAGAAATTTGGGGCTTTGGCGGTCACGAAAGCGATTTTGAAACTGTTTGGAACAAGGTGAATCTATATTCCAAAACAAGGGGAGTAAACCGTTTTGCGGCTTTGGATATGGTCTTGAAACGATTCAGCGATAGGTTCGTGCCCGAAAAATATGATGAGCATTTGAGTTTGTTCATAGGTTCCGGACATGCCTTATCGGAAAAGAGCCTCGTCGAGTTTAACAAGGAGATTAACTCGCCGTTCTTATATGAGGTCATTAAATGGAGCAAGCTTTCGGATGAATTATTCGAGCAATGCGAAAACAGAAAGGACTTATTTGAAGGCATTAAGGATATTATTCAAGCCATGAGCCAGAAGGCTGATATTATGATCGTGTCTGCGGCCGCATCAAAAGGGCTTTATTCGGATTGGAACGAGGCCGGACTTATGGACTTTGTTTCAATGGGCGCGGGTCAGGACTTGGGCGGTAAGGATAAGCAGCTTGCGTTCGCCTGCCACAAGTACCCTGTTGGACACACCATACTTTTAGGTGATGCACCCGGAGACTATGAAGCTGCTCAAAAGAACAATGCCCTATTCTTCCCTATAATTCCCGGCAGTGAGAATGCAAGTTGGAAACGCTTCATAGAAGAAGGCTTTGACCGTTTCTTAGCCGAAACCTATAGTGGGGAGTATCAAGATAAGCTTATTACAGAGTTTTTAGACTTCTTGGAGGATTGATATGAAGATTCTTGTTTATTTATATGAAGGTATGGCTGACTTTGAAATAACCCTGCTTTTGCATCGCCTGCGAAAGCAGGGCAAGATTATTGTTTCAGCGTCGGAATCCATTAAACTTTTGACCGCACAATCAGGACTAAGATATCTTCCTGACAAGTGTCTAGACGACATTAAGGATGTCAAGGAATTTGAAGCCATGATCATTCCGGGTGGGCCGATTAATAACGAGCAGAATTCTGTTTGTGGCATTTTGAAAGAGGCTGATAAGGAGAACAAACTCATAGCTGCAATATGTTTTGCTCCGCAATTTTTAGCAAGAGCAGGACTTCTTGATAATAGAAAGTTTACAACATCCTGTTCGTTAGAAAGCATCAAAAAAACGGGCGACCAAGACCCGTTTCCAAGGCAAAACTTTGTTGACGAAAATGTTGTATGCTCAGGTAATATAATAACAGCTAAAGGCACAGCTTTCGTAGAATTTGCGGATAGTGTCTGTGAATATCTTAAAAAGAGTTGATACTAATGAATCAAATATTACAAACCAAACGCCTTAAAAAGGTTTATGATGGTTTAACGGCTGTTGATGAAGTGGATTTCTCTATTTCAGAAGGCGAGTTTGTAGGCATAATGGGAGCATCCGGCTCTGGGAAGTCAACTTTGCTCAACTTAATTTCCACCATCGACACAGCATCCTCGGGCACTGTCATTATAGATGGCAAGGATATATCCTCATTAGATGAAGATGAACTGGCTGAGTTTAGGAAAAGCAGCCTAGGTTTTGTGTTTCAGGATTACAACTTGCTTGACACCTTAACATTGCGTGAAAATATAGCTTTGGCATTGGTAATAAGAAAGTCTGACAAAAAATCTATTGATAGCTTGATTGAAAGCATCGCTCAAAAGCTTGACATTGCTCATTTGTTGGAGAAATATCCCTATGAGGTCTCCGGTGGGCAACGTCAGCGTTGTGCTTGCGCAAGAGCTGTTGCTGTTTCTCCGAAGCTGATTTTGGCGGACGAGCCTACGGGTGCGCTTGATTCAAACTCTGCCAAAAGTCTTATGGAAACCTTTGTGCAGTTAAATCAGGAAATGAATGCAACCTTGTTAATGGTTACACACGATGCTTTTTCAGCCTGCTATTGTCAGAGGATTTTGTTTATGAAGGATGGCAAGATAGCTATGGAAATATTTAAGAATGATTTGTCTAATGATATGTTCTTGCATAAAATTCTTGAAGTGTCTGGAAAGCTTTACGGAGGTACGAACAATGTATGCTAAGCTTGCATTTAGAAATGCGCGTCGCTCCGTGAGAGACTACGCACTATATTTGACTACTATGATGGTTTTATCCGTGCTTATAACATTTTCCAACCTACTGTCCGGTGCAAGCAATATGGTAGATGGAGTTCAAGCGAGTTCGCTTCCTTTGATAATCGCTGTGATTATGGCGGTTCTTCTGCACTATATTAACCGTTTTATGCTCCGGTGCAGAGGACGTGAGCTTGCAACCTATATTTTGCTAGGTATGAGTAAACACCTGATTGCTTTTATGTTCTTTATTGAAACTTTTTTGCTGGGAGCAGTTTGCTTTTTTATTGGAATAGTAATCGGCAGCCTGTTGTTTTCGGTTATCATCCGCACGTCCGCTCTGTCTATGCAATCGTCTTTTGGACTTAGTTTGCTTTTAAAGTCAACAATTGCATCGTTTATATATTTCTTTGGGGTACAGGTTATTTGCGGAGGGTTAAGTTATTTTCGCGTTTCAAAGTTACAGATAAATCAGCTTTTAATCACAGCGCGTAAAAATGAAACCATGAAAAGACCTAAGCCTATGCTTTGGTCTGTATTGTTCTCATTGAGCTTTGGATTGTTTTTAACTTTAGTTTGGATTATTGTTAAAATCCAAAGTCAGACCCTTGTAATGCTTGCTGTTTCTATAATCTCAATGCCTTTACTGTTTACGATATTTGCTTTTTACAAAAGCCTGTTCCTTTGGCTTAACTTTATTCGCAATAACCACCGTATCCGTCTGTATTCGGGCAACCGTATATATTTTACAGCGCAGATATTGTCAAAGCCTGTTACCGATGTACGACTTTATACTGTTTTGTCCGTTTGTTTATTATTTTCTGCCATTTGCTTTATTGCGGGCATTATTATGCGTGTCATACCAGACACGCTTTTTTCAAATGATCAATCTTCTTGGATGTCATTTGTACAAATTTGTTTGAGCATTACGTTTATAGTGATTTACTTTTCAATCTTAAGCGTTAAGCAAGTTATTGACGTGCATGAGGGACGGTTAGGGCGCAATCTGATGGGCTGTCTCGGAAAGAACAGAAAGCAACTTATGACGTTGATATTAAAAGAGTCTTGCTTAAAATTTTGCATGCCCACTGTTATATGTGTCTTGATTCTATTTGGCTGTATAGTCCCATTAAATGCATTGCTTAATGTTAATTTGGCTGAAACCAATATAGCTTTAACCGCTCTTGGGGTTTTCGCGGGGTGTTTTTGCTGTCTATATTTATTATATTTTACGGTGATCTATAAATTAAGTAGCAAAGTGTAAACTGTGTATTGAAAGGCAGGTTTTTGCATTGATAAATCCAAATTATAATAACAGCATAATGTCGATTACTAACTCCATTTTAAGATATTATGGCGCTAAGACCCACCACGAAACTTTACCGATAGTAGATGAACTTCTATCGAAGGGATATAAAAACGTTGTGCTTTTGGTTATGGACGGTATGGGTGTTAATGTTTTAGAGAAAAACTTATCAAAAAATACTTTTTTAAGAAAGCATATAAGAAGCGAGATTTCAAGCGTTTATCCTTGCACTACAACCGCGGCACTAACTTCAATTTTAACAGGTAAAACGCCGAACGAACATGGATGGATTGGCTGGTCTAACTATTTTAATGAAGTAGACAAGTGCATTGACCTATTTTCTAATCACGAGAGCGGAACAGAAAAAAATGCAAGTGACGAGCATGTACCCAACAAAGTATTGGCATATGAATCCATTTTTTTGCAAATAGGTGCTAATGTAAAAGCCTATGCCGTTACGCCATTCTCCGAGCACTTTGCAAACACGATTGAGGGCATTTGCACTCATATAAAAGCATTATGTGGCGAACCGGATAGAAAGTTTATTTATGCTTACCATTTTCAACCAGACCACGATATGCATGATTTTGGAGTAAGTCACGACTGCATAACACAGATGATAACCGATTATAACAATAAGCTTGAAACCTTGATAAGTTCATTGTCAGATACATTGTTTATAATAACCGCTGACCATGGAATGATTGATATCACGAGGAAATGCATAGAGGACTATCCACAAATAAATGATGCGCTAATCCGCAGTATTTGTGTCGAGTCAAGGTGCTGTTCGATGTATGTTAAAAATGAAAGTATAGCCGAATTTCCTGAGATATTTACCCACACCTTTGGTGGTAAGTTTAAGCTTTTTACTCACGATGAATTTATTGAAAGTGGACTTTTAGGCAATGGTCTTTCACACTCAAAAATTAAAGACTTTATCGGAGATTTCGTAGCTGTCGCCTTATCTGATATTGCGCTTTGGAATAAGAGTGTGAACGGGGAGTTTAAAAAATATAAAGCGGCTCATGCAGGTCTTACAAAAGAAGAATTAATCGTTCCGCTTATTATCGCTGAAATATCATAATAGATGGAGTGGGATAAACTATGGAAAAAATACAGATACAACCCTATTCTGAATACAAGGAAAGTGAGATCGTTGCTCTTTACAAGGCTGTAGGGTGGAAAAATTATTATGAAAACCCGGAAATGATGAGGCTTGCTTATCAACATTCATTGTATGTATTGGGCGCTTATCTTAACGATGAACTTGTCGGCATTATTCGTGTCGTTGGTGACGGTTACTCGATAATTTATATCCAAGACATTATTGTTGTGCCGTTTCATCAAAGAAAAGGAATTGGAAGGTTGCTTATAAATGCTGTGTTGGAGAAGTTTCAGAATGTTTATCAAACAGTGCTATTGACTGATGACCGTTCCCAAACAGTAGAGTTCTACAAGAGTATAGGTTTTAATAGAGCGGATGAGTATGGATGTGTTGGATTTGTTAAATTCAAATTGCAAGAAAAATGAAAAAGATTACTTAGTCAGTCTTACAAACCATATTGTAAATGAATACAATATACCTGTAAAACGTGTAACGCCAGCCAAACGCGGTTTCTTTGGAGAGACGTGGAGACTTCAAACGGACACAGCAGATTATTTTGTGAAGATTGACTATTGGGATTATCATAAGGCAATTTATAAAAAAAGTCTGCCCATAATAGATTTTATAACGAGCAGGGATATTTCATTTGTGCCACAGATAATAAAAACTAAAGATGGAAAATTGTCTTGCGAGTATGAGGGTGGTGTTGTAGCAGTATTTGAATTTATTGAAGGTGAAAATACCGAAGATTATCCGATAGAGCGGTTATTTGAACGTCTTATAAAGATTTATAAGCTTGACACAGCGGG
>CAYPQA010000159.1:0-7179 GCA_964412725.1 uncultured Eubacteriales bacterium
TTGACAACTCAACTCTATTGGTGTAGAGTATTATTAACACTATAATTGTAGAGTAGGAGGCAAATATGAATAAAAAAAACAAAATTGCAGATACCGAGCTTGAAATTATGAAAGTTGTTTGGGGGAATGAAAACCCTTCAACCAGTTCCGATATTGTAAGAACCTTAAAGGCTTTGAAGGGCTGGAAGGAAACTACAATATATACATTAATAAGCCGGCTTGTTGAAAAGGGTTTTTTAGCACAGAAGAAGCAAAAACAAGTTTCATGCTACTCACCAACAATCTCTGAGCAGGAATACGCATTAGAGCAAACGCAAGATTTCATTGATAAAATGTTTGGCGGCGATGCAAAGCAGCTTGTGTCGATGCTGTATGAAAGCAAAAAAATAAAAGTAAACGAAATAGAATATTTACGGACTTATTGGGAGGATGAAAGCAATGATAAGTAATCTGTTGACGAAGATGCTGCTGCTCTCTTTTTCCGGTTCTGTTGTTGCGTTAATTATATTTGCCATTAAACCATTTGTTAAGGTTACATTATCAAAAACGTGGCTGTATTATATATGGCTTGCGGTCTTTTTTAGATTGTTAATTCCATTTACACCTAAAATCAACATATTGCGTAGTCTTCACAACTTTGTGGAAGATAATAATCAAATATTTAATGTTTTCTCAAGCAACCCGATAGGCAGCGGTGTTGGTTTCTATATAGGAATAGCATGGTTGAGTGTAACGGTAGCCTTAATAATAAAAAAAATAATCAGTTACCAAGTCTATACCCGTTTCATAAAAGCAAACCTGAAAGAGATTGATAACGAGGATATTATGCAACTGTTTGGCGAAGTTTGCAGGGAAATGCACGTAAGAAGTAACATAGGTCTGTATTCATATAAAAATATAAATTGTCCTATGCTTATTGGGTTCTTTAAGCCCTACATTGTATTACCTGAAAATATGCTAAACAAAACGTTTGATTTAAGATATATCCTTATGCATGAAATAACACACCATAAAAGAGGAGATTTTCTTTATAAGTGGCTGGTTCAAGTAATCTTAAGTGTGTATTTTTTCAATCCTGTCGTTTACCTGCTAAGAAATGTAGTTAATAAATATTGTGAGATTTCTTGCGATGAAGCGTTGATTAGTAAATTGGATAAGCGTGGAAAAAAGGCCTATGGGTCAGCATTGATTAATGCATTGCAAGTTAACAGTGACCTTAGACCGCACACTGCTGTATCTTTAATGCTCTGCGAAGATGTAAAGCAGATAAAAGAACGATTGGACGCAATTATGCAGTATAGGCCGCGGACAAACAGTATAATCATCTACACTTTTGTACTAACTTGCTTGATACTTTTGTGTGCTGTTTATATTGGTGTTTATAACAGCGGCATTTGCACTTGTATCTAAGTTTTACAATGCGTTCTACATTATTGGAGGAAAAAACGACATGGCGAAAAAAACAATTCTTAAAACGAAAATGCTTTGTAAAAGCTTTTCAAGCGCTGGAGTACAGCAGCACGTACTCAAAAATTTGAACATTGATATTTATGAGGACGATTTCACAATTATCATGGGCAATTCGGGTTCAGGCAAATCCACTTTGCTTTATGCATTGTCAAGCATGGACAGAATCACGCAAGGTGAGGTTTATTTTGCTGATACAGAAATTGCAAAACTCTCCGATGACAAACTTGCCATATTCCGCAGGGATAATTGCGGTTTTGTCTTTCAGCAGATTTACCTAAACAAAACCATGAGCGTTATGGACAATATCCTCGTAAACGGATATTTAGTGAACAAAAACCGAAAGCAAGTGTTATCTCGTGCAAAGGAACTTTTGAATCTTGTGGACATTAACGAAGTCTCGTGGGGAAAATACGCTTCACAGCTTTCGGGCGGTGAAGCCCAAAGAGTTGGTATCGTCCGTGCAATTATCAACAGCCCTAAAATTGTGTTTGCTGATGAGCCCACAGGGGCACTAAATTCCCACAATGCAAAAAATGTGCTTGACATTATGACAAAGATAAATCAAAACGGACAGAGCATTGTTATGGTTACTCATGATATTAAGACGGCTTGCAGAGGAAACAGGATTCTCTATTTACGTGATGGTGTGATTGAAAATGAGCTTTCCCTTGATAAATATAGCAGTGATGATGTGGTAAGGCTGAAAAAAGTGCAAGACTTTTTAGACAAAATGGGGTGGTAAAATGCTTAAAATTATCAAGAGCAACACTCGTAAGCATAAAGCAAGTATGATTTCCTTGTTTGTACTGGTTAGTCTTGGTGCCATGCTCCTAAGCATTGGATTTTCAGTATCAATGGGTCTTAGAGACTTTTATTTAGACAAAATAGAGGCACTTGATTCTCCACATGTTTCTTACTATATCAACACAGCAAACTTTGATGAATTTATTGATGACGTAACTGAATCAAACAATATCACCAAATGGCAGGCTACACCTACTGTATTGCGAACAGCTGTAAAATACAAGAAAGGCAGCTCCGAGGCCTCCCATAATTTTTATTTTCATCGTGAAGATGAGAGTAAGAAATTTAACCATCTTGTTGTCATTGATGATACTTTGGATAGACCGTCGGATTTCATTATTTTGCCGCTTATCTATAAAATCAGCTTTGGGTATAAAAGCGGCGACTATATTGACTTGGAAATGGCAGGAGATACATACAAATTCAAAATTAGCGGATTCTTTGAAGATGTCTATTATGGCCTTCCAATGGAAAACTATTTTCGTGCATTTATGAGCGATGAAAAGTATCAGTATTTTAGCAAAACGGCTGACATCAAAGTGACAAGCGGTTATTTGGTTGAAATGCAACTTGAGAATACGGATAACACAAATGAAATGCTCAAGTATTTATCTCAAACAGTGGATAAAGTAAGTCCCGGCAGTTCTACAGTAGGCCGCAGCCTTGAAATGTCACGGTACTCTGCTACCATGTCAATTAGTATTATGGCCATGGTTCTCATTGGATTTTCATTTATTGTTGTAATCGTATCACTCATTGTTATAAGTTTTTCCATTCATACTGCTGTTGAGGATGGAATACAGGAAATCGGCATTCTAAAGGCAAGCGGTTATAAAAACACACAAATTATCCGCGGCATTGTTCTGCAATATACTATGCTGTCACTAATCGGTGCTTTGCTCGGAGTTTCTTTATCTATGGCTTTGTTACCTACTATAGGAACGATTGTAGCTTCTACTGTCGGCTTGATTTGGCTTTTAACGCCTAATGTGGTTTCCATCTTGACTGCTTTTGTAACTATCTTAGGCTTAGTGATGGTTGCGTCTTTTATATCTGCGATAAAATCGAAGAAAGTCACTCCGATTATGGCTCTGAGAAGTGAAACAAACGCACATAATTATAAGCACAATTTTTTCCCCTTTGCAAAGTCAAAACTAAACATCAACGTAGGCATTGCACTAAAATCCTTAACACAAAACATAAAACAGAACTTACTTATATTAGTCATTGTTGCTGCCATAAGTTTCGCTGCTGTATTTTCATTGCAAATGTACGTAAATATGGTAAATGATACAACAGCCTTTCAATATATGACAGGTTTTCCCATTAACGATGTTTGGGTAATGAGCGATTCCAAAAGCCCTAACAACATGTATGACGAAATTAAAGCAATGTCAGAAGTTACGAACATTGTAAAATATGCACGCTATACTATAAATTTTGCAGACATTGATGTGGTTGGCTTATATGTTAGCGATGATTTCGCAACAGTGAACAAAAAGACTATTATTCAAGGAAGATATCCCATTCACGATAATGAAATCGCCATTTCAAGTGTTGTGGCCAACAGCATAGATAAAAACATCGGTGATACCATAGAATTTTCTATGTTTGGTAAAACCGCAGAATATCGTGTTATAGGAATAACCCAACAGATGGCTCAGATGGGTTATGGATTAGACATTACTGAAGGTGGAATGAGAAGGCTTGACCCAAGCTACCAAGTGAGCGGCTTTACAGTCGATTTGAAAGAAGATGTCAGCAAGGAAGAATTTATTAGGGCAATCGAAGTCAATTATGCAAAAGATGCTGTAAGAACAATTGATATAGGGCTTATGTTAGATAATCAGCTTTCAGCCTTATCTATGGGTGTAACCGCTACGGCAATTGCCATTATCGTTGTTATGACGTTAATCGTAATTTTGATTTTATATATGCTTATAAAAATGAAAATGCTTATGGATAAAATAAGCATTGGCACATTTAAAGCATTGGGCTTTACTACAAGGGAAATTATCCTTCAAATATCAATATACTTCACATTTGTAATTCTTATAGGTGCAACAATAGGTAGCGTTTTGGGTGGATTTTATATAAATGACATTATGGGCTTACTACTTAAACGTATGGGCATAAGTAATGCCAACTTTGCCACATATCCTCTGTACATAACTTATCTTGTTACTGGGATAACGGTTCTGTCCTATGTTGTTTCAAGTTTGGTTGCATTAAAGGTTAAAAAAATCACTCCACACAGTTTGCTTGTAGATTAGAAAGGAATTTCGGGAGGTATGAATTTTGAACAAAACTGAAGTCATCAAGACAGTTAAAGTCACCGGCATGACCTGCCCTAATTGTGAGCTTCGTATAGAAAACAAGTTAAAAACACTTACGGGTATAGTATCTGCTAAGGCGAAATACTCGGACGGAAGCGTTCGTGTAGTATTTGATTCAAATACTACACGAGAAGCTGAAATAATGGCAGCCATTAAAAGCCTTGGTTACGAGCTTAATTCGACGATTTCCAACAAAAATCCAAGTATTGTTAAGCTTATAGGAATTGTTACCGCTCTCCTTTTAACTTTACTTGTATTGAGCAGAACGGTTGAGTTGGACATTGCAACACTTAACCCAAGCATGGGTTATGGCATTTTATTTGTTGTTGGATTAATAACCTCCTTGCACTGTATCGCAATAAAAAAGGCGAAAGAAATATCGCAATAGATGCCGGAGCAGACAGCTCTAAAACGGTAATTGAGCTGCAAAAGTTGGATATCTCCGAGTAAGATTAACGCTGCTTTTCTTACGCATTACCATTACGACAATACCAGCGCTTTGAGTTTTTTAATAACGCAAGCGTTTATACTGGAAACGCAGGATTGCCTGATAGATTCAATATCCTTATCAAGCAATGCCTGATGGAGAAACTGTGGAGTTGTCCAATTCATTTTACAACGGAGATGGTTGACAAGATTTTATCCTAAGCGAAAGGCGGGGCAGAACCGCCTAAGCAAATATACAACTAAATAACTGCATTTTAATAATTTCAATCCCCCTATTGTTTCAGTTTTGAAGCAATAGGGGGATTTTTTACTTTCACTCAGCGCGACAAGTAGTGCATCCTTGAAAGCTTTGAATATAACTAATGAATTAGCCATTGACAGCAAGTGACTATTGTGATAGTATATACAACATAACTATTACAATAGTCACGGAGGTGTTTTTATGGAGATTAAAATGTTCGATTCAGAATTAAGAGTGATGGAGGTTCTATGGAAAGAAGGTGAATTAACTGCAGGACAACTTGCAAAGATTCTCAACAAGCAAACAGGGTGGAATCGTAACACTACATACACAGTTATTAAAAAACTGATTGATAAGGGTGCGATTGCACGCCTTGAGCCTAATTTCACTTGCAGAGCAGCCATCACAAAAGAGCAAGTACAGCAAAATGAAGCGGCTGAACTAATCGGCAAACTGTTTGACGGTTCTGCCGAGGTATTTTTGTCTGCGTTTTTAAGCGGCAAAGAACTATCCGAAAATGAAATAAAACGTCTAAAACAGATTGTGGAAGATTTAAGGTGAGGTGGCAATTATGAATATATTGCAAACGAGCATATCAGCTGGATTGCTTATTGTTGCCGTTGTAATAATCCGAGCTGTTGCCCTGAACCGTCTACCCAAAACAATGTTTCTTATCTTGTGGGGCGTTGGACTTTTACGTTTGCTTGTTCCTGTTTGTATTTCGCTGCAAAATAGTTTTTGTACTGTCATAGACCGGGCTTTGGGGTGGATAATTCCCAGTGCGGCTTTGCCGATTATTCAAAACATATTACCAATAAATAATACGGCAATAATTATTTGGCTTATCAGTATGATTGCCGCATTTGTATTTTTCGTGATTGTGTATTTTAGAAGCCATAAAGAATTACGTTTTTCACTTCCTATCCGAGATAATGATGTTTTGAATGCTTGGCTTGCTGAACACAGACTTTTGCGCACTATTACCATAATGCAGTCTGATAGAATTACAACCCCAGTTGCCGTTGGAATAGTAAAACCTTGGATTATCCTGCCAAAGTCTATGAACATGGACGATACACAGCTTTTACGGTATGTACTTACGCATGAATACTACCATATCCGGCGTTTTGATACGCTTTGGAAATTGATTTTAGTACTTGCGCTCTGCATCCATTGGTTTAATCCTATAGTTTGGGTTATGTTCATATTAGCAAGCCGTGACTTAGAGCTAAGCTGTGATGAAATGGTTATACGTCATTTTGGAGCAGAGACAAAAGCAGATTATGCCTACTCACTTATTGGCATGGCTGAACAACGGAGCAAGTTTACACCACTATATAACTCCTTTAGCAAAAATTCAGCCGAAGAAAGAATAAGAGCAATTATGAAATATAAAAAACCTTCAATAGCGGCTATCGTATTAGCTGTCCTATTAGTTGCCGTAACAATAACAACGGCATTTTCACATTATTTTGGATGAGACTAAGGGGTAAAAATGATAAAGCACGGTTGGAAAATATTATCGGGTGTACTGTTTTGCAGCATAGTAATTGGAGTGATAAGCGTAAGTATTTATTTTAACAATTACATTGCAGAGTATTTACAGGGGCAGTACACACAATCGGTTGAGATTTGGCGTGAAACAAATAAAACCTTGCCCAAAGATGGAATTGTGTTTATTGGCGATTCAATTACGCAAGGGTTCAATGTCCATGAATTTTATTACGGATTGCCTGTTTTCAATCGGGGAATTATCGGCGATACCACGACTGGAGTATTGGCAAGGATGAATGAAAGCGTATATGAACTAAGCCCTTCCAAAGTATTTATAGCAATTCCACATAACATATATAATGAAGTATGATATAATACATCCAAAAC
>CAYPQA010000160.1:0-7085 GCA_964412725.1 uncultured Eubacteriales bacterium
TTACTGTTTCTACTTCTTCAAAATATTCCTCTATAGTTCCTGTTATTTTCTTCATGTTTTTATTATACCATATTTTTCTTGATAAAACTAAATTTCCGTGCAAAGGGGTGATTGGATTATTCAGAACCTTTCTGTATTGACTCAATAAGAGCCCGTTTAATATCTCCAATTTACGTAATTTCGGTTGGTTTTTTGCTCTGCTACGTCAACGCCTCCTATATATGAGGAAATATAATTTCCAAATATATAGCAGACTTTTCTTCGAGTATGCGTCGTCGGCGTTTCCTTGCATATCAAATAATCATCTCGAAATTACGCTAAAAGCGAGATATTAAACAGGCCCTAAGGCAATTTCCTTCATTTAATTTTGAATGTCTAGGCGTATTTTTGCTGTGGCGGAATTGCTTGAATTCCATTTGTCTGTATGAAATATAAAATCCACATATTCCGTCTCGGTTTCAAGCTCAACAAAAATCCTTTGTCTGTCGGGTTTATTGGTTGCCTTGTTTACAAAGTTCTCTGTACGCTTTACAACCTTAAGCCAGTTGTTATCTTGGTCTCTGACTCTGAAAGAGTTATTGTCCCAAAAGTAGAATTCATCTAAGACCAGTATGTCTATGTCGATGGCTATGAGGGTTCCTTTCTCTTTCGATAGGTTATTCGCAAGCTTTTCGCTTTCGTCCAATACTTCGACCTTATGCACGGTTAACTTGTATACAGGCTTTGAATATGAATTGAGCGGCTCTTGGCTCTCGCTCCTGAATGCAAATAACCCTTTCTTTTTCACGATATCTGTTTTGGTGTACGCGGTTATTTCTTCGCCGGTTTGGAATTCTGCAGTATATAGGTCTAACCCTGCGGCAACTTTGCTTATAGACGGTGCGAATCTAGCCAGCCAATAGCAACCTGAACCGATAAGTGAGATTATAAGAATTGTGATACCGCCTTGCTTGAATCTTTTTGGGTCAACTGTCGGGGGTTCTGCGTCGCCTTTTTTGCTTTTAGCCCGTATTATACAGCCGATTATAAATGCAAAATAGACAACAAGCATTGTGATAATGTAGTTAGCATACTTACTCCAAGCGTCAGCAGCCACCAATCCCCCTAATGCCATTCCAACCATAAGCAAGTAACACCAGAAAACAAACGGAACAAGAAGTATAACGTTAAAAACGATTAATAATATCATGTTTGAGACATTCAATCTCCTGTGATTATATACTGCAAGCGCAATACCCATAAGCGGAACGAAGGCGGTTAAAATCCAAACATAATTAAAAAACGGGAGCTGGCCCGCCAATGCAACGGCAGTCAAAATATTTAAAATTACTGTGAGTATTGGAAAAATCCAAAGTTTTAAGTTCATTAATATCACCCCTGTTTGTTGTTTAAACACATAACGATGGTGTCATAGTCCAAAAGCTCGGATGCGTTTATAATTTGCTGTAAGCAGTTGTCTTCGTCTTCAGAAAGTTGTACGGATTTAAGTGCATCAATGGCTTCACTTATACCGTCAATGTCAAATTGGTCGACACTCTCTCTGATTTTTTCAAAAAGCGCATCGATTTCCTGTTGAGGTAACGTTGTTTTCTCACCTGCCTCTCTCTTGACTTCCGCTAGATAGGAGAGGCTGTCAACGTATGCTTGATAAATGCTTATCAAGGTGTCAAAACTCTGGCTCACAATTTCTGCGTTGCCGTCCTTAGCTGCAAATTCATGTTTTTTGGCAAGCTCGGATAGCTCGGTTTGTTTTGCTGTGGCCGCAACAGATTTTAATGCATGCACTTCGATAGCATAATTTTTCAAATCCTTTTCATCGAACAGCTTTTTGAGCAAAGGTATTTTGCGTTGCCCATCAAGGTATATGCTGCGCAGAATTTCGTCGGGAAGGGATTGGGTGACGGCTGGTTGAATTTGTTCGCCTTCTACCATCTCTATATAATCATCCGGCAGGTAAGTAAGAAGAACCTTATGCATAGACCTCAACTCTATAGGTTTAGAGAGATAATCATTAAAGCCGCTTTTTAAATACATCTCTCGTACACCACTTATGGCGTTTGCTGTCAACGCTATGATTGGCGTTTTGGTGTCCGTTTTACGAATTATGCCGGTTGCCTCAACGCCGTCCATAACAGGCATCATATGGTCCATAAAAACGATGTCATAATGCCTATTCTTAAGTAAGGCAAGACAATCTGCGGCACTTGATGATGTTGTTATGTTCATTCTATAAGGGGAAAGTAGACCCTTTGCCACAGCAAGGTTGACTTCGTTATCATCTACAACCAAGATGTTTGCCTTTGGTGCAATAAAGTTTGCTTCAAAGATTTCATTAAGTTGAGCGCTTTTAAAGAGACGGAAATCTCCTATAGGCTTTGGATCCATAATCTTCTGAGGTATAGTTGCAGAAAAGGTTGAACCTACGCCATATTCACTTTCGACGCTTACATTACCGCCCATAAGCTCAGTCAAACGCTTACATATCGCAAGCCCAAGCCCTGTGCCTTCAACGGCACGGTTTTTCTTTGTGTTCACTTGGGAGAACGATGAGAAGAGTTTTTGTAAGTCCTTGCGCTTTATACCCATGCCTGTGTCTATAACGCTCATTGTAAGCATAATGCTGTCGTCCTCTACTATTCCGTTTATACGCAGGGTGACGGTTCCTTTTTGCGTGAACTTAATTGCGTTGTTTATAAAGTTAATCAAAATCTGCTTAATACGAATTTCATCGCCGTAAAGCTCAAAAGGCAGGTTACTGTCGGCCTCAATCACAAACTCAAGCGGCTTTTCTCCGATGCGCACAATAGCCATATTCACGATATCGTTAAGTACTGACGACAACTGGTAAACATCCGGTATTATGTCAAGCTTGCCAGCCTCTATCTTGGAAAAGTCCAAAATGTCGTTGATAATTGTGAGTAGGGATTTGCTTGCATTTTTGATATTTATTACATGCTCTCTAACCTCGTCGCTTATGTCCTCGCGCAAAATAAGCTCGGACATGCCTGAAATTGCGTTCATAGGCGTCCTTATCTCGTGAGACATATTTGCAAGGAAGTCAGACTTTGCTTGGTTTGCGCGCGTGGCCTCCTCGCGCTTATCCTCAACAATCTTAAGCATTGTTTTTGCATTTTTGTTTTTAATCTCTATAGTTTTCTTTTGCTTATTTGTTGAACTTATCAATACAATAAGCATAGTTTGACCTATATATAGAGTTATGAGTTTAATAATTATATCTTTGGGTGCCCTAAGCGGCGCAAATAGGGAGTCTGGAAAGAATATAATAAGCGTTCCGTACATGAGAGTTAAATAAATACCTTGAAATACGTTAAGATTAACGTCCATATGAAGGGAATTAAGACATATTATCGCTAAAAATGTACCTTGAATGAGTGCGATATCCCCTCTTACAGTGCCATAAATTGTGCCGAACAATAGATTTGAAAATGTTATTATATATTTTTGGATATTGGCGTTTGACTTCCTGTGAAATGTTGCAAAGCTACATACGAGAATTGACACTATGCTGTATATACCCATAGCGTGATTAGAGTTTGCCATAAAGTCTTGTGAAATAAAATAAACGCAGAAAGCAACCTGCACAGAATAGATTATTTTTCCTTGAATTCCTACATTATTTTTCATTATTGGCGACCTCCGGCAAAACAAAATTAAGCTTCAGAGGCAAAACCTCAAGATTTATCTCGTTGGCGTTCGTGATTTCCCCATCGAAGTTAAGCAAAATACTTGCATCGTCGGTGCGTCTTACGCGCAGGGTTTTTAAGTCATAACTTACACACACATCAGTGCGTCCGTCAAGAACACCTTCTTGATAACCGCGAATATTTTGAATGAAGTCAAGAGTGTTGCTAACCTTGGAGAAACAGGAGTTGAGGATACCGTCAAAAATATTGGTGTTCTTACGCGGGTGAAAACTTCCGCCGTAACGGCATCCGTTCATAACGACGCCAAACGAAAAACTCATATCCACATCTTTGCCGTCAAAATTAAGCTGGTGTTGTGAAAGCCGTAAATTCGGAATGCTCATAATGGAAGCCGCAAGATAAGCAAGGTCAGGGTGTATAAGCCCCAGTTTACGATAAATTAGTTTGTTCATTTCCGCACCTATCATTGCATCAAGTCCAAAACACACATGGTTTATTGCATAAAGCTCATTAACCCTAATGATATCAATCTTCGTTGAGGTTGCATTAACAAGGTTTTCAAGCTTTAAAGAGATGTTTTCTTTCCCGGGAAATGCGGCTATTATGTCGTTGCTCAGGCCTATAGGATACACAGCAAGCTCATTCTTATCAAAATCCTTAATACCGTTCAGCACCTCGCAAGCGGTTCCCAAGCCGCCACAGGCATAAAACCTAATAACCTCATCCTCAAAAAAGCCGCACATAGAACTTGTAAGCTCTGTCGCATGACCTTGGTGTTCAGTTACAAACGCAAAATATTCATCTTCAGATGAAGTAAATGCGTTTTCTATTTCCGAGAGTACTATATCTGATTTATCTGCGGTTCCGGCCTTTGGGTTTATAATAAATATATGTTTCATACTAACCCCTTTTTATTACCTAGGACTTGCAATGTCCTTTCAAACTCATCTGCACAGTCAAGAAAAATGTCAACAATAAGGGGGTCGAAATGGGTGCCTTTGCCCTCTGTGATAATCTGCACAGCTTTTTCATGGGGGAACGGTTCTTTGTACGGGCGTTTGGAAGTAAGCGCGTCATACACGTCGGCAATGGCCATTATCCTTGCACAAAGCGGGATTTCTTCACCATTAAGCCCGAACACATAGCCTGTACCGTCCCACTTCTCATGGTGGTAGAAAGCCATATCACGAGCCACGTATAGGAAACTCACAGACCCTGTTTGGTCTATCGCGCTTTGAAGTGTTTTTCCGCCAAGCTTTGTATGCTCCTTCATAAATGTAAATTCTTCATCCGTAAATCTTCCCGGCTTACAAAGTATTTCATCCTTTATCCCAACCTTGCCTATATCGTGAAGTGCGGCTGAACGCAGCATATCGCTCACAAGCTTTTCGTTAAGTTCATCCGGATAAATCCCTTTGGAAAGCATTTTTTCGGCAAGGATTTTTAAATAGGTACAAGAACGGTTTATATGCTCGCCCGTGTAACCATCACGGCAACCCACAAGCTCTGCAATGCTCACGGATATTGCATCCTGCAAGTCCTCCACCATCTTGGTTTTTTCTTCAACAAGCACCTCAAGATTTTTTCGATAGTCACTAATTTCAAGGTGAAGCTTAACTCTTGAAAGTAGAGTTTCATTTACGAACGGCTTATTTATAAAGTCAACGATACCCATTGAAAGCGCCTTTGATTCAATCTCAGAGCTTGTTATCGCGGTCAGAAAGATTATGGGCGCAATGCCAAACTGTCCGTCTTCCTTAAGCTTTTCCACAACTCCAAAACCATCAAGCACGGGCATCTCTATATCAAGCAGTATCAAATCCGGAGCGTTTTTCTCCAAGAACTTGAGCATCTGCATTCCCGATGTGAGTATGGTCACCTTATATTCAGTCTCAAGCGCAGCCTTCGCAACCTTAAGATTTGTTATGTTATCATCAACAACCAAAACATGCTTCATTAAAACATTCCCCCTTAAGTACTATACTTGAATACGGCAAGATTTGCTAAAAAATCCACGTATATTTGGCAAATTATTTCGTTCACAAGTATAAACCTTTTGAATTTTCAACATGTATTTTACAAAATTCAATATAGGGCATATGGTGTTAAATGTCAAGTTTACATTCCTTAATCGATATAATTGGTCAAATAATAATTTGACAAAAGTTGGTTATTGGTTATCATGTACATAAAATTTACAATGGGGAGGAATTGTGTTATGGAATTAAAGCATGTTGACAACGGAAGAGCATTTGACTTTGGGAGGACTTCAGAGTACTATGCAAAATTTAGGGATATTTACACAGAAAGCTTTTACAAAACCTTGCTTAATCTGAATGTGGGTAAGAGCGGTCAAAGTATCCTTGATTTAGGAACGGGAAGCGGCGTTATACCGCGTAATATGTATAAGAACGGCGCAAAATGGACGGGTGCAGACATATCGGCCGCGCAGATAGAGCAAGCACGCAAGCTAACCTCGGACGGAAAAATGGACATCGACTATGTTGTATGTCCCGCAGACAATATTCCGTTTGATGACAACAGCTTTGATATTGTTACAGCCTGCCAATGTTTTTGGTACTTTCCGAAAGAAACCACAATCCCTGAGATTAAACGCGTATTAAAGCCCGGAGGCAAACTGGTTGTTTTATCTATGATAGGTTTACCAAGAGAGAGCGCGATTTTGGCAAAGTCAGAAGAGCTTGTGCTTAAGTATAACCCCGAATGGAACGGTTGTGGTTTTAAAAGGGCAACGTTGCAAGTCCACGACGGGCTTGGGGATGATTTTTTCGCTACAACGCTTCATACCTATGTGGAGGATGTGGAATTCACGCGTGAAGCTTGGTGCGGGCGAATGCGTGCTTGCCGTGGTGTTGGTGCGTCACTTCCGCCGGATTTGGTTGCGGAGTATGACAAAGACCACTACAACATGCTTTGCGAAATAGCCGATGAAACATTTAAAATTCCGCACCAGTTTATGTTCAATGTTTATGATGTGATAGGGAAATGATTGAAATGGAGGAGATATTTATGAAAAAATTTGTTTTTATAGTTCTTTTGTCTTTTGTAGTTGTTACATCAAAGTCAAGCTTGCGTGCTCAGACATCGTATGAGATTAAAACATCAGACAAGGTCTTTGAGTTAGACCGAACCCCAGTAGAAGACTATCCGGTTTTTGAGATCAATTCAAAAATATATGTTCCCCTCAGGGTTTTTGTATCACATTATAATTATGTAGTTATGCAGAATATTTCAAATCAGATAGAATTAAAGTCCGGGACTGATGAGAACTCTGATAAAATTTATCGTGAGTTTGTGGAGTTTGTAAAAAACACAGATAGAACGGCTGTCGATTCAGAACGTGGCTTATATTTTGGCGAAAAAGCATTGGGTATTCCACTTTTGAACATTGATGGATTC
>CAYPQA010000161.1:0-7067 GCA_964412725.1 uncultured Eubacteriales bacterium
CATCGCCTGTCTAAATGCAAGTCGTTGGAAGTAACTGGAAATTAGAATGCCGTGGCTATCTTCCGTCAGTTGTTGACAATGAGTATATCTGGTTATAAAAAAAGTATGATGCAACCTACGCCGAAAGAGAAGGATTATATGGAATGTTTAACATTTTTGTAGGACGTTTTCCTACTTTTGATTCCTATCCACTACCATATTCCAATGCCGAGCAATTTACTAAATCTATTACGAGTTTAGAATTTGGAGTACTCGAAGAATCCAATACAAATACATATAGAAGAATATATCAGGAAGTGTTAGACAAGTATGATTAAAATTCCAATTTATATATGATTCTTGGTACAGTAGCCGTTTACCCGTAATCGGGACGGCTATTTTTTATTTTCCACTGGAAACCTTTAAAAAACCGCTTTAGATTGTCTTGTCAAGTAACTTTAACGGTCAGAGGACAAAAAAAATAAGGACAGGGCTGTTAAAAGCTTTGTCCTGTGTGTGTTTGCATAGCTAATTTCTACATCTCACAGACTAAGAAGAATATCGGCCAGACAACGCGGAGCGGATTCAAACGGACAGTGTCCTGTTTCAAGGGTGTACACCTCGCCACAATAGGTTTCAGCAACCATTTTGTCCTGTAGACTTACGTCAATCACGCGATCAAGTATACATCGCACATATGCTTTTGGGATGTCATTGAACTTATCGTTAAGAACGATTGCCTGTTTCTGGGCTGCGTTAGCCTCGGGACCAAGGCGCTCCGCTATCACCAATGCTAAATCTCTTGGAATATCATTATAAACAAAGTCAGCGCAGGAATTTGGCGCGATCTTTGATGTCTTTCCATCCGCAGAAAGTATAAAATCATAGCCGGATGCCACGAGTTTTTCACGAAATGTTGGCTTTGTACTTTTGGTGATCCCGTCACAACTTTGCCCGTTTTGTGGTAAAAATGCTGAAATATAAACAAGCTTTTTGATTTTGTTCGGTATGTAGCACACCGCCTGGCTCGTTATCATACCGCCGAAACTGTGACCAACAAGAATAACCGAACCTTTAAGAGGCGAAATAAAAGCTTCAATAGTACGGGCATATTTTTCAAGGTTCTGATCTTCTATAGGTAATCTGTCCTCTCCATGCCCTGGCATATCCGGTGATATGACGGCATGCCCTTCGGCTTCTAGTAATGGTCGAAGTTTATCCCAACACCAACCGCCGAGCCAGGCTCCGTGAACAAGAATAAATGTATTGCCCATTTCAATCTTCCCCTTCTGTCTCTAATATAAATTTCTAAACTCTCGCCCCGACATTACCAACAGCCAAGAAAAGATTTTTATTTTACCCTAGTATACACGATACCCAACCCAAATTAAAGCCCATATTTTTGCTTGACAGACACCCACTGCAAGTGTAGTATGTGTATACTGCACTTGCAGTTGAAAGGAGTAAATTGTATGAAACATTTACCGGAATCTGAACTTGACATTATGCTTGCACTATGGGATGCAGAGCAGCCGCCTGTCCCCCGCACGTATTTTGACCAAAAGCTCGCACACAAGGGCTGGACTGTAAACGCACTAAATTCCTTTTTATCACGCTTGGAGGAAAAAGGCTTTCTTCAAAGTACGCGAGAAGGAAAAAATAAGTACTATGCCGCCATTGTAAACAGGGAGGCGTATTTAAGTAAGGAGAGTAAAAATATTCTACAAAAGCTTTACCAAGGCTCAATTAAAAACTTTATGCTTTCGGTTACCGAGCAACAAGGACTTGACGAATATGAGATAGACGAGTTGAGGCAATACCTTGATGAGTTGAAGGGGGGAAAAGGCAATGCTCAATGACCTTGTGTTAGAGGTTTTAAAGATATCCCTTACCACCTCCGCTTTCATCGGTGGTCTTTTACTGCTCATTCCTCTGCTTCAAAAGCGGTATCGGGTACAATGGCGATATTTCGCATGGATTTTAATAGCCGTTAGGCTGTTGATTCCATTTAGCCCGACCTTGCCTGAGGCACCGATTCGTATTGAATTGCCTGAACATAATGCGGTTGTGATGAATCAAAATATCGAAGATACAATTTCCCAAAAGGCAATCCAAATACAGCAAGAGAATAAATTTCTTATGGATTTTAAGGACGTATCACCGATGATCTCAGACATAGCCAAACCGGAATTATCTCCTCTTGAAATTGCAGACATCGTATGGATTATAGGCATATGTACTTTTTTGCTTTTTCAGGTTGGCTCTTATCAAATCTTCCTGCGAAAGCTTAGGTTGTCTAAAAAGGAAAGTGTTCCGGATTTTATCAGGGAAACTATCTCGGAAATAGGGTTGGATGTTGGGGTTTGCAAATTGCCTAAACCAATTATTACCGATGCCGTGGGCGCTCCAGTTTTGATTGGTATACTTAAACCACGTATTTTACTGCCGCATACACATTATTCCGTTGAGGAGATAAGATTTATTCTTAGGCATGAACTGTCGCATTACCGCCGTAATGACATGTGGTATAAACTGGTACTTTTACTGGCAAATGCCGTTCACTGGTTCAATCCGCTTGTATACCTAATGAATGCACAAGCTGCAAGGGATATCGAATCCGTATGTGACTATGATGTGGCAAAGAAATTGAACTACAATGAACTAGCTCTTTATGCAAACACTATACTATCGGCTATGCCGGTAAATGGAGGATTGAAACCAATGCTATCAACACAATTCGGAAGTTCAAAGAAAGATATGAAAAGCCGCCTGCGCAACTTATTTGACATGAATAACAAACGGCGTGGAGTTGCGGCACTTTGCACGCTTATGTTATGCACACTATTGGGAACAGGTGTTATAACATTTGCATACTCGGATAAAGATGCAATCTCAGGCGAATTGACGGCGATTAATGGTTTGCTTATTAATGCTAAAGCTGTTGACGGCACGTGGGCATATGCAACAGGTATTATTGAAGATACATGGGAAAAACAAATGGAGGAAGAGATAAAATGGCTTAACGAGGTGTACGATGCGAATAAATCGGATTTTGTGATTAAAGAAACCTTGCCTATAGAGGAAACAACGAATATCGCCAGACTTAAGTACCTCTATGAAAATTCCGATGTGTTCCGCAAGATGAGCCAAATGAAAAACGGTGTTTTTCAAGCTGAAGACGCTCAATCCTTTTCCGGCTACAGCCATGCCTATGAACAGGGCATGATGCAGCGCATTGCCGTAATGATAGACAATGACGCACCATTCAGCCTTGACATAGACTACAAGCTGACCCAAGGCGAAATGGCCGTTTTGTTGGTGAATCCCTTCGGAAAAATTATGTACCAAGGGGTAAAATCAGCTATTATGAAGGACATGACATCATATGCAGGCGACAAGGGGCTTTGGAGTGTGATAATGGTTGTCGATGGTGGGGACAATAGTAATCGGTTAAGCGGTAAGATTTCCATATCTTTAATTTCGTCCATACAAGACTCACAACTGGCTATGTCAACTTCTTCAAATAAGAACTTTTCGGTTGAACGTCTCGGACAGCATACCCTAGAAAAAGGCGATAACTTAAACGCAGATTTGCGATGGGACGGCAATGGTTATGCCATTATGCTCTATACAAAAAACAATTTAACAGACAATCAACTCCTTAAACCGTTACAAGGTCTTCCAAACCTTCCCAAACCCGATGACAGTACTATAGAACAAGGTAAAATAGGCGGGCCATTTAATTTCTACACGTCTCAAAACTCCCCACTAAAATGGAATAAAAACATTACCACGAACGACAACTACTACTTTTACATTATCTGTGTTGGTGATCCCGGGCAGATAAGCGGCGATGTGAGCATTCTTAAATCCGACGGTGCTGATTACCATATTTGGCCGAAAGATTGATACGCTACAGAAAAGATAGAATTAATGTTTTATTTTCCGCTTGCAAGTTTGATTTAGTATGGTATAATTCTTTTAAATTTGAATTTGGAGGCGTAACATGATTCAATAATCTGAATTTTAGACAATCGAACCCGTTGGAAAGGCTCTATATAATAGGGCTTGGTTTTGTTGTCGGAATTTGGATTCTGAGAATGTTACGCTATCTTTATGCCCATGAGGTTTATAATACCAATATGGGCAAGTGCGTGAATTCCTCCTCCATTTCTGGCAACGGAAGTTAAGGAGGAATTTTTATGAGTATAACTGCACGCAGATATAAAATGCTTGTAGATTTTGAACGTGTACACCAATTTTTAACAGACACCTACGACAAGGAAACTTTGAACAGCTACCTACTACCACAATATTTTGAGTATGCGCATACACATCCATACTTCAACCATAAGATGACGCATCGAAACGGCATATGGGAGGATAATGGTGACATTGTCGGCATCGCCTGCTTTGAAATGAATCTTGGGGAATGCCATTTGCATACAAAGAAGGGATATGAATTTTTGTTACCCGAAATGCTTGAATGGGCTGAAAGTGAATTATTCGAGATAAAGGATGGGCAAAAATGTCTACAGGTTTGGACAACCGACAAAGAGCCACAGAAACAGGATTTACTACGCCAAAACGGTTACTCCGTTGTCCATAATGAGGCTGTAAAGATTTTTGAATATAGCAATCCGTTTGTGGTAAAAGACTTGCCGGAAGGCTTTAAGCTTATAGACGGAACAAATGTTGACTACAAGAAACTGCACGAATGCTTTTGGAAAGGTTTTGACCATGGAGACACGCCGGACGACGACATTGACGGCAACATCCATATGTGCAATGCTCCAAGAGCGGATATGTCACTTATGACAATAGCGGTTGCTCCGAACGGCGACTATGCTTGTGCGCTCGGAATGTGGTTTGACAAGAAAAACAACTACGCCTATCTTGAGCCGCTCGCAACCGACCCCAAATACAGACGCTTGGGTCTTGCAACTGTATGCCTCACTGAGGCTATGAAAAAAACTAAATCTCTGGGCGCAACCTATTGCTTTGGTGGTGTAAGAGAGTTTTATAGCTGTATCGGCTTTGAAGAAATTTGCCGCCGTGAATTGTGGAAAAAGATTTTTGATTAAGGACTGCAAAAAATTTCAAAGTGTCCGGTAATAAAAAAGTGCTGTAGCAGAAAACCGCTACAGCACTTTTTTATATAATTTCAAAATCAAAGCCCCGACCGATAACAACCCGCTTAATTTGCAACAGCAATAAAGGATTAATATTGCCAACTCCTTTATATCGTAATTAAGCTTAAAACGAAGGTTCCCATTTTGGCCGTCTCGCTTTTATTGTCAGTATGAATCTAATAAATTACCCAATACTTCTCCGAGTGGCTCATTAAGTGTTAAGTTTGCACGTTTATCATATGACGTAGGGCTTTTGTTTATTAAAACAAGCTTGTCACCGCCATAGTAATCTAAAAGACCTGCGGCCGGATAAACAGCTAGAGATGTGCCGCCAACAATTAGCATGTCCGCCTCATTTATAAATCTCACAGCTTCGGATACGGTGCTCTCATCCAAGCCCTCTTCGTATAGAACAACATCCGGCTTTATTATGCCGCCGCAAGTGCATATAGGTATTCCCTCACTTTCTATTATTACGTTTATATCGAAAAAATTCCCGCAATTCATACAATAGTTTCTATAAACAGAGCCATGCAATTCAAGTACATTCTTACTACCAGCCAACTGATGAAGCCCGTCGATATTTTGGGTTATAACAGCCTTAAGCTTGCCGACTTTTTCTAAATGCGCCAGTGCTAAGTGGGCTTTGTTGGGCTTCACGTTAGGATAGATCATCTTGTCAATGTAGAAATCATAAAATTCTTCTGTTTGACGCATAAAAAAGCTATGCGAAAGCATCGTTTCGGGTGGATATTTGTATTTTGTGTTATAAAGACCGTCCACACTTCTAAAGTCCGGAATACCACTCTCGGTTGATACTCCTGCACCTCCGAAGAATACAATATTGTCAGAATTTTTTACAAGCTCATAAAACCTCTGTATTTCGGACATCCAACTCACTCCCCAATAATTTTAACAAGCACGCGCTTTTGACGTTTACCATCAAATTCACCATAAAAAATCTGCTCCCAGGTTCCAAAGTCCAGCTTGCCGTTTGTAACCGCAACAACAACCTCACGTCCCATTATAGTACGCTTTAGATGAGCGTCCGCGTTGTCCTCATAGCCGTTGTGGTCATATTGGTCGTAAGGCTTTTCAGGCGCAAGCCTTTCAAGCCAGCGTTCAAAGTCACGGTGCAAGCCGCTTTCGTTATCATTTATGAATACGCTTGCGGTTATATTCATTGCGTTCACAAGCACAAGCCCCTCCTTTATACAGCTCTCCTTAAGTGCTGTTTCCACCTGCGGCGTTATATTTATAAAAGCACGCCTTGTATTTGTGCTGAAGCTGAGTTCCTTTCTATACGATTTCATCTGTTTGCCTCCTATGTTTTTTTGCTGACATTTTACTTCAACCGCATACATTCTGACAAGATGCTTATATATCTCTACAAAAATAAAAAACCCATACAGCCTGCCATTAAAAGGGCTGTACGGGTTTTTTATTTTAATATGCCTTTAACTCCGCCTTCTTAAGCGCACGATCAACCGCGCTCAACAAGATTTGAGAGGTGTATTCAAATTCCGGTTCGATGTCTATATTTGTGCTTTGTTGCTTGATAACAGAGCCCGAGATGCTCGTCAACACAGGCTTGAACAACGGATAAAACACCTCCTGCTCCTCTGTCATATTGCCCAGGCTAAGCTCCAAAATCTCTTTTTCGGACACAGTTACGGACACAGCCACGGGCTTGCTGTGAAGGACAATCTCCGAACTGTATGTGCCGGGTATGTACAGATCTACTGTTGGCTCGGATTTTTGACCCTTTGGCATAAATAGACTAATCAAAAGGATTACAAGACCAAGACCCAAAACGGCAAAGATTATCGTTTTGAACAGCTCCTTTAACTGTAGTACGATTATTCGCGTCCCTTTCATTTCCCCACTCCCTACGTTGTTTTTTGTATATTTTATTCAGCTTTGTCAAAAATATACTTAAAAAACCTTTACAAGCTT
>CAYPQA010000162.1:0-7026 GCA_964412725.1 uncultured Eubacteriales bacterium
GATATTAAATTACATATATATTTACCAAATAAGGTTAAATGTTATCGAAAAGTTGACAAACCTTTCATACAGCGTTAAAATCGTGTGACAGCACAGGAAAGGGCTGAATTTTTGCGCAAATTTAATACAACGGGCATATAATGCGGTTATCTGTTTACATTTGATTTAAGGAAAGATCGCAATAAAGACTTTAAGACCGAATGGATTTGAGTACGATGGCGAAATGATATTTGATGTTGTAGTTTAGAGCCTGTTTAATATCTCGCTTTTAGCGTAATTTTGAGATGATTATTTGATATGCAAGGAAACGCCGACGACGCATACTCGAAGAAAAGTCTACTAGGAGGCGTTGACGTAGCAGAGCAAATAATCAACCGAAAGTACGTAAATTGGAGATATTAAACAGGCTCTTAGAGGGGCTGGGGTAATTGTGCTAAGTGTAGAAGATTATGAAAAGATAGCGGAGGCTGTTTTGTTTTCGTCTTCGCAAATAACTGCGACGGAAATGGCCTCCTGCTTGGAAATTGACGTTAAGACAACCAGGAAGATTTTAAAGAGACTTGCGGACAGCTATGATAAAAATAAGCGCGGAATAATGCTCTTGTGTTTTGATGATACATATCAGCTTTGCTCACGCAAGGATTATGCAGACTATATTTTAAAGCTTGGGCGCCAAAAACCAGGCAAGATTTTGACAACATCCCTTCTCGAAACTTTGGCAATAATAACATATAAACAACCTGTGACAAAGGCGCAAATCGAGGAAATAAGGGGCGTTAATGCAGACCATGCTGTGAATAGGCTTATTGAGTATGGGCTTGTTGTGGAGCTTGGCCGTTCTGAGAGTGCGGGAAGGGCGTTGCTTTTCGGCACATCTCCAGAATTCTTGCGTGACTTCGGGTTTTCAACCATCAAAGAATTGCCCGACATTTCAGATTTTTGAGTATTTTGTCATCTTTTGACTAAGACGTGACCTTTCTGTAAATAATAATATATTATAGCGGAAGCCTCTGGGAACCCCGTTTTGGCTTTTTAGAGGTGATAAAGTGGAGGTCACATATGAAGAAATCTAGTATATGTCTATTGTCGGGCCTGTTGTCGGCGGTTTTGATTAATGCGAGCGTGTATGCGCAGTCGCTACCAAAGGTTGAGGCAACCGGTGCAACACTTATAGAGTTTGAAACAGGCCGTGTACTTTGGGATAAAAACGGCACAACACCGCTTCCAATGGCCAGCACAACCAAGATTATGACAGCAATCCTAACACTTGAAAAAGGCAACCTTGAAGATATAGTAACGGTTTCACGTAAGGCATCGCTTGCGCCGAAGGTCAGGATGAACCTTCAGCCAGGCGAAAAGATTCGCCTTAAGGATTTGCTCTATGCACTTATGTTGCAATCGTCAAATGATGCAGCGGTTGCTATTGCTGAACATATCGGAGGCAGCGTTGAGGAATTTTGTCGTCTTATGACTGAGAAGGCCGCAGCCATAGGTGCAAAGGATACTGTGTTTGAAACGCCAAACGGACTTGACAAGGGTGAACATCATTCAACCGCGCAGGACTTGGCCTTGATATCTCGTTATGCAATGAGTAATCCCGCGTTTGTGGAGTTGATAAACACGCCAAATGCGACTGCAAAATCTGACCGCACAACCTACACTATTATAAACAAAAACCGTCTGCTCCATGAATATAATGGAGCAAACGGTATAAAAACAGGCTTTACAGGCAAAGCCGGCCATTGCTTTGTAGGTTCCGCGAAACGCGACGACATGCAGCTCATATCGGTTGTGCTCGCAAGCGGCTGGGGTGAAAAGGGCAAGGAACAAAAATGGCGTGATACTAAAGCCATACTCAATTATGGCTTTGATAATTTCAAATTCTATGACATTGTTAAGGAAGGCGCAGATGCGGGCAGTATTGCTGTGAGGAGAGCCAGAGAGGAAAGCGTAAAATGCTATATTGCAGAAGGCTTGAGGTTGCCTCTATCCGCAGACGAGGCTGATTGTATACGCATAGACATAACGCTACCCGATCAAATTACCGCACCTGTAACGGCGGGGAATCCGATTGGCCTTGCAGAGGTATTTATAAAAGGGGAATTGTATGCGCAAATAGAAGTGCGTGCGTCTGATTCTATTAAAAGACATGATTTTGAAACATATTTCAGAAAAATTTTTGATGCGTGGACAGGGATGGGAACTAATGGATAATATAAGAATACAAAAGCTTTTGGCAGACGCGGGCATTGGCTCGCGTCGTTTTATTGAGGGGCTTATCGAACAGGGGCGTGTGAGCCTTAACGGGCAGGTCTGCCGTCTTGGCGATAAAGCTCCCTGTGTTGATGGTCTAACTGTAGACGGCTTGCCTGTTTCAAAAACAGAAACTCTTGTCTACTATATACTTAACAAGCCTCGCGGATACGTTACAACGGCTAAGGAGCAATTCGGAAGACCTTGTGTTTTGGATTTGGTTAAGATTAATGAACGCGTCTATCCCGTGGGCAGATTGGACTACGATACAAGCGGACTCTTAATCCTCACAAATGACGGAGATTTAACCTTCAAACTCACACACCCGGGTCAAAAGGTTCCAAAAACATATGAAGCTACAGTTTCTGGTATACCAACCCAAGAATTGCTCGACAAATTAAGAGAGGGCGTTGACATAGGCGGGTACACAACTGCACCCGCACAGGTTAAATTACTTAAAACAGGCTTCCTAAACAACGCCCCCTGCTCAACTCTAAGCATAATAATAAAAGAAGGCAAGAACAGGCAGGTTAGACGCATGTGCGAGTCTATAAACCACCCTATTCTTGCCTTAAAGCGCACGCATATCGGTACACTCGGACTTGGTTCACTTAAAGAAGGTTCATATAAGCAGGTAACTAAAGAAGAGATATTGGCACTGGTTTCTATGCCGGACATCAATACCTAGGGATTAGCCCTGATGGAGTATGCATCAGTCTTCTTTTCCAGACTTGAAGTTATAAATCGGCTTCAAGGTTTCAAAGACATCCACAGTGTCGCCAATCTGCGATAAAATACTTTGCATAGGCTTATATGCCATTGGGCATTCGTCAAGCGTGTCCTTGCTTACAGAGGTTGAGAAAATCCCAGCCTCCTTCATCGTTGCTTTAAATTCATTTACCGAAAATGAATTCTTCGCATCCGAGCGGCTCATCAAACGCCCCGCACCATGGGGAGCGGAGTAATTCCAGTCAGGATTGCCCTTTCCCTTACAAAGCAGGCTGCCGTCGCGCATATTGATAGGAATTAAAAGCACCTCATCTTTTTCGGCTGATACAGCCCCCTTTCTTAAAATCAAATCACCATTTTCAGCCTTGCTGATGTAATTATGGACGGTAGTAAACTTCTCATCCACCGTAAGCTTCATACCTTTCACAATTTCATCGGCAATGGCTTCACGGTTCAGATCCGCATATTGCTGTGCAATAGTCATGTCGTGAATATAAGCGTCAAATAATTCACCCTCACAGTATGCAAAAATCCTTTCGCTGTCCGAAATTTTCCCGGCTTTCTTAAGTTCTTTAATCGCAAGCTCCTGATAATGTTTTGCAATCTGCAAGCCCAAATGCCTGCTGCCGCTATGAATAATAATATATAGGCTATCATCAGAGGCTCGTGCAACCTCGATAAAGTGGTTGCCGCCTCCAAGCGTGCCCAAGCCAAGCTCTGCTCGCTCCATATTGATATGCCTTTTACACAAAAGCTCATCTAAATCGGCCCTATCAAGAAACCTATGCGTTTTGTTTCTAACAGAAAAACCACTTGGTACATTCTTGTTTATAACGCTGTCAAGTTTCGGCAGCTCCAATCTCTTGTCTTTCAAATGCACGGTCAACATTCCACAGCCTATGTCAACCCCTACCAAATTCGGAATAACCCTATTCTCCCTAATAACCAACGTTGTTCCAATAACACATCCTATCCCCGAATGAACATCGGGCATAATCCTAATGTTTGCATCCTTCATAACCTCTCTGTTGCAAAGACCAACAATCTGACCAATAGCAGATTGCTCCAATTCGTCCGCATATACCTTTGCGGTTGCATATTTACCGTTTAATTCTATCAAGATAACCTCTTTCCCTGCTAAACATTACACCCAGCTTGACTTTTTAACCACCTGAACGTATATTATAATTAAATTACAATTTATAAATAATCGGAGGGGGTAAACGCATGAGGTCACTCAGTAAAAATTTATCATTGAAATGGAAAATTTCTTTACCGACCATTGCTTTGTTCTGTATCTCAATAGGTGTAATTTTAACTGCTGTTTTAGAGATATTTTACAAGACGTCAACTCAGTTGTCAAAGGATTATACCATTGAATTGGCGTATAATGGGCCGGTGCTTTGTCGGCAAATGTAGAACGTCTCTCGGCCACAGCTATGACCAACGCAAAAATAATGGAAACCCTGCTCAAAGACAGACAGATTAAGAGAAGTGAAGCGATTAGAATTCTGGGTGAATTGATTTTGTGGACAGATGAGTTTGTGGGCATAGGCATTATGATGGAGCAGGATATTTTTGATGAAGAAGAGGGGTACGATTTAGGTGACCGGTTCTTTAATCCATACGTATTTATGGAATCAAAAACGCATTATGACTTTAAAAGTGTAGGTACATATGATGATTACGCAAATGAGGATTATTTTAAAATTCCCAAAGCTTCAGGAAAACTTTACATAACAGACCCTTATCTCTATGAGGTAAACGGGAAAGAGATTTTAATGGTCACCATTTGTGCACCGATTTTTTACGACGGTAAATTCGCGGGCGTTGTAGGCCATGACATAGATGTCAAATTCTTTAAGGAGCACCTGTCGAATATAAAAATCTTTGAAAACGGATTTTTAAGCTTAATAAGCTCTAACCAATACCTCGCATACTATCCGGACACAGATTACGACATAGGCCTACCGTTATCTGAATCTTCATGGAAAGATTATCCTGAAGACTTAGAGGCAATAGATAACGCAATAAACAAAAACCAAATCCAGATGATTAAATCAAGGGATGATGATATAGGCGCAGAATTGTACTGTTACTATATACCATTTGAATTTGTAGGGTCAGATAAACCTTGGATTATCGGAACGTCTGTATTCCCTTCGGAGGCCAACGCGGCTATAAATTGGGGCATTTTAATCGGCATATTGCTCAGCGTCGTCGCTGTTATTCTGTCTTTGGTTGCTTTAGTTTTTATAATAAGCCGAAAAATTAAGCCTTTGAGCAGGATAGCCGGTATAGTCTCCAAAATGGTTGAAACGGGCGATATGTCGGTTAATCTGACCTCAAACGACATTGCAAACGATGAAATCGGACTTGTTACCACGTCATTTATAAAGCTCACAGATATGATGAACGGATGGATTGGGACTATGAAAAATGTTGCATTGGGTGACTTTTCCGAAAGTATTACCGAGCGTTCCGACAAGGATGAGTTCTCAAAAAACATGAACTTTATGATAGAAAGCAACAAAAATTATGTTAAAAGCATATCCGATGTTATGTCCGAATTTTCAAGCGGTAACCTGTCCGCGAAAATTAATATGGAATATCACGGTGATTTTGCCCCGATTAAGAACTCCATTAATGAAACAATGCACAAAGTAAAGGGATATATTGATGAAATATCTAAAATACTTTACAAGCTTAAAAGCGGCATCCTTTCTGAATATATAGAAAACGATTTTGTCGGAGACTTCAATGACCTCAAGGTGTCTGTAAATCAGATGATTGATGGACAAAGGTCATATGTTTCAGAAATTTCTCGAGTAATGAGCGAAATGAAGGAAGGCTATCTTGATGTGTCCATAGATACCGACTTTCATGGTGATTTTGAGCCGATAAAAATATCGGTTAATGAAACGATAAATTTCCTCAAGACTTATATAAGCGAGATAACGCGCATATTCGGTATGCTTGCCGACAAGGACTTAACAGGTAAGCTTAATATTAAATTTAAGGGCGACTTCAAAGTCCTTGAAGAATCTTTAGCTAAAATTGTGGATTCGCTTAACCAAACCCTTACAGAAATCAAAGGAGCCACCGTTCAGGTTTCTTCAGGTGCAGAACAAATATCCTATGGCTCGCAGGTTATTTCAAAAGGAGCCGTTGACCAAAACAGTCTTTTAGAGGATTTATCTAATGCCACGGTGCAAATTGTTAACAAGTCTAAGATAAACTCCGAAAACGCAAAAGCCGCTGTTAAGATTAGCAATGAAGCAATCTCTGAAGTCGTGAGAAGTAATGAGAAAATGCAGAAACTTGTAGAGGCTATGGATGAGATAAATATAGCCTCCGAACAAATATCAAAAATTATAAAAACAATTGAAGACATTGCATTCCAGACCAATTTACTTTCACTTAACGCCTCTATTGAAGCCGCAAGAGCAGGTCAATACGGAAAGGGATTTTCTGTCGTTGCCGAGGAAGTCCGGTTGCTTGCAAGCCGATCGAGCAATGCGGTTAAGAACACATCTGAGTTAATCCAAAAATCCGTAGAGGCCGTAAGACATGGAAGTGAGCTGACGAATGATACAGCCTCGTCACTAAATCAGGTTGTTGCAAAAACAAAAAAAGCCGGTGATTTGGTGGTTGAGATAGTCACCTCGACGGACGAACAGCTATCAGGAACAAATTCCATAAACAATGGTATTGAACAAATACTCGGCGTTGTTCAATCCAATTCCGCGGCCGCACAGGAGGCTGCAGCGTCCGGTGAAGAATTGTTTGCACAAGCAGAGGCACTAAACGGTCTTGTGGGCAAATTTAAGGTTTAGTATTCATAAGGTATATTGAAAAGGGGCTGTTGCGAAACAACAGCCCCTAAAACGTATGTATGGTAAAAAGAATTAATCAAAACATTTTAAAAGTGGCTCGCAAAAAGCCCTTTTTTGTTGTAAAATAACGTTAGTTCGAAAGTGATGAATGCCAAAAACCATCGTTCAAAATGAGCGGTGGTTTTTTCGTCTTCCACGTTGACAACCG
>CAYPQA010000163.1:0-7008 GCA_964412725.1 uncultured Eubacteriales bacterium
AAATGCTTATATCCCTTCGTTGCTCAAGTATTTCCAATACCTTGTTTTTAATTGACATAGTTTTCCTCCTCATTTGTATGCTTTAAATATATAGCACTAAAATCTATAATTGTCAACTATATTCTTATGGATGGTTGACAATTGTTTTTCTTATAAAAAAAGCAAAGTAGTTATACAAGATTATGTATAACTACTTTGCTTTTTTATTTGAATATTCCTTCATGTCTACATTTTAAGCATTACAATATCCAACCGCTATATCTGCGGCCGAGGCGGCATCCGGAGCGTAGCCGTCTGCACCAATACTATTGCAAAAGTCTTGTGTTACGGGTGCACCACCAACCATAACCTTAAACCTGTTGCGCACGCCGCGTTCCTCAGCAAGTTGCACAAGGTTTTTCATCTCGTTCATGGTTGTTGTGAGCAGAGCTGAACAGCAGATAACATTTGCGTTGTTTTCAAGCGCCTTTTCTAGGAATTGCTCGGCTGGAACGTCAACTCCAAGGTCAACAACGGACATACCCTTTCCTTCAAGCATCATCTTGACAAGATTCTTGCCTATATCGTGTAAGTCTCCCTTAACTGTGCCTATAACAGCCGTTCCCTTTGAGACAACGCCCTCTTTGACTAGTATCGGCTTCAAAAGTTCTGAAGCCGCACTCATGGCCTTGGCAGCTATCATAACCTCCGGAACAAATATTTGATTGTTTTTAAATTTTTCACCGACAATGCTCATTCCTGAAAGCAAGCCTTGCTCGAGAATATCCCTTGGAGAAATGCCTTCTTCCAAAGCTTGTCCAACAAGCTCCTTAACCTTTGACACGCGTCCGGCTTGTAGTTGTTCACTTATTTTTATAAAAATCTCCATCTAAATTATCTCTCCTTAAAAGTCCTATATTTTCGTTATTATATCAGCCGTATTGGTTATTGTAAACAAATTCAGAGTCGTAATTTTGTAAATTATTTTTGTAAATTTCTTGACAACTTTTCCTTGGTTTGGTATTATCTAATAAATGCGAGTGTAGTTCAATGGCAGAACACTGGCTTCCCAAGCCGGATGCGTGGGTTCGATTCCCATCACTCGCTTTTTTTGTATATTTATATTTATGCATCATTTTTCAAGGAGGTATATATGAACAAAAAACTTGCACAGCTCGCAATTGAGGCCGCCCTGTCCGGTGGAGCCGATTTTGCCGAGCTGTTTTTTGAAAGCAAACGCCAAAGTGGTATTCATATGATAAACGGCGTTTTGGAAAAGGCTCTGTCCGGTATTGATTGCGGACTTGGCATACGTTTGTTTTATGGCACTGAGGCTATTTACGTCTATACAAATATACTTGACGAGAATAGCATTTGCAAGCTTGCTAAAGAGGCCGCACAGGCCTTGACCGGTGGTTCAATTGTCAAACTCGCCCCGTTTAATGCTGTGCCTGTTACAAATAAACACTTTATAAAAATAGCCCCTTCGGATGTAAATAAGGATGAGCTTGTTTCGTTGTTGCGCGTTGCGCATAATTCTGCAAAGGCTTACGATAATCAAATTACCCAAACCTCTGCGTCATATTCGGACAGTTCCTCTGACATTATAATTGCAAATTCTGAAGGTCTTTGGACAGAAGATAGTCGCACGCGTTCACGCGTTACGTTCAGCGCAGTTGCATCCTCTGAAAGCGAGAAACAAACGGGTGGCTTTACGCCCGGCGCACTCAGAGGGTTTGAGTTATTTGAAAATTTAGACATGGCTAAAATAGGCAGAGACAGTGCTGAGATTGCGGTTAAAATGCTTAAGGCTGAGCTTTGCCCTTCTGGTGTTATGCCTGTTGTTATAGAAAACGGCTTTGGCGGGGTTATATTCCATGAAGCCTGTGGTCATAGCCTTGAAGCAACGAGCGTTGCAAAGAAAACATCTGTTTTCAGCGATAAACTTGGGCAGCAGATAGCGTCCGAAAAGGTTACGGCCATAGATGACGGAACCATGCAAAACGAGTGGGGTTCTATAAACATTGATGATGAAGGATCGCCTTCGCAAAGAAATGTGCTTATTGAAAAGGGCATATTAAAAAGCTATCTTGTTGATAGACTTAACGGAAAGATTATGGGCGCATCCTCGACGGGTTCTTCACGTCGTGAATCGTATAAATTTGCGCCAACCTCACGTATGACGAACACGTATATTGATAACGGTACAGATAAGAGAGAGGATATTATATCCTCTGTGGAATATGGGCTTTATGCAAAGAAGATGGGCGGCGGTTCTGTTTCTCCGGCTACGGGTGAATTTAACTTTGCCGTACTTGAAGGACATATCATAAGAAACGGTAAGATTGCGGAGCCTGTACGCGGAGCCTCCCTTATCGGTAAAGGCTCAGAGGTTTTGATGAATATTGATATGGTGTCCGACAATATGTCAATGGAGCAGGGCATGTGCGGTTCGTTAAGCGGCTCTGTGCCTACAAACGTTGGCCAGCCCACAATACGGGTTTCACAATTGACTGTAGGAGGTAGAAAATGACTTCTGAATTTTTTGAAAAGCTTGTAGCAGATGCAAAGGTTATGGGTTTCTCTGAATGTGAAGCTTATTATACGAAGTCTTGCGAATTTTCCGCTTATGTGTTTGGCGGCAAGTTGTCACAGTATGTTAATAATGAAGTTGCCGGATTATCGTTTCGCGGTAAAATAAACGGAAAATTAGGTTATTCTTATACAGAAACCCTTACAAATGAAAGTATTCCGTTGCTTTTGCAATTTGCAAAAGAGAATGCGACTATTATAGAAGAAGAAATAGATGAAGAGCTTTACGCAGGAGAGAGTTCGTATCTTGATGTCAAGACATACGATGAATCCTTAAACAAATACTCCTCAAAAGAAAAAGTAGAAATGGCTTTTGAGTTGGAAAGAAAAGCCAAAGCATACGATGAGAGAATAAAGACCGTGGACTATTGCCTCCTTAACACATTTGAGGCTGAGGTTGTTATAAAAAACACAAAGGGCTTGTCTGTAAGTCAAAAATCAAACGGTGCATATGCATATGTTTCTGCAGTTGCGGAACAAAACGGAGAGACAAAAACAGGAGATTATCTCTGGCATTCAACCAATCTGGACAGCTTGGCGGCTGACAATATAGGCGAGAAAGCTGCAAAGAACGCATTGGCTAATTTGGGCGCAAAGAGTATTGCTTCACGGTCCTGCCCCGTAATTTTTGATGCAAAGGCCGCAAAAAATTTATTTGGAGTTTTTGTTTCGATATTTTTTGCAGAAAATGCACAAAAAGGATTCTCAATGCTTAATGGCAAAGAAGGCGAAATTATTGCATCTGAAATTTTCAATATTAAGGATGATTGCAGTCTTGATTTCGGCAAATCCTTTGCATTGGGGAATACGTCCTTTGACTCTGAGGGTGTAGCCTGCACAAATAGGTTTGTTGTTGAAAACGGCAAGCTTAACACCTTGCTTTACAACCTCAAATCCGCAAAAAAAGCCGGAAAAGCAAGTACCGGAAACGGCTTCAAAGCCTCCTTCAGGTCACCTGTTTCAACGGCCGGAACAAATTTCTATATCGTTCCTACTAATAACGACGCGAATAAGCTCTATGAGCTTTGCGGAAATGGTATTCTTATTACGGATGTAGAAGGGCTTCATTCCGGTACGAATGCTGTTTCGGGAGATTTTTCAGTTTCCGCATCAGGCTTTTTGATAGAGAACGGCGTGAAAAGCCGCCCTGTCGAACAGATTACGGTTGCGGGCAATATATATACTATGCTTAAGGATATTAAGGCCATCGGAAACGATTTATATTTCAGTGTGCCTTCCTCATCGGGAAACATAGGCGCGCCTTCATTGCTTGTGGGCGAATTAAGTATAGCGGGAGAATAAATATTCATTTTAGGAGGACACAATGATTATTGTTTTAAAACCCAATCCGGATCCAGTTCAATACGAAAACCTATCCAATTGGCTTAAGGGAATGAACTTGGAAATTAACGTGAGCCAAGGTACACAATCCACAATCCTTGGACTCATCGGTGACACGTCCGTTGTTGATATGGATCTTGTCTGTGCTATGGATATTGTCGAGTCTGCAAAACGTATTGCGGAGCCATATAAAGCCGCAAACCGTAAATTTCATCCTCTTGATTCTGTTATTGAAATCGGAGATGTTAGAGTAGGTGGCGGTCATTTCTGTACAATAGCCGGACCTTGTTCCGTTGAATCAGAGGAGCAGATTGTTGAGACGGCAAAGCTTGTTAAAGAGGCAGGAGCAAACATGCTCAGAGGCGGCGCATTTAAGCCGCGCACATCACCCTACGCGTTCCAAGGCTTGGGTGGAAACGGCATCGAACTTTTATTGCTTGCAAAGAAGGAAACCGGGCTGCCTATTGTAACGGAGATTATGGACTTGTCTCAGCTTGACCTTTTTGATGAAGTTGACGTTATACAAGTAGGTGCAAGGAATATGCAAAACTTCCGTATGCTTAAAGAGCTTGGTAAAATCAATAAGCCTATTCTCCTTAAAAGGGGATTGGCAAATACCATATCCGAATTTCTTATGAGTGCGGAGTATATAATGGCGGGCGGTAACAAGAACGTTATCCTTTGCGAAAGAGGCATAAGAACCTTTGAAACCGCTACAAGAAACACGCTTGACATCTCGGCTATACCTGTTGTTAAAGAGCTTTCGCATCTGCCGATCATTGTAGACCCATCTCATGCAACCGGTTACTCTAAATATGTAAAATCTATGTCTTATGCGTCTGTGGCCGCTGGTGCGGACGGACTTATAATCGAAGTGCATAATAACCCGCAGGCCGCTCTTTGCGACGGCGCACAATCCTTAACGCCCAGCGCTTTCAAAAAGCTGTATAAGGGCACTCAAGACATTTTAAACGTGCTTAGACAGAATAACTGAGGAGGACACCATGGGACTTGAAGATTTGAGAAAGGCAATAGATAGTGTGGACGACGAGCTTGTAAGCCTTTTTGAAAAGCGCCTGTCGCTTGCCAAAGAAGTTGCACGCATAAAAAAAGCTGAAAATATTCCCATTGTGAATACCTCGCGTGAGCGCGAAATTATAAACCGCCTAACCGAAACGCAGGACGATACGGTTGCGGGCTTTACAAAGATTCTTTATACAACGATATTTGATCTGTCGAGAACATACCAATCGAAACTTATTGCGGATAACTCAAAGATAGCCGAGAACATCAAAAACGCACTGGAAAACACACCTCAGTTGTTCCCAAAAAGTGCCGTTATTGCTTGTCAAGGTACAGAGGGTGCAAACTCAACGGCCGCCTGTGAAAAGATTTTCGTGCGTCCTTCCATAATGTATTTTAACACCTTTGACGGCGTGTTCGGTGCTGTGGACAAAGGCCTTTGCTCATACGGTATATTGCCTATTGAGAACAGCCTTCACGGTTCGGTTACAACCATTTACGACTTAATGAAAAAATATAGCTTTTATATTGTAAAAAGCCTTAGACTTAAAATAAATCATACGCTTTTAGCAAAGCATGATGTGAAGCTTTCCGATATAAAGACTATTTATTCACACGAGCAGGCCTTGGGTCAGTGCAGTGAGTTTTTAAAGAGCTTGAATGTAAAAATTATCCCCTGTGAAAATACCGCAATCGCTGCGAAGATGGTTGCAGAATCGGATTCAAATGATATTGCGGCTATTTCATCAATTGGTTGCGCAGAGCTTTACAGCCTCAACATACTTTGCGAAAACGTTCAAAACAGCGACAACAATTACACAAAATTCATATGCATATCGAAGAAACTGGAAATTTATCCGGGCGCAAAGCGCGTAAGTCTTATGATGACACTGCCCCACCGTCCCGGCGAGCTTTATCGTCTTATGGCAAAATTTTCAGCGCTTGGTATAAACCTCACAAAGCTTGAAAGCCGCCCTATGCCCGATAAGGATTTTGAGTTTATGTTTTATTTTGATTTAGACGTTTCCGTCTACGACCAAGCTGTCTTTGACCTCTTCTCTCAATTAGAATCCTCAAGTCAAAAATTTGTCTTTATGGGTTGCTATACAGAAGAGTGATAATATTTTGAAAAATCTATTGAAAATTTTCAAAACCTATGTCATAATAATGTAAGGTCAAAGATCTTTTTTGGGGAGGTTTACTATGACAAATGTTAAGAAAAAAGAAATACTGCTTGAAAGCGGCACAAACGAACTCGAAATTATGGAATTTACTATAAACGATAGGCACTTCGGAATTAACGTGGCTAAGGTTGTCGAGATTATGAAATACTGCAAGGTTACCCCTATGCCTAATTCTAATCCGTTTGTTGAAGGCGTGTTCAAGCCGCGTACTGAGATTATGACAGTTATCAATTTGGCCGCTTATATGGGTCTTCCGCCCTCAGAAAATGAAGAACGTGACATACTTATAATAACCCGTTTTAATAAAATCCTTTCTTCCTTTCATGTACACAGTGTTGAGGCCATGCACAGAATTTCCTGGACGGATATAGAAAAACCGGACAAAACTATTTACGGCGGCGAAGAGGGTCTGGCTACCGGTATTGCAAGGATTGAGGACAGGCTCGTTACCATAATCGACTTTGAAAAGATTTTGGTTGACATAAGCCCCAGCGCAGGATTTCAGATTGACAGCATAAACCGACTTGGTGAAAGAAGCAGAAGCTACAAGCCTATTCTTGTTGCCGAGGATTCCCCATTGCTTGAAAAGATGATTATTGAAGCCTTACAAAAAGCTGGCTATGTAAACATTGTCTGTTGCTCAAACGGTAAAGAGGCTTGGGATAAGATTATGGAGTTTAAACGTTCGGGACTTCCTTTAAAGGATCAAGTTGCTTGCGTTATAACCGATATCGAAATGCCTCAAATGGATGGCCACCATCTGCTCAAGAAAATCCGAGATGATGACGAAGTTTCTATCCTTCCCGTTATCGTATTCTCATCACTCATTACGGAAGAAATGCGTGCGAAGGGTAATTTGCTTGGTGCAACCACACAGCTTACAAAGCCT
>CAYPQA010000164.1:0-6941 GCA_964412725.1 uncultured Eubacteriales bacterium
AAAGCCTCCATCTCTATTTTGCGGTTATATTTTATATAATCCGCGTAAATTGTATTTATGAACATTATACAGTTTTTCAATAGAAATGCAAGGCTATTTTGTGATTTTTATGAATTTTTAATCTTTGATATACAAAGTACACAATAAACGCAATATTTATTTCACTAAATTATACAAAACGGAATAGCGTAACAAAAATAAATCCTATACGGTAAAATACCACTTTTTTCATTATTGTTTCCCGCCGACAGGCACATCCGCAGGAAGCGTCACCCGTATTCTTGTTACATCATTACCTTGGATGCTGAACATATCCGAATAGATAACCTTGCCTGAAACCTCTGCTTTAATCTTGTATGCCCCCGAGGCTACGCTTACGTCTTCGAGGGTATAGTTCCCTTTCGAATCTGTTACCGTTGTATACCCTGTGTCTGTACCGGAACTGTCCACTAAGGTTACCTTTACATCAGACTCGGGACCCATAGATAAAACAGAAAATACACTTCCTGATACGCTTATTGTGTTTGTATTGGATGGATTTGATGATGAGCTTTGGTTTATAATTGTTAGATTTTGAACAATATCCTTGTTTACATTAAGATTTATATTCGCCGCGGTCATTGAACCTGACGTTGCACTTAATGAATAACTACCCTCAGGGATATTTGTGAGGTGGTAAGTGCCGTCTGTTCCGGTTGTGGCTGTGTGGATTATGCTTTTGTCTGAACTCGCCTGTAATGTTACGGTTGCATTCGGCACCTTACCGCTGGCATTTGTTACTGTGCCTGATATTGTAAAGTTATTAGAATTTCCTGTTAATGTTAACGTAATTCCGCTTACATGGTTGCTTAGGTTTATTGAACCGGTTGTGCCTGTCGAATATTTGTCTGATGTTGCGGTTACAGTATAGCCTGTTCCGCTAGGTATGCCTATGAAATTGAAGGTTCCGTCAGAATTTGTGGCTATTGAGGTTCCAACAATTCTGCCTAAGTTGTCTTTGAGAGTTACGGTTGCCCTCAAACCGGCTTTTGTATCAGATGCTATAACCTTGCCGCTTATGGAATAGAGATTGTTTGACGGTTGGTTTGCGGGCATTTGCACAACACCATTCGGGCGAGAGTCTAAAATTCTTCCTGCGGACGAATTTCCTGTAAGCTTAACCGCTGTGTCGCCACCACCATCTACATAAAGCGCGTCCGAAACGCGAACATTGTCAAGTGTAACGGCACCGGTACCAACCTTTTGAGTAATGAACACATTATCGTGAACCGTAACATCAGACAATGTGATATTCCCAGAGGATATATACACATCGCCAGCAGAAATGTTATTGCTTTTATAAGTGCCAGGAGCATTCAGATAATTTGGCACACAATTATCGATAAGCTTGACCATCTCGCCGCGCGTCATGTACTTAGCGGCATTGAATCCGTCTGTAAACAACCCCTTCAAAAATCCCCTTTGCGCCATGCCGTTAACAGAACCAAGAGCCCATTCGGGGATAAGCTCTCGTGGATAAGCATTCACGGAGCTTGCTAAAACCCTTGCAACACGTGAAAGAATGCTCACCGCCTCTGCACGATTTACCGCACGTTCAGGCCAAATTTCTGTGCCCGAGCCTTGCAGTATACCAGCCGCATTAGCCTTCAAGACATCGGAATAATACCACTTGTCCGCAGTCAAATCTGAAAAAGTATTTTGTGACGTTGTCTTTAGCCCCAGAAGGCGAACAATGTACGAAGCAAGCTGTGCCCGTGTGAGCGTGCCTTTCTCGTCAAATGTCGTTTCCGTCATGCCCGCAACAATACCATTTTGAGACCATCTAATAATCTCCTGCTTGTATGGACTGTTTTGAATGTCCGTAAATGTGGGCTTCACACTTGCCGCCTGTACAGTTGAAGACATCAGCAAAATTTGCACAGCCAGCATTATCGCCAATGCGATTAATCTCTTTCTCATAGAACCCTCTCCTTTGATTAAGCCTTTTTTTAATAATATTGTGATTTTAATTTGATTATTATGTGTTGTCAAGAAATCCTCAGAATGTTTCTCAAAATTAAACGTCTTGCCCTTTGCTCTACCGCAAAACAGCGGAAGGAGACAACTTGTTAACGAAAAACAATGGATAAAGTAATTGCGAAGATTAAGAGCCTGTTTAATAGCTCGCTTTTAGCGTAATTTCGAGATGATTATTTGATATGCAAGTAAACGCCGACGACGCATACTCGAAGAAAAGTCTGCTAGGAGGCGTTGACGTAGCAGAGCAAAAAATCAACCGAAAGTACGTAAATTGGAGATATTAACGGGCTCTAAGGAGATGCCTCAATGCTTTTTATTCCTTGGCAGACGCATGGGTAACAAACGGAATAAGCACAAGTAGATTAAACCTTACACGAATGAGAGTGAAGATATGAATACAATCGCATTAAATCAGGTGCATAAAAACTTTGGTCAAGTCAAAGCCGTAAACGGCTTAAACCTATCCGTAAGCGAGGGTGAGGGTGAGGTCTATGCCCTACTTGGACGTAACGGCGCAGGCAAGACAGCCACGCTCCGGCTAATGCTCGGCTTATTCGCAGAGGACATCGGCGAAATCAGCGTGTTCGGTATGAAGCCGCAAAAGCAGGGTGATGACATACGAAAAATGTGCGATGTACTCTCCGAAGATGTCAGTCTGTATGAGTCATTGTCTGTTTATGACAACCTCAAGCTTGACAAAACACGCTTACCATAATACTATATAGGGGTATAAGGTATATCATATAGTGAGAGGAGACAAAAAGATGAAAACATGCATGGATGTGGAAACAATTAGCAAAAGGTTAAGGCGCATTGAGGGACAAATTCGTGGCATAGTAAAAATGGTTGAAGATGATAAATCTTGCGAGGACATTTTAGTGCAAATTGGAGCAGCTAAGGCCGCACTACATAAAACAGGGCAAGTGATTTTAGAAGGACATTTACAACATTGTGTACTTGATGGAATCAAAAGTGGTAATGAAGAAGAAGTAATGAAAAAACTCGTATCTGCACTCAATCAGTTTTCAAAAACGGTATAAGACTATAGCTATATAGAAATGGAGATAAAATGACACTAAAAGATTTAGGTGTAACAAGCTTTTTTAGTGTTCACCTTGCTTTATACACCTTGCGTAACGGCAATAGAGGCCGTCAAACGTGAGCTTGGCTTACGATGGTAACTTTGGGTGGTTGTATTTCAAATTGCATTAGCTTGGCTGTTCTCTTTTGCTGTCTTTCAAATTGGTAACTTAATATTTAATTTTGGGGGATTACTATGAAAAAAATCAACGACTTTCTTAACTCCGTACCGATGATGGTTATATCTGGCATATTCCTGTTGGCGAGCTTCGTCACCGAGTACATAGTGCCGCTAACAGGCGGCAGCTTCAGATTTGCCATTGACCCTGCATGGGTTTGTATTATCATTTCCGGCATACCGCTTGCGTACCTTGCCATTGAGCGTGTTGTAAAGCAGTTTTTCATCAGTTCGGCACTGCTTATCACCATTGCTATGGTTGCGGCAATATTTATCGGTGAAATATTCGCCGCCGGTGAGGTTGCATTTATTATGGCAATCGGTGCTTGGCTTGAGGAAAGAACAGTTGAACGTACGAAAAAAGGCATTGAAGCCTTGTTAAAACTCGTTCCCACACAAGGACGAAAAATCATCACCTTGTCGGACGGCACTGTGCAGGAGCAAATGGAAGATGCCAAAGACTTAAAGGTTGGAGATATTATCCGTGTGTTTCCGGGTGAAACCATTGCGGCAGACGGCAAAATCACAGTGGGCGAAACCTCTGTTGACCAGTCGATAATGACAGGTGAATCACTCCCTGTTGATAAAGCTATCGGTGATGGTGTTTTCACAGGCACAATTAACCGCTTCGGCTCGGTGGACATTGAGGTTACAAAAGCCTTTGGCGATTCCTCGTTGCAAAAGATGATAAGGCTTGTAAAGGAAGCCGAAAACAATAAAGCTCCTATGCAGAAAATCGTGGACAAATGGGCAACGTGGCTTGTTCCGATTGCTTGCTTAATAGCCATTGTTACATACTTTATCACACAGGACATCACTCGCGCTGTTACCGTTTTGGTTGTGTTCTGCCCTTGTGCGTTGGCACTTGCTACACCCACATCTATCGTTGCGGCTATCGGTCAAGCCACAAAGTTTGGTGTACTGATAAAATCCGGTGAAGCATTGGAGAGAATGGGCAAAATCAATACGATTGCCTTTGATAAAACAGGAACTCTTACCCACGGAAAGTTGATTGTTTCCAATGTTATCCCTCTTGGGATTGAGGAAACCGATTTACTTACCCTTGCCGCTTCAGCCGAAAACCGTTCAGAACACCCTCTTGGCAAAGCCATTTTTGCATATGCAAAGGACAATGAAGCTACGGTCAAAGAAGTGGCAGAGTTCTCAATGACAGTTGGTAAGGGTGTTACGGCTCTCGTTGATGGCAGAAAGATCACTTGTGGAAACGAAAAACTGATAAAAGAGCATTGTAAAACGGCAATAAGCGAAAACACCAAAAGTTCAGTTGACACATTAAGAAGTCAAGGCAAGGCGGTTATTATCGTCGCTGATGAACAATCAGTTATTGGTATTTTGGCTCTGTCGGATACCTTAAAAGAAACCTCACCGCAAGCGGTCAAACAGCTCAACTCAGCCGGAATTAAAAAAACCATATTGCTTACAGGTGATAACGAAAAAACTGCACAATATATCGCAAAGCAAGTGGGTATTACAGATATTTGCGCTTCGCTGTTGCCGGAGGACAAGGTAGAGGCAGTCAAGGGCTTTATTGATAAGGGTGAGTATATCTGTATGGTCGGTGATGGTGTTAATGATGCTCCGGCTCTGAAAACAGCAACAGTCGGTATTGCTATGGGAACAATGGGCAGTGATATTGCCATTGAAGCCGCCGATATCGCTCTTATGGGTGATGATATAACGAAAATCAGCTACATCAAGCGGCTTTCCAATGTCACAATCAAGACCATAAAGTTTAACATCACAGTTTCTATGCTTATCAATGCTTTTGCAATTGTTTTGTCTGTGCTTGGATTATTAAGTCCTGTTACGGGCGCACTTGTACATAACGCAGGGTCGGTGTTGGTTGTTCTTAATGCGGCTCTGCTTTATGATAGAAAATACAACTAATTTTAGAAACAATGAAATAAGCGAACATGAAAAATGTAATTGCGGCAGTTACGAAGAACACAAGCACGTGTAGAATAAACAGTGTCCTGTTTTCTGATACTGACATATTTGAATAAACTTAGCAAAAAAAGCAACGTCAAGTGAAATTACTTGGCGTTGCTTTTTTGATTGAACACATATGTAATAAATTTCATAAAATAAATTATCACTATTTCCCATTTCGTTTCACAAAGCATATAAAGGAGAATAACCAAATGCCACGAATTGCAGTATACGCCGGCCACGGCGGCTCAGACCCGGGTGCAGTATACGGGAATTTACTTGAAAAAAATCTTAATCTTGCATTATCAAATGAAGTAACTAAACTATTACGCCAAAGAGGTTATGAGGTCATAAATAACCGCACAACAGATACAAACAGGAGTATTACGGCAGATGCAAATCTTGCAAACAGTAGCAATGTTGATGCTGTTGTAGAAATACATCAGAACAGTAATATCGGCACGCCCAGCAGCGGTACGGAAACTTATTATAGTATCAAAGATACCGGTAAGGGAAAAGCATTGGCTAAAGCCATAAACAACCAAATTGTTGCATTGGGCTTTAGGGATAGAGGAATCAAAACAAAAACAAATCTGTTTGGACAAGATGCATTTGCCATTATCCGTCAGTCTAATGCCCCCACTGTTTTAGTGGAAACAGCTTTTATAAACAATCCACAAGACATGGCAAGATTCAATGTTTCCCAAATTGCACAGGCTATTGCAGGGGGGGTAGAGCAAGTTTTCCCCATAAGCAGTGTGCCTTCTCCCAATATTTCTGTTATTAAAAACATACAGCAGACCCTTAACAGTCTATATAACACCGGGTTAGTTGTAGATGGCATTGCCGGAACAAGGACAAAACAAGCCCTTGTTAAAGGTGTGCAAACGGAATTAAACCGTCAATATAATGCCGGCCTTACAGTTGACGGAGTTTTTGGAAACGCTACTACGGCAGCCATTAGAAATGTTAAAAAAGGAGATAGAGGAAATATTGTTTATCTTATTCAAGCTGCTCTTTATATTAAGGGATACGCTTCTGTTCCGGATGGCGTATTTGGAAGCCAGACGGAAGCCGCTGTAAAGGCATTTCAAAAGAATAACGGTCTGACAGCAGACGGTATAGCCGGAGGTGCTACACAAACGGCATTATTTAAGTAGAAAAGCATTTAAAGATAAGTGCTTGACGAGCAATGATATTGCCATTGAATCCGCCGATATTGAGTTGGTGCACTTACAGTAATTATTACAAAAAACTAATTTCAGAAACCAAGTAAAAGTTGAATTATAATTTTAAGTTTAGAAATTTATTTCAAATTGGCTCTGAACAATAAACCATGTAAACGGAATAATCTTCCTATATAAATATTAACACTTCTACCAAGGCAAAACAGTGCAACGCAGGAGTACGACCCAACGCATGTCGTGGCTTGTACGATGAACGGCAGATTTTATGTCTGCCGTTTTTTCTTTCATCGGTAAGTCAAAAGCGGGTAGACTCCGTGGGATTGGGGGCAGAACCACTAGGGTTTTGAATTTTCAAGCTGCAAATCTACCTGCGAAGAAAATCATAATTTGGCTGTACGCCATCTCCCAATCACGTGCTACCATTGTCCATTTCTTAGATATTTCCTTAACTGAAAGGAAAACAACTTTACGAATTGGGTGGTGTAGTAAAGGGGTTGACATCTATTGTAAAATTTTGTAAAGTAGTG